>JAOAPR010000041.1 GCA_025463005.1 Bryobacterales bacterium | reverse complement strand
ACATGACCTCAGAGACGCTGCGCGGCGTGGACACTCTGGTGTTCGACATCCAGGACGTGGGCGCGCGTTTCTACACTTATTCCTGTACGATGCTTCATGCGCTGGAGGACGCCGGAAAGGCCAAGATTCCCTTTTACGTGCTGGATCGGCCGAATCCGGTCACCGGGCTGCACGTCGAAGGGCCGATGCTGGACGCGAACCTGCAAAGCTTCGTCGGCTGCTACGATCTGCCGGTTCGCCACGGGCTGACGCTGGGTGAGCTCGCCACCATGGCGAACGCCGAGCGCAAGTGGAACGCGGACCTGCACGTGATCAAGATGCAGAACTGGGAGCGCGGCGACTGGTTTGATTCCACTGGTCTGCCGTGGATCGACCCGTCTCCCAACATGCGCAGCCTGAACGCGGCGACGCTCTATCCCGGCCTGGCGCTGATCGAGTCGTCGAAAAACTATTCGGTGGGGCGCGGCACCGATGCTCCGTTTGAGCAGATCGGCGCAGCTTGGATCCATGGTGTAGAACTGGCCGAGTTTCTTAATGGCCGATACACTCCGGGCGTGCGGGTTTATCCCACGCATCTGACGTCAACTATGGAAGGCGTGCGATTCGTCATCGCCGACCGCGATCAATTCGATTCGATCCGCCTGGGCCTGGAGGTAGCATCGGCGCTGCACAAGCTGTATCCCGGCAAGATCGACTTTGAGGCGTCGAAGCAGCTCATCGGCAACCGCAAGGTGATCGAAGCGCTCAAGGCGGGCGACGATCCGCGGGTCATCGAGCAGGGTTTGATGACCGATATCGCCGGCTTCATGAACCGCCGGCGTCCGTTCCTGCTGTACTGAGCTGCGCTTAGCTTTGCGCTCACCGACTAGAGCCGCTATAATCCCTCCGGAGACCTCACAAAAGTGTCAGGCAACATGCGAACCGTCACCCTAACCAGCCTGCTCGCGGCCGCCCTCGCGGTCGCCGCCTTCACGATATTCGCCCAGGCGCCACCGTCGCAGGACATCACTATCAACTATCCCGCCAAGGCTCCCGCCAACTGGCCGCTGTTCCTCGCGAAAGAGGGCGGCTACTACCAGAAGAACGGCGTCAACGCGAAGATGGTGTTCGGCGTCCATCCTGCCGGGATCGCGATGATCGTGAGCGGTGAAGCGCAGGCGACCAACTACCCGATGGAACAGGCCATGCTGGCGGCGTCCAAGGACGGGTCGCTGGTTATCATGGGGAGTCCGATGAACCGCGGCCTGTTCGCGATGATGACCAGCAAGGACATCAAGAGCGTCAAGGATCTGAAGGGCAAGCGATTCGGCGTCAGCCAGCTTGGTGATCCGCCCTATAACTTCGCGCTGGCGATTCTCGGCAAAAACGGGCTAAGCGCCCGGGACATTCAGTGGGTTCCGCTGGGTACCGACGGCAACGGCCGCGTCGCTGCGCTCGTCAGCGGGCGAGTGGATGCCACCATGCTGCCTCCGCCCGCCTATTTCAAGCTCGAGTCGCAAGGCTTCAAGGAAATTGCCAACCTGGCCGATTACCAGGATCTCTACGCGCCTATGGCGTACGTATTCAAGAAGACCACCATCGCGGCGAATCCCAAGCTGCCCGAGATGCTCATCAAGGCGCAGGCCGAAGGCATCAAGCGCTATTACGAGGACAAGGCTATGGCCGTGAAGGCGTACGCGGTGTACGATCCTCAGACCCCTGCCGACGTCGAACGGCTGTACGACCACGACCGCAAATCGGAATCCTACGAGCGCGTGCCGTACGTGCTGGCCCCGGCTGTGCAGTACATCGTGGAGCATCAGGCCGACGCGCAGATCGGCGCCCAGCTCAAGGCTTACGACTTCCACAAAGTGATCGACAACAGCGTGGTGGAACGCCTGGTGCGCGAACATTTCTTCGAAAATCTGTTCGGCCCCTCGGTCAAGGCGGAACAAGATCAGAAAGCCAAAATCGCTTTCAAGTAAATGACGGCTTTCAAGGAGTAGTACACTCAAGATTCACATATGGCGGAAATCGTACTGGGTATTGGATCGTCTCACGGGCCCCTGTTGTCCACGCCCCCTGAGCAATGGGATCTGCGCGCGAAAGCCGATCGCGAGAACAAGAAGCATTGGTTCCGCGGCAAGACTTACGACTTCGAAGGTTTGATGAAGTTACGTGCGCCGGGGTTTGCCGATCAGACCACGGTCGAGGTCCGGCGCGAGCGTTTCCAGCAGTGCCGGCGGGCGATGGAAGTGCTCGGCAAGAAGTTCAAAGAGACCGCGCCTGAAGCTGTGATTATTCTTGGCAACGACCAGCGCGAATTCTTCGATGAAGGTCTTACGCCCTCGATCACCGTCTATCGCGGCCCCCAGATCAAGAACGTACAACACCTCCATGAGGACGCTCCGGGCCTGAACATCGCCGAGCCTGGCAATTCGCCGGAAGAGGGCGCGACCTATCCGGGAGCGTCGGAGCTGGCGGATCATATTCTGGATTCCCTGGCCGCCGAGAACTTCGACCTGGCGCAATCCGACATTACTCCCAAGGCTGCGCCGCGCGGCGGGATCCCGCATGCCTACGGGTTTCTGTATCACTCCATCCTCGGTGACACGCCTCCGCCCAGTGTGCCGATCATCCTGAACGTCCATTTCCCCCACAACGTACCCAAGAACGCGCGCTGCCTGCAGTTCGGGCATGCGCTGTATCGCGCAGTCAAGAATTTCAAGGGTTACGGCCGCGTCGCGATCATGGCCTCCGGCGGATTAACGCATTTCGTGATCGACGAGGATCTGGACAAGACCATTCTCGACGCCATGGAAAAGGGCGACGAGGCCGCGCTCGAAAGAATCCCCGAGAACGTCTTCAAGGTCGGGACCGCGGAGACCAAAAACTGGTATCCGGTGATCGCCGCCATGAACGCAGCCGGCCGGAAATACCACAAGGTCGATTACGTCCCCTGCTATCGCTCGGAAGCCGGAACCGGCAACGCGATGGCGTTCGTCTACTGGGACTAAGCAGAAAAATGGGGACTGCCTCCGATTTCGAAGAACGAGCATGGCGCCTGACTTGCGCGGCTAGCCGAAATCGGCTGGCTGTCCCCGTTTTTGTTACTTCTTAGGAGCCTCACCCACGGGCCGCACGAAGTTGTTGTTGTCGACCTTCACGTTCACGCCTTCCTTCTCCAGAACGCGAGCCCCGGTGAGGGCGTCGATCATCATGTAGTTGCCTTCGTGACAGGCGTACTCGTAAATGGTGTAGTTGGGATCCTCTTTGTACGGCATGTGGATGGTGAACGGCTTGGTCCAAGTCTTGGGATCGTTGACGGTCAGGTCGTAGCTCAGCTCGTCTTTGGCGATGCGCCGGAACCGCTCCGTCAGGACCGCGACGTCGCTGAAGAAGCCGCCGCCCGTGCCGGTTTTGTTGTTCAGATTCGTGGTTTCCACCACCAGGGTGTCGCCTTCCCAATGGCCGCGTGAATCGCCGATATAGGTTTGCAGGGCCTTCCCGACATGCGGCCGCCCATCGAGCGGGATCACGCGCGTCTCGTGGATCATTTCATTGCGAATCACGACGTATCCCGGAGCCTGTACGATTTCGTTGCCGAAATTGTAGAGCGTCGGCAACATGCTGCTCACCAGACCGCGCGTAATGCAGCGGCTGTAGAAATCGAAGTCTTCCCAGGTATCGACCTTATCCGGAAAATGGCTGCCCGGTCCGAGCCCGTTCCGCAGGCTCTTGGCATAAGCCTGGCCCTCCGGCGTCAGCGGCGGAATTCTGCCGTTAGGCGGATCCACGACCAGCGACGCTTGGGCGTGCGGCTTGCCGCGCTCCACCCAATATCCCGGCGGATTGATGCTCACCGAGGTATCCGAAGAGGCGAACTCCTCGCTGTCGGCCTCGGCCGCGCGCGCCGCTTGGGACTCGCGTTGCTTCAGCTCCTCTGGAGTGAGTGTTGCCCGCTCGCCGAGGTTCGCCGGACGCTGCATGGGGATATTGGCCGTGGCCGGCCATTGTCCCTGTAAATCGGGATCGCCCCAAGCTGTCTTGGGGGCGGTGTACCCTTTGCTCGATTTAGCCGCGGGCTTGGCCGTCTGCGCCGCCAGCGGTACCGCCGCCAATATGATCGCGGTCAACGCCAGTCGTATCATGCGGCCCTCCTATTGCTTCTTTTGATCGTTCTCCGGCAGATCGGGGTTCGAACCGCCGACGAACAGCTTCTTCCCGTCCGCGAACGTCACGCTACTGCCGTTGGCCCGCAGCGATCCGTTTTTGGCCTGATACCCCTGCACCACGATATCAGTGCCGGTTTCAAGCGACCGCTTGGTGAATCCGCGTCGCAGCATGATGTTCGGGCTGCCGCACTCCACCATCCAGTTGGTCACAGTGCCGTCCGGATTCTTCACGTCGATGTGGATCCAGGCATGCGGGTTGATCCACTCCATGTCGGTGACTTTGCCTTCCAGCTTGATAGGCTTGCGCTGGTCGAATTCCGCCTGGAACGCATGGTGCGCCCACGCCGGCGCCGAAGCGGCCACCAGCAGTCCCGCGCAGATACTCACAGCCCACAGTGTTTTCTTCATGCAGCTCTCCTTACTTGGCAGGTTGTTTCTTGAACTCTCCGTACAGCAACTCTTCGGCGAACTCCACGCATTTGAACTCCAGCAATTGCGCGTTCTTTTCCATTCTCTTGTACAGCGGCAGACTGATCTTCCAGGATCGCGAGAAGACCGATGGATCTTCGATCGTGGCCTCGTAGTTGATGTGATACGGACTCGCGCGCGTGAAGCGCTCCACTACGTGGAGCTTGTTGCTGGCGAAATCGCCGGCGCGGTCAAACCATGCCAGGCCGTTCAGGCCGGTGACGTCCACCACCAGCGTGTCGCCCTCCCAACGCCCGTTGTTGGTTCCCATCCATGAATCGGAACCGGCCTCCTGCGCCTTCCCCATGTTGACCATGCGGTTCGCGGTGGCGTACTCGTATACAAACAGGATCCCGCGAGGCGATTGCACGATCTGGAAGGGATAAGGCATGTAGTTTGCGCGAGGAATGCCCGGCAGATAGCACTTCGCTTCCGGATCAAGAGTGCGACGGTTCGCGAAATTCTGCTTCTTTTTCGCCGCCGCCGCAGGGAGATAGGGAATCTCGCCGCCTTCGACTACGCTTTGTCCGGCAGGCGCTGCGCCGATCGCTCCCAGTTGCCATAGCGGACCAGCCTGCGCCGGATGATCCTGGAGGTCCCAATTGGCCGTACCCATGTACTCCCAAATTCCGCCCAGGTCGGGATGGCCGTCGGCTGCCTTGGGCGCCTTGTACGTCTGCTGGGTCTGGCTGGGGGTTGGGATTGCCGTCAGCATCAACAACGCGGCCGCTGCCATGGCGGCCGAAATCCAATTTCGCATCGGAAGAGACTCTCCTGAACGTGCCCGCGGCACGGCTAAGATGTTACTGCACAAGAGCTTCAGAGTCAAGGCGATCCACCGCTACGTACCCTTCACTTCATGTGCGGGACGTCCTTCTCATTCTCGTTGCAGATGTACTCTTTGACTTCTTCGCCTGGCGCCAGATCCCAGCCCGTGCGCATCTTCCAAGGTTTGGTAAACGTCCCTGAGTCTTCGATCGTGACCTCCTTCTCCAGGCGACCCTTATTCGGCCGGCTGTAGCGCTGGACTACGTGCAGCATCTCGGTGTGCGGGAAAGCGCGGATCCAACTTTGGTCGTTGAAGCCTACTGTGTCCACCACCAGCGTGTCGCGATCCCACCGACCGATCGAGTCGCCCATCCAGCTTGGAAAGGCATTCTGCGAGTGAGCACGCCCGTCGAGAAAAATCTGGACTATTCCTGGTACGTTTCCTTCCCACAAGATCGCCATCACCGCGGGCGTTTGAATGATTTTGTAAATGAACGGAGACACTAGGAATACGTCTCCGGGTAGGCAGGATTCCCCCGGGTTCCCGCTTCCCTTCGCTCGCCGTTGTTTGGTTACCGCTTCCGCCCAGGGCAGCAACTCGGGAGTATCCACATCCGGTGCATTTCCGATCCACACACCCGAAAAATCGATTTTGCCATCGCGCCCCCGCGGGGATGGTCCCGCGGCCGGACCCTTGCTACGCATTTTCAGCACGAGCGAGAAGTCGTCGCCGGGCGTACCCAGATTCCCGCCCCATTCCAGGTGGATATCGAAACGCGCTGTCTGCCCCGCTTGAACCGCGACGCCCTTGTGCTCGTACTTGGGAAATGAGAATCCGATGGGAGGAACCGTGATGTCGTACGTTCCCGCCGGAAGACGCGGGATCGTGAAGTTGCCTTTGGCCGCGCTCACACCTTGGTAAACCATTCCGGTGGCCGTGTTCTTGGCTTGAATCTGCGCGGTGGGAACCCCGTCGCCGTTCGGATCGGTGACATTTCCGTTGACGCTGCCGGTTTGCGCCGAAGCCAAGCCCGAGAGACTCACTAACATTGCGGCAAAACGCATACTTAATACTACTCAAGTGGTAGAATCGACGGTGCTATGCGCACCAGCATCGTCCTAGGCCTGCTGCTTTTTACGTTCTCGCTCCAAGCGGCGAACCGGACCACCTCCGGCGAGTTCATCGCCGAGCGTCCGACGCTCATTTCCCTGGGTTTTGAATGGAAGATCGACGGCGATGACAACCACAACGCCGCCGTCTCGGTGTTTTACCGCAAGAAGGGCGAGCAGGCATGGAAAGAAGGACTTCCGCTGCTGCGCCTGGATCACGAACGAATCAACGAAAATTCGCTGCAGTATATCGTGCCGAACATGTTCGCCGGCAGCATTTTCGATCTCGAGCCGGGAACGGATTACGAGTGTCGCCTGGTGCTCGCTGATCCCGACGGTGTCGACGGCAAGGCGGAGAATATCGTCACGATCCACACGCGTCCCGAACCAAAGCCGGCCTCAGGCGGCAACGTGTATCACGTGTATCCGCCCGGCTTCAGCGGCCAGAAGCAGCAACCTGCGTTCACCGGGCTGCTGGGAGCGTACTATGAGGGCTCATCGGGCGCCGATTATTTCAACAGCTACCCAGCTCGCGTGCAGCCTGGTGACACGATTCTGGTACACGCCGGCGTGTATAAAGACGACCGCTACAAATATGGCGGCCCGCTGGGTACTATCTCCAGCGGCACGTATTTTCTGACCCAGAGCGGGACCGCTGAGAAGCCCATCGTCATCAAGGGAGCGGGGGACGGCGAGGCTATTTTCGACGGAGATGGCGCGTACAATCTGTTCAACCTGATGGCCGCGAATTACAACTACTTCGAGGGCCTTACGATTCGCAATACCTAGCTCGCTTTCTGGGCGGGTTACAAAAACATCGCCGGCGCGAGCGGCATCACCATCAAGAACTGCAAGCTCGAAAATATCGGGCGGGGCGTCTATTCGGACTGGTCCGGATCAAAGGACTTCTACATCGCCGATAATACGTTTGTCGGCAAGTTCCGGCCGGATATTCTGGTGGGCTTCACTGGACGCACATGGCAGAATCTTCCGGAGTTCGGGGCCAAGCTTGTGTCCGAATATGCGGTAAAGGTTTACGGACAGGGACACGTTGTGGCCTTTAACCGCGTTACGCAATTTCACGATGGAATCGACATCGCCACTTATGGAAACCCGGACGGCGCTCCCAACGTAATCCCGGACCGGCTGCCGGTTTCGATCGATTTCTATAACAACGACATCAGCAATGTGGAGGACAACTGCATCGAAAGCGACGGCGGCGCGCACAATATCCGCATCTTGCGCAATCGCTGCTTCAACCACGGGCATCGCGCGCTGAGCGTGCAGCCGATGTTCGGCGGGCCGGTGTACTTCATCCGCAACATCGTGTATCACGCGCCGGAGGGCGGGGCAGTGAAGTTCACCGCGTCATCGGCCGGAATTGTCGTGTACCACAATACGTTTCTTGCCCCGATCAAACCTATGCTGTTGGCGGTTTCCAATGTGCACTATCGCAACAACCTGGTGCTGGGGAAAAGCGAGACGCTCGAAACCTTCGCTGTCGAATCCAATACGAATTATTCCGATTCGGACTACAACGGGTTTCGCGTCAATGAAGGCGCGGAGTTTTCTTTCGAATGGAGTACGCCGCCGTTTTCCATGCGTGCGAATTTCCCGGGCGAAATCGGCAAACTCGCGATGCAGCAGCAGAACCAGCTCGAAGCGAAATCCAGGGAGCAGAGGCGTTTTAAAACCCTCAAGGAATATAGCGAGGCTACCGGGCAGGATCGCCACAGCGTGATGGTGGACTACGATGTCTTCCAGAAGGTAACGCCTCCCGGTCCCGATCCGCGGACGCTCTACAAGCCCGCGGATTTCGATTTTCAACTGCGGCCCGGATCGGCGCCGGTGGACGCCGGGATTCGGCTAAGCGGGGTAAACGACGATTTCACCGGCCGCGCCCCTGATCTGGGGGCGCTAGAGGTCGGCCGTCCGGTCCCGCATTACGGACCGAGATAGACGATGTGGCGCACGCACTCTTGCGTGCCGTGTCGAGACTCTTCTCGACACCTGCGCGGTTGATGGGCCCACCCGATAGGAGGCTGTTGCGAACGCAGAAACCGTGATTTCGGAATGGCTGGAAGCCGCCAAAGAGCAAGGGGGTCCGGGCATGCCCGCTCCTATTCCCGCAACGCAAACGCGAACAGCGACGTTCCCGCGGCGACCGTGATGTACTGCTTTCCGTTCACTGAATAACTCATCGCGCCGCTATTGATCTGACCACCCAGCGACGCCTTCCAGAGCAATTCTCCGGTTCGCGCGTTCAACGCCAGGAAATGACCGTCGCGTCCGCCGCTGAAGAGCAGATCCGACGCCGTGGTGAGCACGCCGCCCCAGGTGGTATCGCCCATCTTGTACTCCCACTTGCGGTCGCCCGTTTTCGGATCAAACGCGCGCACAATACCAAAGCCCTCGTCGTCGGTTCTGAGGTTCGGTAGCAGCTTCACATCCGCCATCGGCGTGATGCCCAGGTCCGTCGAACGCCGCCCTGGGTAGTTGATCGTTCCAGCGTTTTCCCACCCGGCGATGTAGAACAGCCCGGTGCTCGGGCTAAATGACGGCGGGTACCAATTGGTTGCTCCCAGCACCGTCGGATAGATCAGGCTGCCCTCTTCGCTCGCGACCTTGCCCGGCACGCGCATCGGCCGGCCCTTTTCGTCGAAGCCGCTCAGCCAGTTCACCTTCACGAACGGCTGGCCCTTCAGAAATTGCCCGCTGGTTCGATCCAGCACATACATGATGCCGTTGCGATTTGCCCATAGCATCACCTTGCGCGGGCGGCCTTGCCAGTCGATATCGGCCAGCACCGGGACCTGCGTCGAGTCCCAATCCATGTCGTCGTGCGGCGTGAACTGGTAATACCACTTGAGCTTTCCAGTGTCGGCATCGAGCGCCACCACCGAATCGGTGTACAGGTTGTCGCCGACGCGGCGGTCCGGATTATGTGACTCGCTCGGATTCCCGATCCCCCAGAACGTGAGATTCGTCTCGGGATCATAGGCGCCTGCGTTCCACACCGCGCCGCCTCCGGTCTTCCACCGGTCGCCCGACGGCCAGGTATCGTTGCCCGGCTCGCCTGCGGCAGGAATCGTGTAGAAGCGCCAGGCCTGCTTGCCGGTCTTCGCATCGTAGGCGTCGATGAATCCGCGAATGGCGCCGTCACCGCCCGTGGTTCCGACGATCACTTTATCTTTCACTACCAGGGGAGCGTGCGTGACGCCATAACGCCCCCGGGCATCCGGCGTCTCGGCGGGGATCGGAATGGCCGTGTTCCATACCGGCTTGCCCGTGCTGACGTCGAGTGCGATCAGGTGAGCGTCGATGGTGCCCAGGAACAGCGTATCTCCCAAAATGGCCAGCCCGCGATTCACTCGTCCGCAGCACGGCCGCGCGTCGGCGGCCGGAGTATACGGAAACGTCCAGAAAATCCGTCCCGAAGCCGCGTCGAGAGCGACCACCGTATCGGGCGCCTCCACGGTGTACAGGACCCCGTCCACCACCAGCGCCGTGGTCTCGAACTTCTCGAGCGACTTGGCCTGCCACACCCACTGCAACTCGAGGTTCTTCACATTCGCCGGCGCGATCTGCTTAAGCCCGCTATGCCGCTGGCCCTTGACGTTGCCCGAATAGGTCAGCCAGTTCTGCGGTTCCTTATCGGCGTTCAGAATCCGGTCGAACGTAACCTGCGCCCACAGTGATCCGGTGATAGAAGCGAGAACCAGCGAGCGTCGAATCATTTGCCCGGTCCTTTCAGCGTCGCGAGGTAAGCCACCACGTCTGCGACTTCCTGCGAGCTGAACCGATCTTTATAGGAAGGCATCAGGCCCTTGGTCAGCACCGTCGATTCCCGCAGATCCGCTTTCATGTACGATCGCAGCTTACCCTCCGGATCGATAAACTGCACGGTGAAGTTATCGTGATTGAGCAGCCGGCCCGTGACGCTCTTTCCATCCTTGGTCACTATGCGGACCAGGCGATTCGCCGGAGTCACCTCAGCATCGGGATCGATGATCGAAGTTTCGAGCGCCGCGAGGTTCACGCTCGGAGCCTCGGCCGGTGCAGCCCCAGGAGCCGCCTGCTTCCCGCCGCGGCCGCCGCCTCGCGGAACACCGATATCGCTCAAATCAGGACCCAGCCGCGAGCCAACCCCATTGATACGATGGCAGCTCTGGCAATCGCCCTTGCCTTCATAGACGGCCTTGCCCCGCGCGGGGTCGCCCGCGGGTGACTGCCCAAGCAAGAGAATCCCTAGCGCGCCGGAAGCCATGGTGATCATGGCCGCGACGCCAAGTCTGATCGCACTCATGAGATATTTACCGCTGCCCGTGATGATCGTCGTTTAGCAGCCGATGACCGTCTTGTTCGACACAGCGCGCCGACTCTTCCAGTGGCTCGTTGGAAGGCTTCACGACGCGGGGCGTGATCGTCCAGGGCGTCGCCAGCACCTTGGGGTCTTCCACGGTGGCCTGCCATATCAGGTTGCCGTTATCCAGCCACAGCCGTTCGGTCACGTGCATGGCGTCGGTATGGAAATAGCCGCCCTCTCCGAACCAGGTGTTGTCGTCAAAGTTCGTTACATCCACCACCAGCGCGTCGCCTTCCCAGTGCGCGATAGAGTCGCCATAGGCGCCAGGATTGGCTTCGGCGCGATGCGCGCGGCCGTCGGTCGGAATTACGCGATACGTGTCGCCCGACATGTCTTCATACAGGAAGATGATTTCGTTTGGCAGTTGAACGATCTTGCGCGGCGGTCCCACGCGCGGCACGCCCGGCCGTCCGCAGTAGAACACCGGATCAGTCTTGCTTTCGTGATCGAACAAGTCCTTCACCTTGGCCTGAAACTCGGGCTTGTAGACCGGAGCCGCGGTGAACGGCAGCGCGCCCTTCACTTCGCCTTTCGGCGCCCGGCGATTGCTTAGGTCCGCCTGCTTGACGATGACTTGCCCATTGACTTCGCGCTTCAACCCGCCTGCGGGCAAATCCACGGCGTACGCCCAGATCCCACTCAGATCGGGGTGCCCATCCGCAGTGCGCTTTACCTTTGTCGGCGCAGATCCCGTTTGTTGCTGTGCGCCTGCCAAAGCAACCAGCAGGAGTCCGGCCGCAGTCGCACCAAAGAACCGTAGCTTCATGGCTTGTTCTCCTTTTTCTAGCGCTCAGGAATCTGGCCCGAGACGGTTTCGAGCGTGCTTCCGTCGGCGAAAGTAATCTTTTGCAGATACCCGTACAGCGAACCGTCTTTAGCGCGGACGCCGTCCACCGTGATCATCTGGCCTTGCGCCTTGGCGATGTCGCTCTTATTCACTCCGACCCTGCGGAACCAGGCCGGCGGGCTGCCTTCAAAATGCCAGGTGTCCACACCGTGCTCGCCCCTCGCTTCCATGAAAATTGAAATGTGCGGGTTGATCCACTCGACTTTGGTCAGGGTCCCCGTCACCTGGACCTTCTTCCCCATATCGAATACAGCGCTGGTGGAATGATGCGCCCACAGCGATCCGGCCACAATAAGGACTGCCGCGATTCTGTATCTCAAAGGAGTTCTCCTGTCCGATTAAAGGGGATGATCCGGCATCGCCATCGAACGCCACATGTGCGCCACCGGACTGTTGTCGAATCCCAGCCCTTCCTTGGGCTGCTTGAAATTACGGCCGATGATGTCCACGAACTGCTCGAGCTTCGGATTGACGCCCGGTTCGAACGCGTACAGATCGTTGACGGTCACCAGCCGCGGCTCCATGTACCACTTGTGATTCCGAACGAACTTGTAGTTGGCTTCGATGTAGGGTTCGGGCTTGTAGTCTTCGCCGAACATGTTGCGGTACAGATCCGGGTAGATGTAACCGGCGGCGGTGTCCTCGTAGAAGCGCAGCGTCTGGTGGTGCCGGATCGCGAAGCTGACTTTCTCAGAAACGTAGGGCTCGTAAAGCTGGGCGCCCCACCAGCCGTGGTCCACCTTGATGAGCGCGTGAACGGTGTCGTGGAGCAGGCAAGCGAGGACGATCTCCTCTGTCATGTGATTCTGCACGGCGCGATTGGCGCTTTGGAGGACGTGATTGGACGTCTGGGCGAACCGCAGGTTAAAGAAGTCGATCAGCGTCGGCTTGGCCGGCATCGGCGGAAGCTTCTTCACGTTGCCGGAGTTGGAGACAAACAGGTTGCCCACGCCTCTTCGGGTAGGCCGAGTCTCAATCTGCGCCTCGACGTCTGCCATGGTCGGGAACTTCTTCTTGGCTCCACTGCCTCCCTGCGACGCAGCGACGCCCTCGTTCAACTGCTGCATCAGAAAGTCTTCCAGCGCGTCAGCTTTAGCTTCTGAGCTCATGGCGGCCAGTACGGCAGCGCCGCCCAGGCCAGCAAAAAATGTTCTTCGGTCGATTTCCGAAAATCCGCTCATGCGTCGCTCCTCGATACAGCATCGGCTTTAGGCATCCCGGTGTCAAGGGTCCGGGAGAAGCCTATTTTTGCTGCTTCGCGCCGGTATTCCGGCGGCCGTAGGCCGGGCGGTAATCCATGTGGCACTGCACGCACGCCGTGTTCAATTCGTCGTTCAGAGCGACAATCCCATCCAGGTTCTTAGCTTGCGCCAGGCGGTAAGCCTTGTTGCCGACCTCCCACAGTAGTTTCGCGTCGACCATCCATTTATCCTGATCGCGCGCGCGCGACGGCATCATCAGCAGGTTCGCCGATTCGGCCAGCGTCAGAGCCTGGGTCTTGAATTCGTCCCACTGCACTTCGTTCTTGGGCGGCTCGCGAAAAATGTAGAAGACCGCGTTCGAGGTCGGATAGATCACGTCGATCATCAACTCGCTCATGGTCCCTACCGCCTTGGCCGCCGGAGCCTGCCCGGGAGGAGCTTGCGCCAGCACAACGCCTGCCAGGAGAAGTACGATTGTCGCTCGCATGGAACAGAAGCTATCACATGATTCATCGCGCAGCGGTGGTTCGCAATCCGATCGCTGGCAGATATTCGCCCTGCGGCTCGCGATGCCACCAGGCGCGGGTTTCATGGTGCTCGTCCCAAGTGGAGAATCGGTAGTCGTACGTCACCGCCCGCACGTAGCGGGGCGGGTGATCCGGAAACGGATTCTTTTCGAGCAGAGCCAGCACTTCCGGCGAGCCTTCCAGCAACCGTTCGAGGAACGTCACAAACCACGGGTTGCTCCGGTAATCGCCCAAAGCCGCGAACCACATCTGCCAGTCCAGGCGCGGCTGATGGGGCTGGGCCCAGCGCGGCGCTCGGTTCACGTCGCCCGGCTTGTAGCGAAACTCGTACGCCCGCCACTGTTGGCCGTCGTCTGATCCTTCGACGATGATCTCGAGCCTGGTCGTGGTCATCACCGCGAACAATCCATACGAATTGACCACCTGAAAGGGCGCGACGTAGCCCGCCAGGGTTTCGATCGGCTGGGGCAGCTGCGGTGCCAGCGGCACGTTCTCGTAGATCCGCGCCAGGCCGAGCGGCAGAAGCAGTAGCGTCAACGCCGCGGCGCCAAGGCGGCCGATTCGTCCGGATCGTGCCGGTTCAGCCATAAGCCACCCCCGAACCCGCCGGGGCGTCCAAACGATGCCGCGAAGCGCCTGGTCGTCGAACAGGAACAGGGTAATCGCCACCGTCAGAATGTTGAAGAACGTGTAGTTTCCGGTGGCGAAGATCAGGGCTTGCAGCCCAAGCAGCAATCCCGCGCCAAAAAAACGGATTCGTCGCGGCGCGAAGATCAGGAACGGCGCCCCTAGTTCGATGGCCAGCACCGCGAAAGTGGAAGCGTGGTGGAACCAGCGCGGTAACTTGTCGGCGTACCAGGCCAGGATGGTCGGCAGAGGCTGCGTGTAGTAATGGAAATCGAGCGCGCTCAAGCTGCGCCAGGTCGGATCGTGACTGGCCAGCTTCACGAATCCCGACAGGAAATACAATCGGAACGCCAGCCAGCGATACAGCCACGCGATCGTCTTTTGCGTGACGCTGGTGTAGCCGAAGAATATCGCCAGGAATCCCGCTTCGAGCAGTAAAGCGTCCCACTGGAAGGACAGAAACTCCTGACCAGCCAAGCTGAAGGAAAGATACAGCACGTACAGCAGCACCAGTGCGAGGCGCTCCAGGTAGCCGGCGAACAGGATCGCCGCCAGCACCACACCCGCCCAACATGCACCGGCGAGAACAGCATCAGTCGAGTTCCACCAGAACAGGCTCGGCACCGCCCAGAAGCGCATCCAGCCGAGATTTGTGCCGATGCGATCGAAGAAATCGTGCGCCGGGGAGATGCCGTGTTCGCCCAGCAGGCCGGTCACCTGCACCGCCAGCGACGCAAAGGCGACCAGGTAAATCGCGGCCAGCAAGCGCAGGAAGACCCACTGCGTCAGTGCGAAGCGAGCGGGTTCAATGCGCTTCCCGAAGGTCAGGACCGTCAGCCAGTAAAAGAAACCCCGTCGACGCGCGATGAAGCGATAGGCGGCTTCCGCGCACGCCGCGATCCATGGGGAGGACTCGTAGATCCGCTCGCGGCCGAGCGTTTCAAACACCGCGCGGGCGCCGCTGACGAAGGAGCCGTCGGGCCGGACCAGTTGAACCGCTTCGGCGAAGGCTTCGGGAGGAATTTGCGGAAAGCGGCCGGCGACCTCCTGCGAGGGAGCGTAATCGATCCGATCGCCCGTCAGCCGCTTCCAATAGTCCAGCCAGATGCGGCAGAAACCGCACTGGCCGTCGTAAATGAGAAGCGGCTTCAAGCCACCTCATTCTACTAAGCCAGCGCGATCCGAAGATCTGTTACGAGGACCCTAGCGCTGGGTGCCGAGCTGAGCGGCGACCCACATCGCCGCCACCCCGAGCAGGAGCACGGCCGACAGAATGCCCAGCCACACGGCGAACTTGTTCACGGCAGCGATGCGCGCCTGCAGGACCTGCTGCTCGCGCGCCATGTGCTCTTCCCCGGATGCCAGAAATAGCTGGTCCTCTTCCCGCATTCCGATCAATGCGCGATAGATCAGCAGTCCTACCAGGACCACGGTTACGGATGCCCACGTCACGGTGAGTACGTTAAACATTGAACCTCCCAGACCTCTTAACCGACTCTACGTTTAGTTGATCCGCGCCAGGAAAGCAAGGGGGGCCCGCGAGAAACCCCCTCCCATTTGTTCCCGATCTGCGGGAAATCGGGTCAAAGAGCCGTGGTTAGTACTTTCTGTCACTTGACAGGCATTACTTTGGGGGCGTAACATCACCCCAGAAGTAACGGCCGTTTTGGGGGCCTCTCAGAACATTGGACCTAAGGGGGGAACAATGCGTTCTTTGTGTATTTTCGTAACGTTATGGGTGTGTGCGTTCGCTGCCTTTGGGCAAACTGACCGCGGCACGATTACAGGGACAGTATCCGACCCGGCGGGCGCCGTGGTCGCAAGCGCTCCGATCGAAGTCAAGAATACGCAGACCGGAGCCGTCTACCAGGCAGCCACCAGCGACACAGGCAATTACACGCTGCCGCAGATGCCGATCGGGACCTACGAAATTACCATCGGGGTGGCGGGCTTCAAGAAGTTCGTCCGCCAGAATGTGACCGTCCAGGCGACGCAGACTGTGCGCATTGACGCGACTCTGGAGGTTGGCTCCGCCACCGAATCGGTCACGGTCAACGCCGAGACTTCGCTGCTCAAGACCGAAAGCGGCGACGTGAGCGTGAACGTGACGGGCGACCGGCTGGTGAACCTCGGCCTGCTGCCCATCGGAAATGGTTTTTCCAGCTCGCACGGCGTGCGGAATCCGATGGCGGTGTCCACACTTGCCCCGGGAACCTATTTCGATCCGAACCTGAACATCCGGGTTAACGGAGCTCCCAGCAACACCGAATCGGTGCGCGTGGAAGGCCAGGACGTCACCAACGGTGTGGTCACCTTCTCCCAGGCTCAGACCCAGCCAAGCGTCGAAGCGCTGCAGGAGCTCGCGGTTCAATCCAGCAACTACTCCGCCGAATTCGGGCAGGCTGGCGCGGGCGTGTTTAACTATACGGTCAAGTCCGGCACCAACAGCTTCCACGGATCGCTGTTCGATTACAACTCGAACGAAGCCTACAACGCGAGTCAGGCTTACACGCACAATCGGCCCAAGACGCGCCGCGATGATATGGGCGGCACTCTGGGCGGGCCGGTGCGAATCCCGAAAGTCTACAACGGGCGCGATCGCACGTTCTTCTTCTTCAGCTATGAAACGTTCCGGGAAGTGGGCATCATCTCGAATCAGTTTCCTACCGTGCCTACCGACGCGTATCGCGCGGGCAATTTTGCCACGGCTTTAAGCAACAAGCCGATCACAGGTAATCCGGTGGACTCGTCGGGACAACCCGCCAGGGACGGGCAGATTTTCGATCCGCTGCTGCAATCCCTCGACGCCCAGGGCCGGCGCATCCGGCAGCCGTTCGTCGGAAACATAATCCCCGTCGCGCGGTTTGATCCGTCGGCGATAAAACTTCTAAACTTAATTCCCCGATCCACTTCAAGCGCTCTGGTCAATAACTTTAATCGGCCGTATGCCACCGACCGAAGGACGCCCATCCCGGCTCTCAAGCTGGATCATTCGCTGAGCGCGAAGGCGAAGGTTTCCTACTATTGGTCGACCACGTCGACGGCGGTGCAGTATTGCACGCCCCTGTGCGGATCGGATGGCTTGCCCGATCCTATCACTGCCACTCGCGGTACCTTCATCGAGTCGCAAACCCAGCGCGTGAATTTCGATTACACGCTGGCGCCCACCGTCCTGCTGCACCTGGGTGCGGGTTACTTGCACAACGATTTTAAGGACAAGGCCCCGACCACCGATTTCGATCTGCAAGGTGTACTGGGCATCGCCGGCGCTCCCGTTGGTCCCAAGGACGGCGCGCGGTTTCCGGTCTTCGGCGGAGATACCATCGCCGCTGTACGCCAAGCTATGACCGGCCTTAACAGCCAGGGCGGGATGTCGATCATGGGCCCGGCCGCGGGACAGGTCCGCGCCATCGAGATCAAGCCGACTTTCAACGCCAGCGTCTCCTGGGTGAAGGGCAACCACACCTATAAATTCGGTGGCGAAGGACGCACGGACGGATTCATCGATTACACGTATTCCAACACCACCGGAAACTTCGTCATCAACGCCGAACAGACTGGGAACCCTTGGTTTTCAGATGCCGGCGTGAGCCTTTCCGGCGGCACCGTCGGATTCCCGCTCGCGAGTCTGATGTTGGGCCGCGTCACCAGCTACCAGCTTTCACCGCTCTCCGCATTTCGTGGAGGGAGACTCTATCTGAGTTTCTTCGCGCAGGACACCTGGAAGGTGACTCGCAAGCTGACTCTCGATTATGGCTTGCGATACGACTTCTCCACCTATGCCAAGGAGCAGTACGGCCGCGCACCGGGATTTTCGCCTACCGTGGCGAATCCTACAGCGGGCGGTCATCCGGGCGCTTCCATCTTTGAAGGCGACGGACCGGGGCACTGCGGATGCAATCTGGCGAACAATTATCCACTCGCGTTCGGTCCGCGTTTCGGAGTTGCTTACCAGCTCAATCCGAAGACCGTGCTGCGCGGCGGCATCGGTATTACATATGCGCCTTATACTGGAGGGCGCTATGCAGGCGCACCTGGTGCGAACCAGACTGTGAACGCCCCTGGCGTGGCCGATCCCGCGATGATTCTGAGCGGCGGATTCACGAACACTGTGAACGGGGTCACAACGCCGTTTCAGCCGGTCTGGCCGGACATTCGCCCGGGCCTGTTCCCGGCTCCTGGAACGATCTCGGGAGCGCCCCTCGTGTTCGACCAGAACAGCGGTCGCCCAGCCCGCCAGTTGCAATGGAGCGTCGGAGTCCAGCGCGAAATTTATAGAAATCTGGCGATCGACGTCTCCTATGTCGCGAATCGCGGTGCTTGGTGGAGGACGAATACACTCACGAACCTCAATGTGTATTCGCAAGACTTCCTGAAATCGCAGTACGGGCTGGATATCACCAATGCTGCCGACCGCGCCATTCTTTCAGCGCAGGTTGGATCCGCCGCGGCCGGGCGCTTCCAGGGCAAATTGCCCTACGCGGGATTCTCGCCCGCCAACAGTGTGGCTCAGGCTTTGCGTCCGTTCCCGCAGTTCGGGAATCTGCAAGGCGCTGGTCCGCTGGGCAACACTTGGTACGATTCGCTCCAGGCGAAGGCGACCAAGCGCTTCTCCCACGGTCTGGACGCCAGCTACACGTTCACCTGGGCCAAGGAGCTCCAGTTGGGCGCGGACAACGATGGCGGCGGCGGCCAGATTAACGACATTCTCAATCGCAACACCAACAAGCAGCTCTCCAGCTTTTCACGCCCGTTGGTCAGCATTCTCGCCCTGAACTACACGCTGCCGAAGTTGGGCTCGAACAAATGGCTCCGATACGCGGTAGCCGACTGGAACTTTGCGACATCCATGCAATACGCCAGCGGTCTGCCGATCCAGGTCCCCACCACCGCCCAGTCGAGCAGCAACCTCCTTACCTCGTTCCTGCGGGGCACCCGGGCCGAACGCATCCCGGGCGTCCCTTTGTTCCTGCAGGACCTGAACTGCCATTGCTTCGATCCCGCTCAAACGCAGGTACTGAATCCAGCGGCGTGGAAGGATCCGACTCCAGGAACCTTCAGCCCCTCGGCGGCGTACTATGACGACTACCGGTTCCGGCGCGTTCCAAGAGAAAGCTTCAGCTTTGGCCGGATCTTCCGCATCAAGGAAAGCATCACCTTCTCGGCTCGCGTCGAATTCACCAACCCTCTTAATCGGGCGCAGGTCCCGAATCCGTTCTTTGGTACGGGCGGGGCTCAAGGTAATTACACCTCTGCCATCGCGACCACCACGGCGAATGGATTGCGGGTGAACAACTCCGGTTTCGGGGCGGTCCAAACGCTCGGGCCAAATGCCGTGATCGGCGAGCGGTCCGGTTTGCTGGTCGGCCGGCTGCAATTCTAAGCCGCTCGCGTAACGAAAACAGAGCCTCGCCGTCCCCAGGCGGCGGGGCTTTTCGTCGCCGTCCCGCCTTGACTTACCTCGCTGCGGTGGTATATCCTTACCGTTTGTTCATCTTCTGGTAATTCGCCTGCGGTAAGTTCTCCGGCCTACAGCCCTCGTCCCGGGCTCCCCTGGGGGCGGTGCCGACGTTCGTTACAGACGTAAATAGGAGAGTTATGAAGCAGCATTATTTCGTCGTCGTCTTGGCCCACTCGCTTCATGGACGCCTGCGCCGGATTCACATCCCGCACCAGGCTCTGTATGTCGTTCTAGGACTGGCAGTTATCGGCTCATTCTCCCTGTTTGGTGCGGTTTCCAGCTACCTTCGGATGACTTGGAAAGTCGCCAACTACAACACCCTTCGTACGGAAGTCGATACCCTTCGCAACCAGTACCATGCGCTGCAGCGGGAAAACGATCAGAAGGACGCGCAACTCGCTGAGCTGCAATTGCTCGCCAGTGAGGTTTCCCTGGCCCTGGGACTTAAGCGAACAGTGGATAGCTCCAGCGATATCGTTGATGAGGGCCTGCTGGTACCCACCTTTCGCGAATCCATCGACGAGTACAATTTTCTGAAATCCGCAAGTTTTTCGCGCCTGCAACGGACTTATCCGCGAGCCTGGCAGAAGAACACCATGCCGGCGATCTGGCCTGTGAACGGCCGGCTTCTGAGCCGTTTCGGTGAGCGGCAGGATCCGTTTTCGGGCGAAGGGGCGTTTCACACCGGTGTCGACATCTCTGCCTCGGAGGGAACCCCGATACGAGCGACCGCCGATGGAGTGGTGGAGCACGCTGAATTCGCCTCGGGCGGCTACGGCAGGCTGGTGGTGATCGATCATGGGAACGGAATTCAGACCTGGTACGCGCATCTTTCGGGCTTCGAAGTAATCCCCGGTCAGGAAATCCGGCGCGGCGACGTCTTGGGCTATTCCGGCGCATCCGGGCGCGCGACTTCTCCCCATCTGCACTTTGAGGTTCGTCGCAAGGGGAATCCCGTGAACCCTTATCCGTACCTGGCGAAGTCGACGCTGGTGGAGCCCGCGCCTCCGGATCTGCCGTTCTAGGGTTAACATCTAGAGATGAAGCCGGCGAACATGGTGTGTTCGCGGCGGTTGTTCCTGGCGGCGATCCCCGGTATTTGCGTGGCTGCCACCAAGGGCAGTCTCCTTCCTTCCTCCGTTTACCGCTACGCCGATCCCACCACCGAGTTTCCAGTTTTTCGGCTCACCGATCCTGAGCGCACCAGCGCGCTGCCGCCGCACTATGCGCGAGCTGTTTCGCGGAAGGAAAACTTCCTGATATACGCCTCCGATACATCTGACAGCGTGCAGGCGTATCGGCTCGACCTAAAGAATGGCCAGGCGCGCCTCTTGACCGAGGCGGAGAATTTCGATCCGGCATGTTTTACGCTTACGGCCGATGAGCACAGCTTCTGTTACGTGGATGGCGGCCGCCTGTACTCGAGCAGTCTTACGTCGCTGCGGCCGCGCCAGGTGTACCGGGCTCCGGAAGGGTATCAGCCCACCTGCATGAGCATAACGGATGACGGCATGCTCGCCGCGCTAGTCGAACGAAAAGGCTCGCATTACCGATTGCAGTTGATCCGGATGCTGGACGGCATGGCGACCACGCTCGCTGAAGGCGACGAAGCCAATGATGAGCTGAGCGATCCCATGCCACGCCCGCGTCGCGCATCGGTGCTCTATCGCCGGGCCGGCGGTATTTGGTTGGCGAACCTGGACGGCAAACAGAACTATCGCCTGAGGCTGGGCGACCGCCAGGTCGCGGCCGCGAACTGGAGTCCGGACGGCCGGTCGGTCGTGTATCTCAACGTCCCAGCCGATCCACGCAAGCTTCGCAACATTCGCGAGTTTACGCCGGATACGAACGAGGATAAGGCGATCGCGGACACCACGCAGTACGCGTGCTTCGAGCGGAACGCTGACGGCAGCGTGTTTGTCGGCGCGAGCGGCAGCAAGGCCTCGCCGCACGTGTTGTTGCTGGTGCGCGCTGTGCACCGCGAATTCACGTTATGTGAACATCGCGCCAGCGATCCCGCCATGGTGTCGCCGATTTTTTCGCCCAACAGCCAGCATGTGTTCTTCACCAGTGATCAGCACGGGAAACCTGCGATCTACCGCATCGCTGTGGACCGCCTGGTGGAGGCGACCGAAGAGAATCCGGCCCGCGACTGAACGCAAATGGACGCTATGCGATTTTAACCGTCGGCGGCTGGCGGAGCGTTTGATACACCACGCAGTAGCGCTCGGTCAGGCTGAGGAGTTTCGATACCTGTTCCGCGGGAGCCTGCGTATCCAGATCGAAGCGCAGCCGGATTTCCTTGAATCCGACCGGCTGGTCCTTGGTCACGCCCAGCGTCCCACGAAAATCGAGATCGCCTTCCACAGATACGGTTCCACCCTGGATGGGAATATCGAGTGCCGTAGCGACCGCGCGCAGGGTCACACCGGCGCAGGCTGCCAGCGCCTCCAGCAGCATATCGCCCGAGCACGCTGCGAGCCCGTCTCCGCCGGTAGCGGGGTGGAGTCCTGCTTCCACCACCGCCCGGCCCGTCTCGACTTTGCAGGTGACGGCGGCGTCATCCAATCGGGCGCGCGCCCGCAGCGTTATCGTAGCTTCCTCGGGATGCTCGCGATAGCGAGACTTCAGCGGCGCCTGTACGGCCCGCAGCTCGGCTGAGTTCATGACCTCGATTGTTTCAAAACGTCAGGCCCAGTATGAAATCACCCTGGTTCTTGTTGGTGCGGAGCAGGGAGCCGATCGGATCTTGGAAATTTTCGGAACCCCAGCGTGTGTAGCGGAATTCGGGCGTAATTCGCACGAATCCAAGCTTTACCTCGACGCCTCCTCCGAACGTGAAGCCGACATCGGTGGCTTTATGGAACTCGGGGACCGGGTTCACATTCACGTTGACCGCCGACAGCGTAGTGCGGATTTCGTCAACGCCCGAGATATGCCGGAAATTGGCGCCGGCATCGATGAAGGGCCGGATGGGTCCTCCAAAAATCGCGTATTTCCCGAGAACTGGAAATTCCCACGAGTTCGCGACCGTTCGTGCTACGGTCGGACTGCCCGGACCGGCGAACTGGTTGAATTCGAACCCTAAGCGCTTATAGAGCGCGTCGACTTCCACGGAGAACCGGAAGGGAAAATTCACTTGCACGGTGGGACCAATCAGATAACGGTGAGTGTTCGTCACGTATGCGGCTTGGTTTCCGCGAAAAGTATCGAACGCGTCCGTTATCGGTACCCCGGCCTTCACACCGAAGGACACCGGTTGAGCGAACGCGGTGACCACACTTGCTGCACACACCAATAGCGTAAGTTTCATGCCAGCGGCGCAGCAACTTGCATGCCAAATTCTTTAACTGATGAAATGTGCGATTAGATAAGCCGCTCCCGCAGCCAGACCACCGATGGCCGTGGTCCGCAGCGCGCTGCGGAGTTTCGGAGCGCCTGTAAAATGTCCCTTTACATACCCAAAAATTCCGAGTGCGATGATCGTGGAGCACACCGAGTAGATCAGGGCAGTTCGGGCGTCCGGAGTGATCATATACGGCGCCAGTGGGATTAATCCACCGGCGATATAGGAGCCCGCGATAGTCAATGCACTGGTCACGGCTCGCCGCGGATCCGGCTCTTCCAGGCCCAGCTCGAATCGCATCATCCAGTCCACCCAGACTTTTGGCCGCGCTTCGAAGGCCGCCAGGATCGGCGTGGTCTGCTCGTGAGTCAAGCCGTACGATTCCAGAATCTCGATTACCTCATGACGTTCGTCGTCGGTGCGTTCGACGATCTCCATCTCCTCGCGCCGGCGTTCGCTCGCGTAATGTTCGGCGTCGCCCTTGGCCGCGAGGTAGCCGCCCAGCCCCATGGCGATTGACCCCGCGGCGATTTCCGCCAGCCCGGCCACGATGATCACGTTCGACGCGCTCACGGCGCCGGTGAGTCCCGCTGCTAGCGCGAACGGAACCGTGAGCCCGTCGGCCATTCCGATCACTACATCGCGCACGACCAGCGATGACTCGAAGTGTTTTTCAACGTGCAGTGTCTGTGGCATCAAAACCTGCGGCTTTAAGGTATCGACCCGTATAAGATTCGGGAACCTGCGCGATCTGTTCCGGCGTGCCCTCGGCCACGATCCGCCCGCCGCCGTCGCCGCCCTCCGGACCAAGATCAATCACCCAATCCGCTCGGCGGATCACTTCCAGATTGTGCTCGATGATCAGGATGCTTGCGCCCGATCGCAGTAACCGCTCAAACGCGTCCAGGAGTTTGGCGATGTCGTCGAAGTGCAGCCCCGTGGTCGGCTCATCGAAGATGTAGAGCGTGCCTTCGCTGGTGGCCTGCGCCAGGTGGGCTGCGAGTTTCACGCGCTGGGCTTCTCCCCCCGAGAGCGTGGTGGCCGACTGCCCCAGGCGCAGATACCCGAGGCCGACGTCCGCCAGCACTTCCAGCTTCTGTGCCAGACGAGGGGTGGATGAAAAGAACGAAATCGCTTCCTTCACCGTGAGCTGCAGCACCTCGTGAATGTTCAAGCCGTGATAAAGCACTTCCAGAACGCCCGGCTTGAAGCGCGTGCCTTTGCAGTCGTCGCAGACCAGTTCGACGTCCGCAAGAAACTGCATCTCCACCGTCACGGTTCCATCGCCCTGACAGGTTTCGCAGCGGCCCCCCGGTATATTGAACGAAAAATGCCCGGCGGTGTACCCGCGGCGATCGGCTTCGGCGGTGGACGCGAACAGTTCGCGGATGATGTCGAACGCCTTGATATACGTGACTGGGTTCGAGCGCGGCGTGCGGCCAATCGGTGACTGATCGACCAGGATTACCTGCTTCAACAGCTCCGCTCGCTCCACCTTGCGGCAGGTGAGTTTCTCGGGCGGGACGCCCCACTCCTCTGGTGAATTGCCCGCTAACGTCGACAATTTCCCTACGCCATCCAGGCGCTTTTCGAGCGTCTTATAAATCACATCATGCACCAGCGTCGATTTGCCCGACCCCGAAACCCCCGTGATCGCGACCATCACGTTAAGCGGAATCGACACGTCGATGCCCTTGAGATTATGCGCCTGCGATCCCAGGAATCGCACGACACGCTTGGGGTGAGGCGTGCGGCGGCTGCTGATGTAGGAAGTTTTCAGATCGCCGCGCAGGTACTTCGAGGTCAGCGACGATGCGCCGTCGGCAATAAGCTGCTGGTAGTTCCCCTCGAAGACGATGTTTCCGCCGTTTTCTCCCGCGCCCGGCCCCAGGTCGACGATGTGATCCGCGGAGCGCATCACGTCCGGGTCGTGCTCCACCACCAGGATCGTGTTGCCAATGTCGCGCAGTTCTTCGAGAATGCCCACCAGCCGGGCCGTGTCACGGCTGTGCAGACCGATGGACGGTTCGTCTAGGACGTAGCAGGCGCCCACCAGCCGTGAGCCAAGGCATGTTGCAAGCTGGATGCGCTGCGCTTCTCCGCCCGAAAGCGTGGCTGACAGCCGGTCGAGCGTCAGATACTCCAGGCCGACGTCGTTCAGGAACTTCAGTCTTTGGCGGATTTCAATCAAGACCTTGTCCGCGATCGCCATCTCCTCGGGCGCAAGCTGAAGCGCAAGGAAGAACTCCTGGGCCTGCGCGATGTTCATGCGCGTGACCTCAGCCATGGTTTTTCCGCCGACGCGGATCCACAATGCTTCGGCCCGCAAACGGGAGCCGCCACAATCCGGACACAGCGTATAGCCTCGGTACCGGCTCAAGAACACGCGCACGTGGACTTTGTACTTCTTCTTCTCCACTTCCTTGAAGAACTCGCGAATCTGCTGATGGACGAAAGCGAGCTCGTCTTCGCGCAGGTCGTAGATCGGCACGTTCAGGCGAACCTTGCCCTTGGCGGCCTTTCGGAAATCGACCCCGAACCCGGAATACTGCGGCTTGGTCCACGGATCTACCGCGCCCTGCTGCAGCGACAGCGCCCGATTCGGGATCACCAGATCTAGGTCATAGTCGATCGTGTTTCCGAACCCCTGGCAGCGTTTACACGCGCCATAGGGGCTGTTGAAGCTGAGCAGGCTCGGCTCCGGTTCGGTGAAGGTTTTGCCGCAGAGCTTGCAGGAGAACTTTTCGTTGAAACGAAGCGTCTCCCCGCCGCCAGCAGGCTCGAACAGCGCCTCCCCGGATTCGCGATAGCCGATCTCGACCGCATCCACCAGGCGCTGGCGGATATCCGGCGCAATGGCCAGACGATCCACAAGAATGAAGACCGGCTTCGAGAAATCGACGTCCAGCAGAGACTCGGGCGTGGAGAATTCGAATATCTTGCCACCCTGATACAGCCGGTTAAAACCGCGCTTGCGCAGGTCAAACAGGCGATCGCGTAAGGCTTCGGTGTTTTTATCGGGAGGCGTTTTCTCTGATACCAGCGGAAACAGCACGTACCACCGCGAGCCTTCGGCTTGTGCGAGCATCCTCGCGGCCACCTGATCCACCGAATCGCGTTCCACGTAGACGTTGCAGTTGGGACAAAATGTGCGACCCGCGCGCGCCCACAGCAGCCGGAGGAAATCGTACAGCTCGGTCGACGTCGCCACAGTCGAACGCGGATTGCGCGTGGTGTTCTTCTGGCGGATAGCCACCGGCGGCGCTATGCCGTCGATTTCATCCACGTCCGGCTTTTCCATCCGCTCTAGGAACTGCCGCGCATAAGCCGAGAGCGATTCCACATAGCGCCGTTGTCCCTCGGCGTAAATCGTGTCGAACGCCAGCGACGATTTCCCCGATCCGGACACACCTGTGATCACGGTCAGACGATCGTGCGGGATCGCCAGCGAAATGCCCTTTAAGTTATGAACCCGGGCGCCACGAATACTAATGGAATCGTTCAAGGGAGGGTTACATACTAGTATAGAAAATTGGACCAAGCGGCCATTCGGCGGAAGCTCACGCGCTGGTATATCCACGATCGTCGCGACCTCCCCTGGCGCCGCACCAGCGATCCCTACGCCATCTGGATATCGGAGATCATGCTGCAACAGACCCGCGTGGCCGCAGTGATCCCCTACTATCAACGATTTCTCGATCGCTTCCAGCGCGTGGAGGATCTAGCGGCGGCGCCTGAGGCCGAGGTTCTGTCGTTATGGAGCGGATTGGGGTATTACTCGCGCGCGCGCAATATGCAGAAGGCTGCCCGCCAGATCGTCGAGGCGGGCGGTTTCCCGCGCGATTACTCGTCCATCCGGGCGCTGGCCGGCGTGGGCGATTACACGGCTGCGGCCGTGGCCAGCATCGCCTTCGGGCTGCCGCACGCCGCAATTGATGGAAACGTGCGCCGCGTGGTCATGCGTCTAACCGGTGATGTCCGCGCGAACCTCGCTTCCGTCGCGGATAAGCTGCTGGATTTGCGTGAACCGGGACGATGGAACCAGGCCTTGATGGAGCTGGGAGCGGTCGTGTGCCTTCCGCGCGAGCCCCTGTGCGACGGGTGCCCTTTGACGCGGGAGTGCGAGGCTCGCAGGCACGGAATTCAACGCGATTTGCCTCCGCCGCGGAAAAAAGCTGCGATGGTGCGAAAGGAGCGAGTGTTGCTGGTGATCCGCCGGAAGGGCCGCATTCTGCTGATGCCGAGCCCTCGAGTCTCGGGGTTCTGGGAGCTTCCCGAAGTATTCTCCGGTGTTCGCCTGGGACCGCGCCTAGGTAAGTTCCGCCATGCCATCACGAACAGTCAATATCACTTCGAAGTTCGCGAGGCCAGAACTGGGGCCTGTCCCCGCGGATGCCGATGGTGGGATGTAACGAGATTGGGTGAAATTCTCTTAAGCACCGCAGCAAAAAAGGCGCTGCGGTGTTTGGAAGTGCAAAGGGCGCGGCGCGCGCCACCGAAGGAGACCAGGAACTGATCGCGCCGCGCTCCGTTTTGCGCGGTTCCTGAGAAGTCTAGCGAGGACCAAGGGGAAAATGAGCACGGGGAAGAAGATCGTCTACACGTTTTTGGCGGCCATGGTGCCGATGCTGTTGTTCGCATATGCGACCGGGCCGGATGCGCGGTACACGGCAGCGCCGGGCGATAATCCCCTCGCCTGCTCCGCAGTCGGGTGTCACACGGGATCGGCCAAAGGCGGTCCGATCAACGCTGCCGGTGGCGGTGTAACGGCCACCTTTTCGAGCGGAAGCACCTACACTCCAGGCCAACCGGTGACCATTACCGTAAACGTGACCGATCCAGTAAACACTTTCCACGGATTCCAGATGAGCGCGCGGCTGGAGAGTAATCTCTCAACCTCGCAGGCAGGGAAGTTCTCATACACACAGCCGCCTCAGCCCCAACCAGGGTTCCTTGTAATGTGTGATAACAACTTGCCACGTCCGCAACCGAACGCAACCAGTAACTGCCCTGCGAATTTTCCAGTGGAATTCATCGAGCACAACGCGCCCCGAACCGGTACCTGGACTTTCATATGGACGCCGCCCTCGACGAATCAGGGTCCGGTTCACTTTTATGTTGCCGGCAATGCGGTTAACGGCGATGGCAACGCAGGATTTCAGGACCACGTCTACACCGCGAGCTACGTACTGCAGCCCCCGGCTGCCTGCATCCAGAGCGTGCCGGTCATCACGACTGTGCGATCTGCCGCCGGGTTCGGCGGATACAATTTCTTTACATCCGGCTCCTATCTGGAAATCGTAGGATCGAGCCTGGCCGGCATTACCGAAACGTGGCAGGGCTCGGATTTCAACGGCAATAATGCGCCCACAGTTGTGCAAGGAACTTCGGTCTCTATCAACGGCAAGCCCGGATTCGTGTCTTATATCAGCCCGACGCAAGTCAACGTGCAAGCGCCCGCTGATACTGCCACCGGCCCGGTCGGAATCACGGTGACGAATTGCTCCGGTACCAGCGCTCCCGCGACATTGACACGAGCTTCGGTGGCGGCGGGCATGTTGGCTCCTGCAGCCGACCTCAATCCGTATTTCAATGTCGGGGGAAAACAGTATCTGGTGGCGACCTTCGGCCCGCAGGCACTTTATGTGGGCGCCACCACCATGATTCCGGGAGGTCTTTCACAGCCTGCAAAACCGGGCGACTCGATTTGGCTTTACGGGATCGGATTTGGCGACGTGACAGGCAGCGCGCCGGGCGTCATCGCTCCGGGGGGAACCACGCTGAACGCTCCGGTAACGATCTCCTTTGGGCAGACGCCGGCCACCATCACCTACAAGGGACTTTACCCGAGCTTCGTAGGTCTGGACCTGTTCATCGTCACTGTACCCAATGTGGCGGATGGCGATTATCCGATCAACGTTACGGTGAACGGACAGCCTGTTCAGCAGCCGGCTGCGTTCCTGACGGTGCACAAGTAGGTCCGCTAGACGCCCCGCCGATTGCCCCACAGATCGATGTGGAGGCGCGGGCTGTAGCGAAATCCTTCGCGCTTGCAGATCTCGGTCAGCCAGGGCGCGCGCTCGCGGATTGCCTCGGGCGTAGTGCCCTCCGGCATCAGCACCACCCGGCTGCGATCGGCCTGCGTATCTTCGAGCATCTTCGCGATCTCGACCATATCGTCCGGCGAGGACACGACAAACTTGAGCTGATATTCGTACTCCGACATCAGTCGGCTGAGCACCTCGGGCTGATAGCGGAGCCGCTCATGCTGCGGCGCCCACTTGCCGCCTTCACGATCGTGCGGCGTGGAGTTCGCCAGCTTTGGGCTGATGCTCATCAGGTCGCACGCGACCCGATGATAAACGGTGCCCGCGGTCTCAATCGTGACATGCAGGCCGAGCCGCTTGATACGTTCCGTTAGTTCGATAATGTGCGGCGCGATCATCGGCTCGCCTCCCGTCACCACCGCGTGCCGGGCAGGGTATTGCCGAACACATTCGAGGACTTCGTCCACCCTCATCTCAGTGCCTTCCGGAGCCCATGAGGTGTAAGGAGTATCGCACCACACGCACCGCAGATTGCATCCCAAGGTGCGCACGAACACGCTGGGGACTCCGGTGAGCATCCCCTCGCCTTGAATCGAATAGAAAATCTCTGAGATTTTCATCAGTACGGCTTCATCTGTATAACAAGGGATCGCGCAGGCCTGCCTCGGCGAATCCCTTGAGCCGCAGCAGGCACGAATCGCAGTGCCCGCACGGACGGCCTTCCTGATCGGGATCATAGCAGCTATGAGTCAGCGTGAAATCGACCCCCACTTCCGCCGCCAACTTTACGATGCCTGCCTTGCCGAGCTTAGCCAACGGCGTGTGAACCCGCAGTGTCGTCCGTCCCTCAACGCCCGCCTTGGTCGCGAGATTCGCCATCTGCTCGAATGCCGCGATGAACTCCGGGCGGCAATCGGGATAGCCCGAATAGTCAATCGCATTCACGCCGATGAAGATGTCCGAGCATTCGAGCACCTCTGCCCACGCCATCGCGTAGGACAGAAAGATCGTGTTGCGGGCGGGGACGTAGGTGATCGGGATTCCGGGCTCCAAGCTGTCTTTCGGCACCGCGATGTCGGCGGTTAGCGCGCTGCCGCCGAAGGCTCGTAAGTCGGACTGGACCACCCGATGCTCGCGCACACCGAAGTGGCGGGCTACGCTGGTAGCGGCCTGCAGCTCGATCCTGTGCCGCTGGCCGTAATCGAAGGACAGCGCGTAGCACTCGAAACCGTCGCGAAGGGCCACGCCCAGGCAGGTGGAGGAATCCAGTCCTCCGCTCAATAAACATACGGCTTTCATGGGGAAGAACCTAATTCTAGCGTAGGGCCGGAATGCTATCATCGTGCGGTGACCACCTCCGATCCCCCCAAACACCGCCCGTTTGTTCCGGAAAACGCGAGCATGAAGGAGTTCACGCTGCGGGCGCTGCTGCTGGGGCTGGTGATGTGCGTGATTCTGGGGGCCGCGAACGCTTATCTGGGACTCAAATCGGGGGTTACCATCGCCGCCACTTATCCGGCCGCGGTGATCGGCATGGCCGTCCTGCGCATCTGGAAAGGATCGATTCTCGAAGAAAACATCGCGCGTACTGCCGGATCGATTGGTGAATCGGTAGCCGCCGGCGCGATCTTCACGCTGCCGGCTTTTCTCATTTCTGGCGCCTGGTCCAGTTTCGATCCCGGTCAGGCCTACTGGAAATCCACAGCGATGATGGTGGTCGGCAGCATCCTGGGCGTGCTATTCGTTTCACTGGTGCGACGCGTAATGGTGGAGGATCCGTCGCTCCCGTTCCCCGAATCCTTGGCCGCAGCCGAGATTCACAAGGCCGGCCAGCGCGGAGCCGAGGCTGCCCGCTATTTGTTCTGGAACATCGGCGTGGGCGCTCTGGTGCAGATCCTCGGCACGTTTAATCTTTTTGCAGTCGATAAAGACATCCAGGTTCCCATCGGTGAGCTGGGCCGGACCGGCGTCCGTTTGGGACCCGCCGGAAGTCCGAACACGATCCCGACCGGGGGTGTTTCCATGTTCGCGGGTCCAAGCATCAGCCCTGCTTATCTGGGAGTCGGCTACGTGATCGGGCCGACTCTTGGAGCCCTGCAGTTTTCTGGGGGGCTGCTGGCCTGGGGGCTTTTGGTCCCCTTGTTCATGTTCTTCCTCGGTCCCCGGATTCAGGAATTCATTCCCGCAGCCGCGGGCGTAACCGGATGGGAAGCACAGGCTGCAGCGGTATGGCGCTACATCGTCCGTCCCATCGCCGTGGGCGGCATGCTGGTGGGCGCGGCGTACACGCTATTCCGCATGGGCCGAAAGCTAACCTCCAGCTTGGGACGCGCGCTTGCGGAAGTCCGGCACGGCGCTCCCCCTCTGGAATCCATGGCGCGAACGGAACGCTATATGGGATCGAAAACCGTGCTTTCACTCATCGGCGTGATGTTTCTGCTGATGATCACGCTCTATGTCTACATTTCGGGGAACGTAGTCGCGGGCGTAGTTGCCGCGGTAGTGATGCTGATCGTCGGGTTTTTCTTCGCCACGGTTTCTGGAAACCTGGTCGGTATGATCGGATCGTCCAATAACCCGATCTCGGGGCTTACTTTATCGACGCTCATCATCGCCGCGCTGCTGATGGTCGCCTTGGGCATTCGCGGCCCCAGCGGCGTGGCGATCGTGCTCAGCGTCGCGGCAGTCGTATGCGTCTCATCAGCGGTAGCCGGCGAGCTGTTACAAGACTTCAAAGTCGGATACATCCTGGGTGGCACGCCGCGCACGATTCAGATCGTCGAGCTCATCGCAGTGCTGGTGGCAAGCGTGGTCATGTATTTCCCTCTCTACATCCTCTATCAGGGAAACATCAAGAGCGGCGGCACTGGTTTTGGCGATCCGAAGCTGGCTGCGCCCCAAGCCGGATTGATGGCGCTGCTAGCGCAAGGCATCGTGGGCGGGGACATGCCCTGGCCGCTGGTGGTAACCGGGATGTTGTTCGGCATCGCGCTCATCCTTTTGCAAGTGCGCAGTCCTATGCTGGTTTCCGTTGGTATGTATCTGCCTTTTGCCACGACGTTCGCGATCTTCATCGGCGGTTTGTTGCGCTGGGTTTCAGACACCATCGCCACGCGCAGGGGCAACAATGAGGCTCAAAAGGCTCGCATAGAGAGCGTAGGCGTCCTGATCGCCAGCGGCCTGATCGCGGGAGAAGCGCTCACGGGCCTGGTCGTGGCCTACTTCAAGTTCAAAGACCAGGAGATCCCTCAGATCTTCTCGTCGCCTTCCTACTTATTCGGCCTGGTCGTCATGGCGCTGCTTGGGCTGTTGATGGTATGGCTGCCGCTCTCCAAGGCCGGCAAGCCGGAAGATCCAGCTCCGCCCGTGGCTATGATGTAAAGCAATGAGACGCTCCGCCGCCCTCGCCCTGGCGGCTGTTCTCGGAATGTGGCTGTGGCAGCTCGCTACGGTTCACTTCAACTACGCCGGCAATTGGACCGCTCTTTTTTGCATCAATCCCGACTGGCCTCGACCGGCGTTCGTCGCAACGGAGACGCTGCACACGTTTTCGGGATCGGGCTACGACGGCCAGATGTATCACCTCATCGCGCACGATCCGTGGATCAAACGCGGCGCCGTAACCGCGATGGACGATCCTGCGCTGCGCTACCGGCGCATTTTGGTCCCTGCGCTCGCTTGGACTGTGGCGCTGGGCCGCGATTCCGCCATCCACGCCGCCTACTTCGCGGTGATTCTCGGATTCGTGTTTCTCGGCGTCTACTGGCTCGCGCGCGCGATGGAGAAGCACGGCCGCCACCCGGCCTGGGGCCTGATGTTCGCGCTCATGCCGGCGACGCTGGTATCGATGGACCGCATGACCGTTGACATCGGATTGGCGGCGCTTACGGCTGGGTTCGTTTTGTACTGTGACAATCCGGCATCTCGCTGGAAAGTGCTTCTAATTCTCGCCTGCGCGGCCTTGACGCGCGAGACCGGACTCTTGCTCACCGCCGGATATGGCGTGTTTCTCCTTTCGCGACGCCGCTTTACGGATCTGGTCTGGACCGCCGCCTCCGCGTTACCGGCTATCCTCTGGTATCTCTACGTGAGCCGCCACACGCCGTCGTCGCCCCCGAATCACATGTCTAGCTTTATACCGTTGGCCGGATGGATCGAACGCGTAGCGCACCCTGCCGTGTACCCTTTGCCGCGCTGGCAGGCTCTGGCGGCCGTCGAGTTGGATTACATCGCGCTGGCAGGCGTCGTGCTAATGCTGGGTCACGCGGTCTGGCTGGCCTGGGGACGGCGCTGGAACGCCCGTGCCGCCGCGATCTACGTGTTCGGCGCGGCGGTGATTTTTCTCGCCAGCCGCAGCGTGTGGGAAGACGCGTTCGGCTTTGGCCGCGTCGTGACGCCGCTGATAATCCTGCTGGCCGTCGAAGATGCCCGGCCTCGATTGGCATTCGCACCCGTGGCGCTGATCGACGCGCGCATCGGACTGAACTTCTTAAGGCAGATCATAGGCGTGGCATCTCACCTGATAAAGTAAAGAATTGCCTCGCGTTGTTTCCTCCCCAACTTCGGGTTCCGCCAGCGGTGTCCTCTGGACCCAGCTCTATCTGGGCCTCGGTTTCACCACCATGGCGACGCTCATCATGGAGCTGGCGCTCACGCGAATCTTTTCGGTCGTTTTCTACTACCATTTCGCGTTCCTGGCCATCTCCGTAGCGCTATTCGGATTGGGCGCCGGCGGAGTTTTTTCGTATGTCGTCGCGGCGCGCCCGGGAAATGTCTACCAGAAGCTGGGGTCGCTAGCATTGGCGGCCAGTGTGTCGGTCCTGCTGGTGCTTTGGTTTATCCTTTCACGGGAAAGTAACGACGTCTGGACGCTGACAGCCGTCTATTTCGCCGCGGCGGTCCCGTTTTTCCTGGCCGGTACGATCGTCTCAATCGCTATCGCCGAAGCCATCGAGCGCGTCCACCGCGCCTATTTCTTCGACCTCGCGGGCGCGGCTCTCGGCTGTCTCATGCTGATTCTTTTTCTCGATGTCGCCGGAGCGCCGGGCGCCGTGATCGCTGCTGCCGCCGTATACGCGATTGCTGCCGCGCTTTGGTACAACCAGGCCCGCCAAGACAGCCTGCGCATTGTCGCCGTGCTGGCAGCGCTGCTGATGGTCACCCTGATGGTGGTAAACGGCAAGACCCGCTGGTTCGATGTCCACTGGGCCAAAGGGGAGCGCATACCCGACGAGCGTTTCTCAGCGTGGAACAGCTTTTCGCGCGTCGGCGTGATTGAAAACAAGAACCCGGATGGCAGCACATACTGGCTGATTCGCATCGATGCCGACGCGGCTACCGGGATCGCCACTTACGATTGGGAACGCGGCCTCACCGAAGACGAGCGTGCAGGCTTGTTACGTCAAGGCCCTGGATTCCCCTACGCGCTTCGCCGCGGCGCCAAGACCCTGATCATCGGTCCGGGGGGCGGATACGATGTCTCGCGGGCGCTCGCTTCCGGCAGCAAGGATGTTACCGCCGTAGAGATCAATCCGCTGATCGCGAACAAGATTATGCAGGAGGTCATGGTGAAGGAGAACCATGGCATCTATCTGCGGCCCGATGAAGTTCATCTGTTTGTCGAAGACGGCCGTTCCTTCGTGCGCAGCAGCGCTGAAAAGTATCAGGTGCTGCAGGCCACGCTGGTGGATACGTGGGCATCCACGGCCGCGGGCGCGTTCGCGCTGTCCGAGAACAATCTCTATACTTCGGATGCCTTCTACGACTATTTGTCCCACCTGACCGATGACGGATTGCTTGCATTTACGCGTTGGGGATTCGAGCCGCCGCGCGAGTCGCTGCGCCTGGTCTCGCTCGCCATGGATGCGCTGAAGCGGCTGGGAGAATCGGATCCGGCGCGCCACATAATTGCTGTGCGCGATGAGGCCACCAAGATCAACGGCTGGGGCGCGCAGGACACAGTGCTTGTCTCGCGCAAGCCTTTTTCCGCCGCCGATTTGGAAGACGCCCGGCGCCTGGCAGCCGAGTCGCGCATGGAACTCGTCTATCTGCCCGGTCAGCATCCCAACAACGCGTTTGGCCAGTTGCTCGCCAGCGCGAATCCGGCGGATTTCTGGAACAGCTACCAGTATGATGTTTCGCCCGTCGGCGACGATCGCCCGTTCTTCTTCTACACCGTCCAGCCGCGCGATCTATGGAATTTCGTTCGAAACGCAAACCAGCAGAGCGCTGACTACAAAATAAATCGCGCCGTGCCGCTGCTGTTCGGGCTGATCGGGTTGAGCGTTGTTGTTACGGCTTTGATCCTGATCCTGCCCCGGCTTTTGCTCGGCAGCCGCCTTCCCAAACAGAAAGACGTGATGAAGTTCCTGTGGTACTTCCTGTGTCTGGGAGCAGGTTACATTCTTGTCCAAGTCGCGCTGATCCAGAAGTTCGTGCTCTTACTCGGCCATCCCACCTATGCATTGACCGTGATCGTCTTCTCGATGCTGGTGGCGAGCGGAGTCGGCAGCTATCTGAGCGGCCGCGTCATCGCCGGCAACGACATGCGGCTGGTGCGCGTACTGTCGGCGGTCGCCGTATTAGTGGGGATCCTGGCCTTCGTATCCACGCCGCTGGTCACTGCTGCGGCGGGATGGTCGCTGGCCGCCAAAGTACTCTTAACGACGCTATCAGTCGCCCCGGCGGCGTTCCTGATGGGCATGCCGTTCCCGAGCGGTTTGCGGCGCTTGGAAAAACGCCATGCACCATCGGTGCGCTGGGCCTGGTCGCTGAATGCAGCCGCGAGCGTGCTTGGCTCAGCCGGCGCGATTTTTCTAGCGATCTATATCGGCCTGCGCGCCACGCTGCTGGTGGGCGCGGCGCTGTATCTGTGCGCGCTGATCGTGATCCTGGCCACGCGCCAACGTGACGCCGACCTGCCGGCGTAACGCGCTATTCTGATATCCGGTACCAGGAGGCCTTTATGCGTTGTGCATTGATCCGGTTCTTTTTGCTCAGCTCGATTCTGACGTCGCTCGCTTTCGGTCACATCAGGATCTATCCCACCGATTCCACGCACGGCGCCCGTGAGAAATACACTATGCGGGTACCGAACGAAAAGCAGGTCGCCACCATCCGCGTGGAGGGCGAATTTCCCCAGGGTTTGAACGTCTATGATTTCGAGTTCAAGCCCGGCTGGAAGCTCGATTTCAAGAAGGACGCCAAGGGAAACATCACCGGTGCAACCTGGACTGGCAAGATCATGCCTTACGAGTTCGTCGAATTTGGCATGCTCGGTCTGAATCCCAAAGAAGGGGCCGAACTGGTCTGGAAATTCGTCCAGTTTTTCGAGGACGGATCAAAAGAGGAGTTCACGGGACCCGTCGGTTCCCGGCTGCCGTCTCCCGTCACGGCCTTGAAACCGGCTCCTCCTGCGAAATAGTCCGCTCCAGGGCCCATTCCGCATGCTCCCGGACCAGTGGGTCGGGATGCTCAACCATCTGTTCTAGCGCATCTCGATGCTGGCCAGCGTTACCCATCGCTACGGCCGCATTCCGCAGCAGGCCCGCATACTTTGCTCGCGCGACCGGTGTATTTCTGAAGCGCTGGCGAAATTCCTCCGGCGACAATTCCGCGAGCCCATCCAGCGAGATCGTGGAGCTCGCAAATGCAGGATCTTCCGTCACGGGTGCCCGTGCGTTCCAAGGGCAGACGTCCTGGCAGATGTCGCAGCCGAAAACATGCTCGCCCATGCCCGCGCGCAGATCCTGCGGAATCGGGCCGCGCAGCTCGATGGTCAGGTAGGAGATGCAGCGGCGCGCGTCTAATTGCCAGCCGTCTGCGGACGGCACCAACGCGTCAGTTGGACAAGCCTCGATGCAGCGCGTACAGCTACCGCAGCGGTCTGGCGGCGGTGAGCCCGGCTCCAGGTCCAGCGACGTCAGGATCTCGCCCAGAAAGAACCACGATCCAAGCGGCTCGTTTATCAGGCAAGTGTTCCTGCCGATCCAGCCCAGCCCTGCCTGACGCGCGAGGGACCGCTCCAGCAGCGGCGCGGTATCGACGCAGATTTTCCAATCGAAAGGCTCACATTCTAAGAGCCGGAGTGTCATGCGCTCAAGAGCCGCGCGCATGGTCACGTGATAATCCTGATTTCCATGTGCATAGCGCGAGACGCGCGCGTCTCCCTGCTGACGTGGAGGGTCGGGCGTATTGTAGAGTTTGCCGACGCAGATCACCGACCGCGCGTTCGGCAGCAGATTACGCACATCCCGGCGCAATTCCGCCCGGCGATCGGTCAGGTAGCGCATCTCACCGGCCATGCCGCGCGCGACCCACTCTTCGTATCGCGCGAAATCCGCAGGCGGGTCCACAGGAGCAACGCCCGCAAGCTCGAAGCCGCACTCATGCGCAATTGTTTCGATTGTCTCCGCGCGCATAAGCCGAGTATCGGCGAGAATAGTAAGTTATGCAAGAAGCTTTCCGGATCGGCCTGGTGCAGACGAGCTGCGCGCTTGATCCGAACGAGAATCTGGCTAAGACCGAATGGAAAATTCGCGAAGCCGCGGCCGGTGGCGCGCGCGTAATCTGCCTCCAGGAGCTGTTCCGGTCACAGTATTTTTGCCGCGAGGAGAATGCCGAGCTCTTCGCGCTCGCCGAATCCATTCCCGGACCCTCCACGCAGACGTTGGGCAAGCTCGCGCGCGAGCTGAAGGTTGTGATCGTGGCCTCTTTGTTCGAGCGCCGCGCAGCGGGGCTCTACCACAACACTGCCGCGGTGATCTCCGCCGATGGGGAAATCGCCGGATTGTACCGGAAAATGCATATTCCGGACGATCCTCTGTACTTTGAGAAATTCTATTTCACGCCGGGCGATCTGGGCTTCAGCAGCATCGCCACACCTTACGGGCGCCTGGGAGTTTTGGTCTGCTGGGATCAGTGGTATCCGGAAGGCGCGCGCATCGCCGCCCTTTCCGGCGCGGATATTCTGGTGTACCCCACCGCCATCGGCTGGCATCCGTCTGAGAAAGCCCAATACGGAGCCGCTCAACTGGATGCGTGGCGCACGATCCAGCGCGCGCACGCCATCGCGAATGGGATCTACGTTGCCGCTGTCAATCGCGTCGGCTACGAAGGGCCGCCTGACCATGGACTCGAGTTTTGGGGCTCCTCGTTTGTCGCCGACCCGTTCGGGCAGGTCATCGCACAGGCTCCTTGCGACCGGGAGGAAATCCTGATCGCCGAAATCGATCCGCACCGCATGGAAGAAGTCCGCCGCAATTGGCCCTTCCTGCGCGACCGCCGCATCGACGCCTACACACCGATTCTCCAACGATGGCTCGACAAATAGGGGCTCTCTTGCCCAACAGCGCCAGCTTCCGTATGCCGGCCGAGTGGGAGCCGCACGAAGCCACGTGGCTGGCCTGGCCGCATGAGAAATCCGACTGGCCCGGCAAGTTCGCGCCGATCCCGTGGCTGTACGGAGAAATCGTCCGTCACCTGGCGCGTGTGGAGCGGGTCCGCATTCTGGTCCGCGATCGCGACGCCGAAGAGAGCGCTCGGCGGATTCTTAAGAAGTGCCACGCCGACCTGGCTGCGGTCGAGTTCTTCTACCACTGCACCAACCGGAGCTGGACGCGCGATTACTGCCCGCTGTTCGTAAAGAACAAGGCCGGTGAGGTCGCCGCCACGCATTGGCGGTTCAACGGCTGGGCCAAGTACGACAACTGCCGCGATGATGCCCGCACGCCGGCCTTCGTAGCCCGAAAACTAAAACTGCCGCGCTTCGAAACCGGACTGGTGCTCGAAGGCGGCAGCATCGACGTCAACGGGGCGGGGAAGCTGCTCACCACCGAAGAGTGTCTGCTCTCTGACGTGCAGGCGCGCAACCCCGGCATTGGCCGTGGCGAGCTGGAGCGGGCGTTTCATGATTACCTTGGCATCCAGGAAGTCATCTGGCTCAACCGCGGCATTGCGGGCGATGACACGCATGGACACATTGACGATCTGGCGCGGTTTACTGCCGCTGATTCGGTGATCACGATGATCGAGCCCGATAAGTCGGACGTGAATCACGGGCCGCTCGAGGAGAATCTGGAGCGTCTACGCGCACGCAAGGATCTCCGAACCACCGCTCTGCGTATGCCCGAGCCGGTGTACTTCGCTGGCCAGCGGCTTCCCGCGAGTTACGCGAACTTCTATATCGCCAACAATCTGGTTCTGGTGCCTACCTTTGGCGACAAGAACGATGCGGCCGCGTTGTGTGCGCTCGAAGCTTTGTTTCGCGAGCATGCCGTGGTAGGGATTCCCTGCCGCGACCTGGTCCTGGGACTGGGAACACTGCACTGCATGACCCAGCAGCAGCCCGCGTGAGCTAGAAAATGAAGCTTACGCCGCCGCGCACCGCGCGTGGAGCGTTAGTCAGCACGGCGCGACGGCCGTTGGATTGGATGTCCACGTAGCCCTGCGCCATCAGGTTGCGCAGGTCGGCCGTGATCTCCATGTGCATCCCTCCGATCGCCGGCAGCGGCTGGCGCGCATATACGTTCCATCCGAGCTTCTGATCGCTCTTTCCGGTTAGCGATACGTGCAGCGGCATCAGAACGTCGGGGTCCGACCAGCCGTAACTGGTTCCCAGATGGGTCTTGGTGACTGGCAGAGACGCATCCGCCCGCGCGGTTACCCAGGGTCGCGGAGTATTGCGGACCCCGGAACGAAGTTCGTCGCCACCGGCCGGAAGCGCATCCGGCGATTTCTGAAGCAGCAATCCGTCGGTACGGCCGGCGGCCACCGAGACCTCGACGTGATCGCTGAGCGCTTGCGTTACGGATGCGGAGTAACCTATCCGGCGGTAGTCGCCAAGGTTGAACACAATCCCGCGCGAGGCCAGATCGGGAAGCAGGTCACCGGAGTCGACAAACCCGGACTCTCCCGACAGGAGAAATGCCGCGTCGGATACCTCTTCCGCATACACCGATGCGCGGTAAGTCCGCGAGCCTTTGACCGTCTGATAACCGGCTTCGATCACCTTGTTTCGCTCAATCGCCGCACGGTTGTTGCGCCGCGAGATTCGCGTCATTTGTCCCAGCGCCATCAGATCCTGATTAAGATCCTGGTCTGCGTTGCCGGCTAACAGCTCCACCGGCTGCGTTCCTGAACTTACCGCCACCTGTACAGCGCTCTTGCTTCCCAGATCGTAAGTGGCGCGCGCGAAGGGGCTCACACGATTCATCCGGCCGAATAGCGAGACCGACTCCAGACTGGCGCCGTACTCCAGATGGATGAGGTCTCCCACGTCCATCTTGTCGAAAGTGGAAATCGACGCGGTGCGCAAAACCGGCGTATCCGAACCGCTGGGTCCCGATCCCATCAGGCTGGGAAGGTAGATCTGCCGGACAGTGAGAGCCAACTGCGGGCCTGCTCCGGTTTCGTTGTCGCGACGGTAGGTGGTACGGAAGCCGGTCGAGGGAAGCCCGCTGGCAGCGTAGCCCACATTGCCGCTCACGTGGACCTGCGAAGATCCGTTGAGAGAGGTCGCCAGCACGAAGGCAGTTCCCAGATCCTGCGGGGCTCCGCTAAATGGATCGTTGTTCCCGGCGGAAAGCTTCACCAAGGCGCTGGTTCCCGAAAAAAGGGATGCGGTGGAGCTTCGTGAGGAACTTGTCTGCGGAAGCAAACGCAAAACGGGCCGGGTGGCATGCGAAGAGCGCAACACCCACTTCCAGGAATCGCTCATCAGCGCGCCTTCGGGAGAGGAGAGAGGAACCAGTTCAATGGTGCTCAGCGCGCTGGTTAGTTGGATCTTCAGCAGGTTCTCCGAACCGGCCAGGACCGAAATATTGCGCCGCAGCGCCGGCACGAAACTCACCAGGCTCACACGGATCGAATAAACATCCGGTACCAGGCTGTCGAAGACGAACTTTCCATCCTGGTTGCTCAGGCCGCGGCGGACCAGTTCATCGTACCGGTTATAAAGGGCGACAACAGCGCCCATCTGGGTCACGCCAGTGGAGTTTCGGACTTCACCGAGAATTTGCCCTGAGAGGGTGGGTGCGAAGACAGCGCGCGCTTCAGCCGCGTGCACCGCGGGTGTCAGGCCAACTATGCCTGCGATCAGGCCGAACTTGATAACAAACTTCGGCAAGCTCATGCCTCGGAGCCACTGAACCGCGGATTCATGTCCACGGCCCTCTGTTACCGACGCTAACCCTATAATACAGTAAACGTAGCGGTTGGCGTCAGGGTCTCATTCCGCTTCTTGTCAATCACTTTCATCTTCAGCGTATAATCACCAGGCGCGAAGTTCTGCAGCGGCAACAGCTTTTCGACTACCATCTGGGCCGCGCCCCCGGTCAGCTTCGTAAGATCCTCGGTGAACTCGAAAACCATTTCGTTAGTACCGTTCTTGGTGACCTCGTACTGGATCTCTCCATCCGGCTTGTGGGTGGTCGCGTCCGTCTCAAAATTGTAAACCTGCAGGTAGATTCCGACTTTTTCGTCTCGCTTGAACCTGCCGTTCACGCGCGGCCGGACTTTGCTGGCTCCAATCACGAACTGCCCGGCCCCGATGCTCTTGGTGGGGACCTTCTCGATCATGTCCGCCAGTACCAGCGAACTCATCGCCAGCCGGTCGTCTTCAGACCGCGGAACGTCAAGCCGCTGCTCGTACGTAGTCGTATTGCCGCTGGTGATGTCCTTCGCCGCGACGGTCAGCCGGTAGGTTCCCGGGGCAAGAGGAATCTGCTTCTGGTAGATGGCCGAGCCTTGGATCGCCTGCTGCAGCATTTCGGCCGGGATGGGCCCGATGGATACTACTTCCTCGATCGGACGGATCACCTGGCGCCGGGTCAGCGTCTCGATTTTGGCGTAGATGTTTACCGCGCCTTCCGCTACCCCGTCTTTTTGTTTGTATTGCAAATCCTTGCGCTCGAACTGAAGGGTCAGATTGGTCAGCACGGAAGAGCCGGTGATCGGGAAATAATCCGTGCGCACCTTCATCGGCAGCAGGTTGTATTTGATGGTCGATTGGACCAACGCTTCCAGGTCTTTGAACTTGATGGCAGGCGCTTTCTGCAGGTTGGTGTATTGCTGCAGACGATCGAACTGGTTCATCTTCGCCGGCAGCGGCATGCTTCCGGTTCCCAGTAAGGTACCGTCCGTGCGGCTGAAGCGATCGGCTTTATTGGCCAAGCCCATTTGTTCGTACAACGTCAAACCGGCGCCAGGCACACGCGATAGAGCGTCCTTTTCGGACGGATCCATGGTGATGTGATACTCGTTGGTCATGGACGGATCGACGAACTCGATCTCCACGTCCGACCCGCAGCATTCGAGATACCTGTATCGCCATTTTTCGTAGGGGAAAAAGGTGGTGCTGCCGCCGCCTTCTTCGATGGGCCGCTCGCCGGGTCCGCCTGAAGTATGGGAGTCGTTTTCGTCCGGCGGGCCGAACTTGATGTAGATCTGCCCGCGATCGGTTTTCCAGCCCGGGATGCCGGAAGCGAACCGGTCATTTGCCCACGCGATCCGGCGGTAGTGCTCTTCCTTGAATTCGTTTTCTTCGGTGTCGGGCGTTGGATCGCGGCGCAGCCAGAATTGCTCGATGAATTCCTGCTTTTCATCATCCGTCTGCAGCCGCTTGAACGCGGTCCGCTCTTCGTCGCTGATGATCCAGCGGACTTCCTCATCCAGCCACTTGTTGTAAGGCGAAGCGAGCTCTTTTCGCAGCCGATCCTCGGCCTGCCGCTTCTGCTTGTCCGTCATCGGCTTGGCGACGGTCTCGCGCTTTTGTTTGTTTTTATCCTGTGCAGCTTTGTCGTCCGCCGCCCGGGACCCCACCACGAGCGCCAAAATCGCGCAAAAAGCGAGTAAGACCTTATACCGCATGAGGTTTATCCACCTGTGTTGATTCTACCCCTGTCTGGGGACGCGAGCAACGAGCAAAAGGTTTCGGCCAGTTGCCCGTACTGATACTTGATACTGGATACAGTCTCACGTGGTCGCTACTGCCATATTCCTGGGTACTTACGTGGTTCTGGCGCTTGGCCGGGTACCCGGCCTGCGGGTCGACCGCACCGGCGCCGCCATTATCGGAGCCAGCCTGATGGTGGCGACCAACGTCCTGTCTCTGGACGAGGCTTATCGGGCCATTCACCTGGACACCATCGTCCTGCTGTTCGGCATGATGATCGTGGTTGCCAACCTGCGCCTGTCAGGATTCTTCAGCCTGGTCGCCGAGTGGACCCTGGAGCACGCCCATCATCCCCTCACTCTCTTAGCGGCGACGGCTGTCACCGCGGCGGTACTGTCCGCGTTCTTTGTGAACGATACCGTCTGCCTGGTGATGGCGCCACTGGTGGCCGAAGTACTGGGCGCGCTCCGCAGGAACCTGGTGCCCTACCTGCTGGCGGTCGCCATGGGATCGAACATCGGCAGTGTCGCGACCCTTACCGGAAATCCGCAGAACATGCTGATCGGCAGCTATTCAGGGATCGCGTATGGAACATTCGCGCGCGCCTTGACGCCCGTGGCGGCTCTCAGCGTCATCGTGCTGATCGCGGTCCTGGCTGTTCTCTATCGCAGGGAGCTCGCCGGCTACAAGCAAGTCACACTGGTCCCTCGAATTGTGGAAGTCGATCGCACCCTGCTCGCAAAATCGCTGGCAGTCACTGTCGTCATGGTGATCTTCTTCTTCGCGGGATGGCCCATTGCGGAGGTGGCGATTGTCGCCGGCGCGCTGCTGCTGATCACGCGGCGCGTTCATCCGGAACAAATCTACGCGCAGGTGGATTGGTCGTTGCTGGTGCTGTTCGCCGGTCTGTTCATCGTGGTTGCGGGCGTCGAGAAAAGTTCGCTGGAATCGGATCTGGCGACCTGGGCGGGCCGCGCGCATCTCGAAAACGGCGGCGTTCTGAGCGCGGTTGCGGCAGTGCTTTCGAACATCGTGAGCAATGTTCCAGCGGTGCTGGTGTTCAAGCCCTTCATCCCCCATCTTCCCGATCCTATGCTGGGCTGGCTCCGACTGGCGATGGCTTCCACCTTGGCCGGGAATCTTACTATTCTCGGCTCGATTGCCAACCTGATCGTGGTCGAGCGCTCGCGAGGTGTTGCGAATATCGGCTTCTGGGAATATTCCCGTGCCGGAATTCCTGTGGGGCTGATCACAATTGCGATCGGCGTGTGGATGCTGAGGTAGAAATGTGGGGCGGCTTTTCAAGCCGCGCGCCGGTTTGTTACCGGCGCCGTGTTCTGGCAGGTGCAAGGAAGGCGGTTACAAAGCGCCCCGCGGGATAGAATCCCGCCCCCCAGGGCCGCCACGATAGATTATGCGCTTAGCGCCGCTTTCAGCCGCTCGTAGGTCGTATCGAGCGTCTCCGGCAGTACGCGCGTCTCAGCGATGGTGGTCATGAAGCTGGCATCTCCCGTCCAGCGCGGCAGGACGTGCATGTGAATGTGGCCGGGAACGCCCGCGCCCGCTGCTTCGCCCAGGTTCATGCCGATGTTGATGCCGTCGGGTCGATAGACCTGGCGCAAAGCCTGCTCCGCCCGCGCGGTCAGACGCATCATTTCTTCTAGCGTAGCCGGATGCGCCCCCGCGAGCGTCGCCACGTGCTCGTACGGCGCGATCATCAGGTGCCCGCTGGTGTAGGGATACAGATTGAGGATCGCGAAATTACGCTCAGCCCGCAGCACGACGTAGTTTCCGCGATCGTCTGAAGAAGCCGCTGCTTCGCAGAAAATGCAACCGCCCTTCGAACCCGCTGTCGAGACGTAGCGGTACCGCCAGGGGGTCCACAGACGGTCCATGTCAGATCTGATCCAGCCTGGTTTTAAGTCGGTGCGCCGGACCCGTGATCTCCGTTCACCAGATCCTTCAGCTCTTTACTCGGTTTGAAATAGGGAATCCGCTTGGCCGGCACGTCGACACGCGCGCCCGTTTTCGGATTTCGCCCCACTCGCGGCTGCCGCTGGCGTGTCCGAAAGCTTCCAAATCCCCGGATTTCGATCTTGTCCCCGCCTCGCAAGGCCCGCACCACGCTGTCAAAAATCGCCTCGACGATCACCTCCGAATCCTTGCGGGTCATTTCCACTACGCGTGAGACCTCCTCGATCAATTCCGCCTTGGTCATGTGTGCTACCGGCCTTCCCCTTTTCCTCTTAGGTTGATAACTTCTTCGATGGTCATGGTCGCGGCTGCGGCCTGGCGTTGATAGTCCTCCAGGCGGGTCCGCTCCTCGTCTTCGGCCACGGCGCGCAGACTCAATCCGATTTTCTTTTCAGCCTCGTTCATTTTGATGATCTTGAAGTCGTACTCATCTCCGATTGGCAACGGCGTATCGCTTGCTTCTCCCCGATCCGGCATGGCCGGAATCTCTGACTTGTGGCACAGCGCCTCCACCCCGGGCGCCAACTCCACGAACACTCCAAACTGCGCTCCGCGGCACACGCGGCCTCGCACCAGATCCCCCACTTCGTGCGAACGGAAGAAACTCTCCCAGGAGTCCGGCTGCAGCTGCTTCACGCCCAGCGAGAGGCGCCGGTTCGGTGCATCGATATTCAAAATCACCGCCTGCATCACCTGGCCCTTTTTCACCACTTCAGAGGGATGCTTGACGTGCTTGGTCCAGGAGAGATCGGAGACGTGCACCAGCCCGTCCACGCCTTCCTCGATTTCGAGAAACGCTCCGAAATCGGTCAACTTTCGCACCCGGCCTTCGACCACGCTGCCGATACTATAGCGATCGCCCACGGTGGTCCACGGATCCGGTTCCAATTGCTTGATTCCTAGAGACACGCGGCGGTCTTTTTGTTTCACTTCCAGAACCACCGCTTCCACCTGATCGCCCACTTTCACGAGCTTAGTGGGATGCTTCATCCGGCGGCTCCAGGTCATTTCCGAGATGTGGATCAGGCCCTCCACGCCGGGCTCGATCTCCACAAAAGCGCCGTAATCGGTGGTGGTCATCACCCGCCCGATTACGCGGCTTCCGGGCGGATACCGCTCCGTCAGCGTCTCCCAGGGATCGGGACGCAATTGGCGGATGCCCAGAGAAATCCGCTCTCGCTCGCGGTCGAACTTCAGAACCTTTACCGTGATCTCTTCACCTACGTGCACCACGGCTGACGGATGCCCCACGCGTCCGTGCGACATATCGCTCACATGCAGCAGGCCGTCGATGCCGCCGAGATCGACGAACGCGCCGTACTCGGTGAGATTCTTTACCACCCCAGGCACCACTGCGCCTTCGAACAAATGTTCCAGGGCGTTGGCCTTGCGCGCTTTGAGGTCTTCTTCGATGGCCAGCTTGCGCGAGACCACCACGTTGCCTCGGCGGCGGTTCAGCTTGATGACTTTGACCGGAATGTCCTGCCCTACCAGTTGGTCCAGATCGTGCGAGGGCCGCACGTCCACCTGCGAGCCGGGCATGAACGCGGGCACGCCCACGTCCACCATCAATCCGCCCTTAGTGCGTTCGATCACATGTCCCGAGATCAGGAGATGCTCGTTCATAGCACGTTCCAGCGTGTCCCACACGCGTAATCGCGCGGCCCGCGAATACGAAAGCAGAACGTAGCCTTCCGGCTGCGGCCCATGCCGGTCGATCATCACATCGATGCTGTCGCCCGGCTTTACCGATACCGAGCCGTCCGGTTGACGCAACTGCTCAATGGGGACAATCCCTTCGAGCTTGTAGCCGAAGTCGACCATCACTTCGGTCGGAGTCACTTTTAGGACATGACCCTGGAGCAGCTCGCCTTCCGAGGGCGGTGCTAGATGGCTATAATCCTCGATCAGGTGCTCGAGATCGTCTTCCGGTGGGAAGCCGCCTTCGAGATCCCGTTCATCCGCGCCGTTTGCCATCGCCAAGTCTCGACAAATCGTTGATAGCTCAGTACTTCAGAACTATAGCCGTCGTGGATGGCCTTGTCAACTCAACGAATTACGAGGCAGTGGGCCGGTTTCAGCAATCACCGCCGAACAGCAAATGAGCCTTCGTCCGGCCAATGATACACTGGGACACACGGTACTTCTGTGGCTGCCTGTTTTCGCTGCGGGACCGACACCGAACTGTACGTCAACGGTTCGCCTGTCTGTATTTCGTGCAACGAGAAGAATGAGGAGAGCGCTGCAACCCCCCAGCCTCCGCAATCAGCAGGTGGGCTTGCGGATATAAATGCGAGGCTCAATGCGGTTCGGGAAGAGCATAGACGCGCAGTGTGGGCTCAACGCGAAGCGTCTCAACTCAAGGCATCTCTGGAATCGAACAATCCCGACGGAAGCATGGCCTTGTATAACGCGAATCGCCAATTAGAACGGGCATCCGCGAAATATGAAGAGGCGCTCCGTGAATTCCTTGCCGCGACAGCGAGACGCCGGCGCCCAAGCTAGAGCTTTGAAGTTTAATCCTCGATCTGCTGCATCAACCGCTCGACTTGACGGACATAGTGCGGGTACGGATTGTAAGTGAACAGCTTTTCCTTGACAGTCTTGCCCTTGTAGCGGGGATTCTCGGCGAGCTGCGTGGTGATGTATTCGATGCCGGCCGGCACCGACGGAAATCCGCTCTGCGCCGAGGCCCAACCCCAGCGGTTATTCATCTTTCCGAAGGCGCCGCACGTACTCTCGACCAGTGATATTGCCGGAAGCAGCCGGTAATCCACTGCGTGCGTATCGGCGGCCCGCAGATAATCTTCTACGTGCAGCGGGGCAGGGCAATCGTAAGCGTTGAAAAAAGCCTCCAGTCGTTCGCTGCGCGGATCGGCAGACGGGACCGGAAGGGTATTGTTGCTGGCAACGGCTGCACACGCCGCAATGCCAAGCACCGCGGCTCGCCTGAGGCGGCCGTAACGTGGGGGGAGGCTAAACACGTTAAGCATCAAGAAGTGGTACGCCGGCTGTCTACATCTCCTTTGGTCAGATGTGGCTCGTCAGACTCTTGTTTCCCACAAAATCTACTTACGGGGCAAGGTCCAGAAAGCCTATAGGTTCTAGTACTTGCAGCTAGGATTGACCGTCCGGTTCGGCGTGGGGTGGGGAGGATGCCTTTAGTTCCATTATGATGAGACGGTCGCCATTAGGCAACTCGAGGGCGATGCCGAACTCGTACTGGGCCGATTCCGCCTCGCGCACGATGGCCACCGGGATCTCACGGGGGTCGGAAAACGAAAAGCCCACCCCCGCGAGCGGTATGGTGAATCTCCAGGAATCGCCGCCGAGCTCCAGATTCCCGGCATTGAAATCGGTGACGGTCCCCACGGCGTCAAAGAGCAAAGATGAGGCCCACAGGCGCACTCTGAGCTGTGGCGCATCTACTCTCCAGCGGTCGAAAAACAGCCCTGCGTCTTCCGGTGATGCAATCATCCCGTCTCAGCCAGGGCTCTTCATCCGGCGATCGCCTTCCAGTTCTTCACAAGGCGATCGGCGGTACGCCACGCCAGCGCCTGAACGGTCAACGTTGGATTGCGCGCGCCCATAGTGCCCATCACCGATCCGCCCAGGACGCCGAGATTCGGAGCCTCATGCGAGAAACCCCACTTGTCGACGACGTTGGTCTCGGGATTGTCGCCCATGCGCGTTCCACCGGTGGCGTGGGTCGAAAGCCCACCGCCAAATCCGCCGCCCCCTCCGCTCACCTCAATGGCGCCTGCCGCGCGGAACCATTCCTGCGTTTTCGTCGCAGCATAAGCCGTCGCGCGCGACTCATTTTCCCTTGGACCCGCCGTCACGCGGATAACCGGATCACCGAGGGGATCTTTCACCTGCGGGTCGAGATCGAGGTATTGGTCTTCGTAGGGAAAGCTGTTGGTCTGGAGATACGCCGGAGCGGTGCGCCCCGCATTTTCGCGAATGAAAGCCTTCCATTGCGAGCCCCACTGCGGAGCGCGGCCGAAGGTGCCCATCGCCGCTGCCGCGATGGGATGCTTTTCGTGATACGCATGCAGGCTCGAGCCGCCGATGAATCCGAGGCTGGTGTGGTCGAAATTGTCGTCGGCCCATTCGTCGATCACTACGCCTTGCGCGATCGCGCCATACCAGACGTTGACATCGAACGGGAACAGCGCGGTGAGCGCGCTCATCCAGTGTCCGAAGTGATGTTTTCCCACCTGGCCGTGATTGTTCGATAAGCCGTTGGGATACGCTTTGGACTTCGACAACAGCAGCAACCGCGCGTTTTCGTAAGCGTAGGATGCGACCAGCACCGCTTTGGACGGCTGGAAGTATTCTTTCCCGTCGCGAATGTAGAGCACGCCGCTTACTTTGCCGGTGTTGTCCGTCTGGATCCGCGTCACCTGCGCATTATCGAAGATCGTAAAATTCTTGAACTTCTGCGCTTCCGGAATGGTGGTGACGGCGGTCGAGTTCTTGGCGTGGATGTGGCAGCCGCCGCGGTCGCAATAGCCGTGATAAGCGCAGGCCGGACGCCCGCGATAGTCCTGTGAGTTGATCGCGGCGGGACCTCGGAAGGGACTCCATCCCAGCGATTTTCCTGCTTTGGCCATGAGATCCGTAAAATCGGTGTCGCGCAGCGGAGGCATAGGATACTCGCGCTGGCGCGGTCCTTCGAAGTTGCTGCCTCGTCCGGTCAGCTTGCCCTGAATGTTTCCGGCGCGGCCGGAGACGCCGACTTCGCGTTCGACGATGTCGTAGAACGGTTCCAGATCCTGATGGCTGATGGGCCAGTCTTCGACCGTCGATCCCTTGGGTATCGAATTCGGACCGTAGCGCTTGATCGAAGACGAGCGCACCTTGAAATCCCACGGATTAAAGCGCCAGCTCTGCGCGTGATAGTGGATCGACGTGCCGCCAATCGCATTCATCATGGGATGGGTGTTCCCGCGCGTGGTTGGTGCAGTCGGGCTGTTGCGGACCGTAGGGATCTCTCCGCGCACCTTGTTGCCGGTCGTAACCAGACCGCGGACATTGTTGTAGATCTCGTCGGCGTGGAAGAATTTGCCCGGCTCCTTGGTCATCCACGTGCCGGCTTCGGTACCGGCAACTTTGAGGCCTGCGCGGGCCAGCGGCAGCACGGCGACTCCACCGGCAGCGCCCAGGCCGACCACAACCACGTCAACGGGTTTCAGCTCGATGGCCACGGAAACGAGTTTAACCCAGGCGATGGCTGTCTTACTTATGCTTTTCCGGCAGCTCGGCCCTTAGCCGGCGCTGGTTCCTTCGCGGCGGGCAGCGGAACGATCATGGAAACGTCGCGCTGGTACTGCCGGTAGGCCGACCCGTGGATGCTGACCATATCGCGCTCCTCGAACCAGATGCCCACGAAGATGTAACCGGTCGTCGCAATTGCGAACAGAAGATGACCGGCCGTCATCACCGGAGCGGCCCAGAAGGCGACGATGAAGCCGAAGTAAATCGGGTGCCGCACGTTCTTATAAAGGCCGGGCGTCCGGAACGACTGCGGCGCGGGTTGCTCTCCCCGCAAGTTCGCGTAAACCTGCTTCAATCCGAAAAGCTCAAAGTGGTTGATCAGGAATGTGGCGATCAGCACCGTGCCCCAGCCGGCGAAAAACAGGGCCAGCAGCAGCAAACGGCCGGAAGAGCTACCGACGCTCCAGATGGTAGCTGTGATCGGCCGCCATTGCCAATACAGTAGGTCGAGGAGCAGGCTGGCAAGCAACACATATGTACTGCGCTCTACGGATTTCGGCACCACCTGGGTCCACCAGCGCTTGAAGCCCTGCCGCGCCATGACGCTGTGCTGGATCGCGAAGAGACCAAGTAAAACGACGTTGACGGCCAGCGCCACAGGCAATGACGACTCTGGCCCGGAGTCGATGGACTTCGGAACTACGAGGTTACCTACAAATCCGATCGCGTAAAGGAAGGTTACGAAGAAGATCGCGTAGGCCACGACGCCATACGCAAACGCAAGAACTTTGCCCATAATTCACCTCCTGCGCAAGGAAGTATACAACCCGCGATTTGCACGCGGAAGGGGGGTTGATCGACGCTATTGGGCGACGTTCGGAATCACCGGCATCACCGTCATCCCGTCCTTCAGCGGTTTCTCGGAAGGCAGCGCGACAGCATCGCCCTCCTTCAATTCCTTGACTTGGGTACGCGTGGTGTTGTTGACGCCCTGTGAAATGCGTCGCCACCGCACGTGGTCGCCCTCGAGAAGGTACACGCCGGTTTGGCCCTGCTCGCGATGCACGGCTTCCTTCGGGATGGTAATCGCGTTTTGCACGGTTTCGGAAAGAATCACCGCGTTGACATTCGTGCCGGGCAGCAGATCCATGTCGGGATTTGCAATGTCACACACCACCTCACCTACCTGGCGCGCGCCCATGGTGACGATTTCGGTGGGCGTGCGATCCACCGAACCCTTCCATTGTCGCCCGGGGAGCGCATCCCAAGTGATGGTGACCAGCATATTCTTCATTACCCGGCCCAGATCCGGCTCGTCGACGTAAACCTTCACGTGCACGTGGTCGAGGCGGCCGATGGACGCGACCAGATCGCCCGCGTTCAAGTAGGCGCCGGGTTTGAGATCGAACTGGTAGACGACGCCCGCGATCGGCGCGCGCACCACGCTCATGTGGATGCGGGCCTCGGCCAGTTGCGCGGCGGTCTTGGCCTCGTCCAGACGGGCTTCCGCGCCGCTGTGGTCGGCCGGCGTCACCAGCGAGGCGCGCTGCCGATCGAGAGCCTGGATCTGGGCCTGGACCCGCTCGACCGACTCTTTGGCGGCGCGCACCTCGGCTTCGGTGCCTGCCTGCTTGTCGCGCAGCCGTACCGCCGTGCCGTAGGCGTCTTGCGCAATCTTCAACTCCAGACGCGCTTTGTCGAGGGAGGTATCGATGCCGGCGCGATCCGCCGCCCGGCCGCCCTGCGCGAGAACTTGTAGATCTGCCCGGATTGCGGATTGACGCGCCTCGGCCGTCTTCAGCTCCGCTTGAGCGTCGCTAGCGTCCAGCTCCACCAGCGCTTGCCCGCTTTCGACGCGCTGTCCTTGGCGGACCAGAATCCGCTTCACGGCCCCGGAGCGTTCGGCGCGCGCAAGACCCGATTCAACCGGCTCCACCTTACCGTTGGTGGAGACCAGGCTCGAGATGCTTTCGCGCGCAGCCACTCCGAATGTCACTTGGGGCGGCCTGCCTCGCTGTGCCTCCAGTCTCCAGAACACCACCCCGGCGATCGCCAGAACGAGGAGGGTCAGCCAGACGCGTTTTCCCATTAGCGGGCCACCTCGGCTCCGAAATGCTGCGGATGAAATTTCATGGAGGCGCTAAACTACATATTCTCATGCTGGCGTTAGTGCTATCCGGCGGAGGGTTATTCGGCGCATGGCAAGCGGGAGCCTGGAGCGTACTGGCGGATCGCATTACTCCCGACCTGATTGTGGGCGCATCGGTCGGATCGCTCAACGCGTACCTCATCGCCAGCCGAGTGTCGCCTGAAGAGCTCAGATATCTGTGGCTCGAACCCGAGTTCGCCCGCTTGGCGGACCTGTCATCCAATATCCGTCGTATGATGGCCCATTACACGCCTAAGATCCGGCTCGCTATCACGGCCACGGAGTTGCCGCGCATGAAAACCAGGATTTTTCGCGACTCCGAAATCACCTGGCAGCACTTGGCCGCGTCCTGCGCGCTTCCTTTCGCGCTGCCGCAAGTGCGTATCGGGACGCGCTGGTATTCCGACGGTGGACTATTGGGCGCGCTGCCTCTATGGGCGGCCGCCGAACTGGGCGCCACGCGAATCATCGCCCTGCAAGCGCTGCCCCAATCGCCGTCCTGGTTGCTGAACCAGTTCGTGCGCGGCTTCCGGGGAGTGGCGGGGCACAATCCGCCGGCCCCATCCGGGATCGACGTCCTCGAGATCCGACCCGGCCGGCCCCTTGGCTCGGTGCGCGACACCATCCAGTGGAAACGAAGCAATATCGAGCGCTGGCTCGACCAGGGGGCGGAGGACGCCGCGCGCGCTGTAACCGAAAAAACATTTCTCTTCTGAATTGCTTTTGAGGCATAATAAAGCCGGAAACGCCATGCCGACGTATCGTATCCATCGCCTGAAGGATCACTTGCGCGCGCAGGTTCGCTTCGCGCCGCACGTGAGCGGGATCGCCACGGTAAAGCCACGGGACTACGAGACCGCCGACCAAGTGGAAGCCGAACAAGTGGAAGCCCCGACGCCCTATGCGGCCTATTTCGCCCTGCGCGACACGGCCACCCCGCTGCAGGTCGGCGACCTGCTTGAAACCGGGGACGGGTCCCTGCGCGTCTTTAAGTATGTAGGGTTCGAAGAGGCCCAATGGGCGCTTCCCGAGCCAAAGCCGGCGGCCGTCCTCCCTCAGCCTGAGGAGCAGTCGCCCGCGTTACAATAAAGGAATTAGTAATGGACGGGTTTTGCGGGGAAGGAACCGCGATTAATTCCTTCTCGCTGGTGGCGTACGTTCCGCAGCCTTTGGCTGATTTCATTGAACGCCTCCGCCAGGAAATACAACCGGGTTGTACGGCGCGCAGCCATCTGACGTTCCTTCCGCCCCGGCCGCTCGACATCCCGCTGGAACAAATTCGCGGACACCTGGAAGCCGGCCTGCGAGACCACCACGCCTTTCGCGTGGAACTGCGTGATGTGAAGGTTTTCCCGGTTTCGCAAGCCGTGCATCTTACGGTCGGCGCGGGGTGGACCGAGGCGTTCGCCATTCATGAAGCGCTGCATCGAGGCGACCTCTGCTCGAACGAATGCTTTGAGTATCATCCGCATGTGACTCTGGGGCAGGAACTTGACCCCGGGAATGTCGCGGCAATGGCGGAGCTGGCAAAGCGGCGGTGGCAGGAGTACCCGGGGAACCGGGGCTTCCTGGTTGACCACCTGACTTTGGTTCAGAATACCCGGCAAAACCACTGGACCAACCTTGGAGAATTTGCCCTCCAAGTGCCGGTTTCGATCCAGGCGCCGAACCGTTAGTCGAACATTTTGAGCTGGTTGTCTTTATCCTTATCCTTTGCAGCGCCTTCCTTGGCCCGCCGCCGCAGGGGACTGCCGATCACGCCCAGCACCTGGACCGACTCCAGCGCTTCCTTCGGCACAAAGACGCGCTGATTCTGGAAAGTCGGATCGGGCGGGATCACGCTGTAGCCGGCCGGCTCTACCTGAAGAAGATTGTTGGAGATAAGGCCTTCCAGCGTATCCCCATCGCGGAACCGGAGTTGTATCCAAAGTCCGGGACTCTTGGGACGGGCGGCGAAAGACCGATGCGGCTTCCAGATTGGAGAGTTTTCGAAATCGCGAACGAAACAAACAGCTTTTATCTCCGAATAGGGGACCTGAATCAACGTTCCCTCAGGGGTCAGCAGTTCCAGCGCGTCCGCCTGGAGCCCGCCTGGGGTCTGGACAAACCCCTGCAAAGCAGCGCGATCGAAGCGCGCGACCAAAACCTTCTTGTTTGCTGCAGCAGCCCTTCCAAACAATTTCGAAGGTATTGTATCATTAGCAGGATGCAGCCGTTGGCGCCAGTGGCGAAGCCACATTCCGGCATAGTGAAGCCACTATCCGGGCTGGCGGAGTCTTTTCTGAACTTCTGCCGCGTGGAAAAGGGGCTGGCCAGCCACACGCTTTCTTCTTATCGTCTTGATTTGGAAAGGTTTACCGCAAAGCTTCCGGTGCCAGAGCAAAAGGCCACAGCGCAACAGCTCGCCGATTACGTGGAGTCCCTCTATGGGGCTAAGTTCTCGCCACGCTCGATTGCGAGACATGTAGCGACACTACGGAACTACTATCGGTTCCTGGCTCGCGAAGGCGAAGTGACGCAGGATCCGGCGGAATTTCTGGCATCCCCCAAGCAGTGGTCGACCTTGCCGAAATACCTCAACCAGGAGGAGATCGAGCGTCTGGTCGCGTCGCCTGAGGGCACAAAGCCGCGGGAATTGAGGGATCGCGCGATGCTCGAACTTCTGTATGCCACGGGCTTGCGGGTCAGCGAATTATGCGGCCTGGAATTGTCGGCGGTGGAGCGGCGGCTGGGAGTGCTGAAAGTCATCGGCAAAGGAAACAAGCAGCGAGTGGTTCCGTTCGGGGAACCGGCCGGGGCTGCGCTTGATCGCTATCTGGAAACGGGGCGACCCCGGCTGCTAAAGGGCCGCGCGAGCCGGTTTCTGTTTGTCACCGCGCGAGGATCCGCCATGACCCGCCAGCGCTTTTGGGCTTTGCTGGGGAAGCATGGACGGAGCGCAGGAATTTTTCGCCGGCTGACGCCACACGTCGTCCGGCACAGTTTTGCTACGCATCTGGTGGAGGGCGGCGCGGACTTGCGCAGCGTCCAGATCATGCTGGGACACGCCGACATTTCCACTACCCAGGTTTATACGCACGTGGCCCGGCGCAGGCTGCGCGATGTTATCGACCGGCACCACCCCCGCGCATGAATACCCCGGCGCGGTGCGAAGAGAAGGCGAGGACAGAATGAGCGATTACATGTTCATGCTGGAAAGCCACCTGACCGGGGAACAGTTTCGGGTGGTGGGCGAGATGCAGGCGGCCGCTGCCGCCACGGGCCTGAGCTTGTACCTCACCGGCGGAGCAATGCGCGATGTTCTAGGCGGTTTCCCCGTCCGCGACCTCGATTTCACCGTCGAGGGCAACCCCGCCAAGCTGGTCAAGGTCATGACCACGAAGCACGGCGGGACGGTGGTTTCGACGGATGACGCAAAGAAGTCCACTCAACTGCGATTCGAGGGCGGGGTTTCGGTGGAGATCGCCATGGCGCGCTCCGAAAAATTCGCAAAGTCGGGTGCGCGACCGGTGATCGAACCGGCTACCATCCACGAAGATCTACGCTGCCGGGATTTCACCGTGAACTCCGTAGCGCTGTCCCTCAACCGTGCGTCCCTGGGACTGCTGGTGGATCCCACCAACGGCGTCGGCGACATCGAACGGAAAGAGCTGCGCGCGGTTCACAATTATTCCTTTTATGACGATCCGTCGCGTATGCTGCGGCTGATCCGCTTCAGAGTGCGGCTGGGATACGTGATCGACGAGCGCACGCGGCTGCAGTATGAAAATGCGCGCGAGGCGGAGATGCTCACACGCATTTCCCCGGAAGCGCTGGGCCGCGAGCTGCGGAATATCGCGGCGGAGCCCGACTCGCAGGATCTGCTGGCCGCGCTCGAGCAGGAAAAGCTGATCCAGCTTTACTCGCCGGAGCTCACGGGCGCAAAACTGAATCTGCCGGTTTTCGCCAAGCTTCAAAAAGCTCGTCACATGGTGCCCTTCGGGCTCGATTTCCGGATCAACACCATGGCGCTGTTCCTGTACGTGCTGTTTGAAAAGCTCAATCCCAAGGAACGCAACGCCGTAATCACCGCCGCGGAGCTGACCAAGCTCGAAGCGGCGACTCCGGAGAAACTGGCAACGGCCGCGAAGAAGCTGGAGCGCGATCTGAAAAGTCCCAAGCTGCAGAAACCGTCGCAGCTTTACGCGCTTCTTTCTAAGACGCCTGGAGAACAGGTGCTGTATCTGGCGGTCTATTCCACCCAGCGGATCGTGCACGACCGCATTCGCAACTATTTCCAGAAGTACTTGCCGGCGGCGCTGGAGGTCACCAACGAGGTGGTCGCGGCCACCGGTGTTGCCCCGGGGACGCCCAAGTTCCAGCGGACTAAAGATGAGATGATCGTCACCCGGCTGGACGCACGGCCGAAGAAGCCCGCGCCCGCACCTGAGCCCCTTCCGCCTCCGCCGCCCATGTCGGGCTTTGTGCGGGGATCGGGCATGCGGCAGGCGCGATCGTAAGCCTTCCCCGCTCATAGACAAAGTGTCCGCACCGCACGGGCGGATTGTCCCGCGCCGGCATATCCGGCTTCTGACGAAGTTCTTAGTACCGTTTCGCGCCACTCCGCGCATCTCTTAGAAGCAGGCGACTTGGCGACGGGGCAGGCTGTTGAAATCTGGCCGCGCGTAAATGGCGACCGAGTTGCCCCAGCAAGCTCGAAACTGTGTCGACAACTCAGTCACTAAAACTGTATTCAACCCTCGTGTTGATAGCCGGATACGGCACGCTGCTAGGGGCCCTCAGCAAATGGTCCAATAGCGATCCGATCCGCTTCGGGGAGCTGCTCGCCGTAGCGGCTCTGGCCGGCTTCCTGCAAATCCGGCTGCGCGGATTAGCAACCCGGCTCTCGGTTCGTTTTTTCGTCCTGTTGATTTCGGTCGCGGTGTTGAGCTGGACGGGGACAGCGGTTATCGCTTGCCTGAGCGCTCTGGTAGAGAGTCTGGTGTGGACCAGACCTCGTCCGCCGCGGCTGGCGATAGCTCTTCACGGCGCGATTGCTGTGCTCGCGATCTCCGCCGCTTATGCCACATATCATATTCGAGTGGCTGGAGCCGCAGCCGTTCCATCGCCCCTATTGATGGTTCTGGCCGCGATCGCTTATTTCGCGGTGAGCAGCGGTGCCCTGACAGGGTTGGTTGCGCGCCAGGAGCATAAGCGGGCCGGCGCCGTGTGGAAACAATCCTTCTTCTGGACTTTTCCTCACTACATTGCCGGAGGGAGCGCGGCCGGTCTGCTGACCATCGCCGATCGCCACAACGGTTGGCAGATCACCGTCCTGGTGGTCCCGATGTTGTACTGGATGGTGCACGCCTACAGGCTGTATCTGGAACGGATGGAACAGGCGCGCCGCGCGACTGAGGAATTCAACAGCCTCCATTTCCGCACCATCGAATCGCTGGCGGTGGCCATTGAAGGCCGCGATCCGGAGCATCGCAAGCATGAGCGCAGCGTGTGGAGCGATGCGCTGGAGATCGGCAGGCAGATGCGGTTATCCGATTTGGATCTTCAGGCTCTGCGAGCCGCGGCCCTGCTGCGCAATGTCGGCAAGCTGGCCGTGCCCGAACACATTCTTTCCAAGCCCGGCCGGTTGACCAAGGCCGAGTTCGACAAAATGAAAATCCACCCGGTGGCCGGCGCTGAAATCGTGGAGCAAGCCGGTTTTCCGTACCCTGTGGCGCCCATCGTGCGGTCGCACCATGAGAAGTGGGACGGCACCGGATATCCAGCCGGGCTCCGCGGCCAAGAGATTCCACTGGGCGCACGTATTCTGGCCGCGGTGGATTGCCTGGATGCGCTGGTTTCGACGCGCAGTTACCGCCGCGCTTACACCCTGGAGGAGGCCATCGCCCACCTGAAAGCCGAGTCAGGGAAAAGCTTCGATCCGAAAGTGGTCGAGATCCTGGCGACTTATTACGGCGAGCTGGAACTCCGTGCCAACGATAAATCTGTCGCGATCCAACCCGGTTCGCATCCGGCTCAGACCGTCTCTCCGATCGCGGCGGCCCGGCAGGAAGTACAGCACTTGTTCGCGCTGGCTCAGGATCTGGGCAATTCTCTCAGTCTGGACGAAACATTTTCCGTGCTGTCCCAGCACGTTAAACAGCTCTGCCCGCATGACACGCTCGCGGTCTACATGCGCCACGAAGATCGGTTGGAGGCGGAGTATGTCACGGGCCTGGATTCCATGCAGGTTGCATCGGCCGTGGTGGAGTGGGGCGAAGGGATTTGCGGCCGGGCCGCGGCCACCGCGACGCCGCTGTTGAACGAAGATCCCATGGATCATCCGGATCGCCCGAGTGTGGGGGGCGCCACGTCATTACGGTCGGCCCTCGCCATACCGCTCGAGGGCTTTAGTGGCGTGGCCGGCGTGTTGTGCCTGTATTCGCGGGAGAAGAACGCGTTCGCCGAAGACCACCTGCGAGTGCTATCGGCGGTGGCAACCAAGGTAGCCGTGTCGGTCGAAAACGCTCTCAAGTATCGCCAAGCGGAGCGCTCCGCCGTAACCGACATGCTCACAGAACTGCCCAATGCCCGTTCGCTGTTCCTGCATCTGGATTCCGAGCTTGCACGCGCCAAGCGAACCGATCAAACGATCGCGGTCCTGGTGTGCGATCTGGACGGATTCAAGCAGATTAACGACCGGTTCGGCCACCTGGAAGGCAATCGTGTGCTGCGGGAGGTGGCGCGAACGCTGCGGATGCATTGCCGCGAGTACGATACCGTGGCGCGCCTGGGAGGAGATGAGTTCGTGGTGGTGTTGCCGGGGCAAAACACCGAGTCCGTCAGCGCCAAGGTGGCGCAATTGAGCAGCGCCGTGGCGCAGGCGGGCTACGAAACGGTGGGCACAGGCTGCCTCGGAATCAGCGTGGGAGTAGCGTATTATCCCGCCGACGGGGAGGATGCCGAGGCCCTGCTGGCGGCTGCCGATCAGCGGATGTACCGCGAAAAGCAACGAAGCAATGGCGCAAATGGCGCGAGCGCTCCCGAGGTGCTGGTGTGATCGCCACCAGGCTGTGGCACGGAGGTTGATACCCTGGCTGTAAGCCGCCGATGAAAAGCTACCGGAAAGAGTTATGGTTCGAGGTTCCTACGCGCCGGGCATTCCTCAACATCACCTCTCAAGTGGAGTCCTGCCTGCGGGAAAGCGGCGTTCGCGAAGGACTCGCGCTGGTGAACGCCATGCACATCACCGCCAGTGTGTTCATCAACGACGACGAGCGCGGCCTGCACCAGGACTACGAAAAGTGGCTGGAAGCCCTGGCGCCGCACGAGCCTACTTCGCAATACCAGCACAATCGCACCGGCGAAGATAATGCCGACGCCCACATGAAGCGCCAGGTCATGGGTCGCGAAGTGGTGGTGGCCGTAACGGCGGGCAAGCTGGACTTCGGCCCGTGGGAGCAGATCTTCTACGGCGAGTTCGACGGCCGGAGGCGCAAGCGCGTGCTAGTGAAGATCGTCGGCGAGTGATCTTAAAGCGGGTCAGTCGATCATTTCGGCGCTTTCGACAAAGCAGCTTCGGAACGCGCGGTCGAGCAGCTTTTCCGTCAGCGTCAGGGGCAGGCGCTTGAAGTGGATGACGTCGATGGCGTGGGAGATCACGTCGCGCGGGTGACAGCGGCGGAGACGCTTGCTGCCGTCCACATAGTGCTTCTGGACGAAACCTTCCGCCAGGCCCGCCGGGCACTCCAGACCACGAGATTCCGCAAAGCGCCTGAAAATGTGGATGAACTCCTGCGCATCGGGGCTGCGCAGAAACATCTTGTACTGGATACGGCGGAGGAAAGCTTCGTCGCCTAGCTGATCCGGCCTAAGATTGGTGGAAAAAACCAGGAACGCTTCAAACGGCACGGTCATTTTTCCGCCAGTCTGAAAGGTCAGGTAATCCACGCGCCGTTCCATGGGGACGATCCAGCGGTTGAGAACCTCGGCGGGCGTGGCTCGCTGACGGCCGAAATCGTCGATCAGGTAGATGCCGTTGTTGGCCTTTAGCTGGAAGGGCGCATCGTAAACCTTTGAAACTTTGTTGTAGCTCAGATCCAGCATGTCCAAGGTCAGCTCGCCGCCGGTAATGATGAACGGACGCCGGCATTTGAACCACCGGCCGTCAAACTCCGTCACATTCGCCACGGCTGACTTGGACGCTTCGGCAGGTTCGATCTTCTTGTGATAGATGGGATCGTAGAGCTGTACTATATTGCCCTGACACTCGATCGCGTAGGGCATGTAAATCGGCGCTGATTCGAGGTTCAGAAACGATTCCGCCAGCGCAGTTTTTCCATTGCCGGGCTGGCCGTAAATCAGGAACGACTTGTTCGAGTTCACCGCCGGCCCGAGCTGCTCGAGGATGTCGTCCGCCACCACCAGGTGCTTGAATGCCCGGTCCAAAGCCTCTTCTGTTAACCAGTTTTCCGCCAGCCGCTGCTTCCGGACAAATTCAGAGTATTGCTCTAACGGCACTGGCACGGGCCCGGCGTACTGGTTGTTCTCCAGGCCCTCGCGGGTCAGATTTCGTCCAGACTCAGTAAGGGCGAAAACACCGGAAGCGTTGCCCATTCCCATGGACTTCTTCAGGCCTACATGATGCTGGCGCTTGAGATTCTCGAGCACGGGATCGATCAGGCTGAATTGCAGCCCGAGGTTATGCGCCATCTCTCGGCCCAGCAGCTCGCCGTGAAAATAGAGATGCTTCAAAACCAGTTGTTCGATCGCCGAGGATGAAATTCCGAGATCTTCGATGGACTCAGGTACCGGGGGGACTAAAGACAGTACTTCAGTCGCGTCCATAACGGGCGTCATGAGATACACCTCTCTCCGCAGAGCTGCACAAGCGTGCGCTTGAAGTTTAGTTATCGGCCCGGGAGTCCTGGATCTGTATACGAAAAGTGTGCGCTTGTCAGCGGCCGGTGGGTCTTCTTGATACGATCAAGCGGATGAGCGTCCCTGTGACCGCACTTTTGGGGATTTTACTGGCATGTGCGCCTCTCTCGGCGCAGACAGTATCGCAGGCTCGTGACTCAATCGAAAAAAGCGATTACGCGACGGCCCTCGGAATCCTTCGGCCCTTGGCGGAACAAGGGAACGCCGAGGCTCAGTATACTCTCGGCGTGATGCACTGGGAAGGTCAAGGCGTCCCGCAGGATTATCGCGAGGCCTTCAACTGGTTTCGCAAGGCCGGCACGCAGGGATTTGCCGAGGCTCAATACCGGGTTGGTCAGATGTATTTCATCGGGCAGGGAATTCCCCAGGATTACAACGAAGCCGCGAGCTGGTATCGCAAGGCCGCGCAACAGGGGCTGATGCAGGCGCAGCACAACCTCGGGACGATGTACGTATTCGGCCGGGGTGTCGCCCAGGATTATGCGCAAGCCGCGAACTGGTTTCGAAAGGCGGCTGACCAGGGTTTCGCCGCGGCGCAACACAATCTCGGGACCGCCTACCGCGAAGGCCAGGGAGTCGCGCAAGACTACACGCAGGCCTTCGGCTGGTTCCGGAAAGCCGCGGAGCAGGGAGATGCCGAAGCCCAGTTCAACGTCGGGTTCGCTTATGCCAGCGGCCAGGGTATTTCCAAGGACCCGGCCGAAGCGGCGAAGTGGTATCGCAGGTCGGCCGAGCAAGAGTTTTCCCCGGCGCAACTCAACCTGGGGGCGCTCTATGTTCTGGGGCAGGGCGTTCCGCGCGACACCGCCCAGGCGGTCGAGTGGTTCCGCAAGGCGGCGGAGCTGGGATTGTCGCAGGCACAAGACGCGCTTCGAGGCTTAGCGGGTGCGGGTGATGCCCCGGCGCAAAACGCGCTCGGCCTGACCTACGAAAACGGGTGGGGGACGATCCAGATCGATGCTGAGGCAGTGCGCTGGTATCGGCAGGCTGCTTTGCTGGGTTATGCGCCGGCGCAGTACAACCTGGGACGAATGTATGCCGCGGGCCGAGGCGTCGTGAAGAATGAAGCCGAGGCTTCGAAGTGGTTTCGCTTGGCTGCGGAGCAGGGCGATGCGGCGGCGCAAGCCAAGATTGATAAACAGAAGACCCCTTGACCACGTGATCGCATGGCTGTATAGTTCTACCCGGCGGTTTGGTCGAAAACCGGACTGCGGGGGTGAGGAGGCTGGTCCATGCGATTACTGAAGCTCGCGGTTTGCTCAATTTCATTCGCGTTGGCGGTATTTGCCCAAAGCGACCGTGGAACCATCACTGGTACAGTTTCGGACCCGGCAGGCGCCGTGGTCGCTAATGCTCCGATTGACATCAGGAACGTAGAAACCGGAATCGTGAACCGGGCGGCGAGTTCAGCCACCGGCAATTACACCATCGCGCAGTTGCCGGCCGGACAATACGAGCTGTCGGTGACCGTTCCGGGTTTCAAGAAGTACGTCCGGCAGAGCCTTACGGTTGGTGTGGCGCAAACCTTCCGCGTCGATGTCCTCCTGGAGGTGGGTTCGAACACCGAATCTGTGACGGTCACCGAAGCCGCGCCGCTCCTGAAGACTGAGAGCGGAGAGCTGAGCCATACCGTTTCGACGAGCACCATGAACAATCTTCCGGTGATGTCGATCGGGGCCAACGCCAGCGCTTCCGGCATCCGAACGCCCTACTCCGTGGTGCAATTGCTGCCAGGCTCTAATTACGCCACGGATTCCTCCATTCGAATCAACGGGAACCCGACCAACTCGCAAGCGATGCGGATCGACGGTCAGGACGCGACCAACGGTTGGTACTCGGCCCAATCCCAGACCCAGTCGAGCGTCGATTCGATTCAGGAATTCGCAATTCAAACCAGCAACTACTCCGCGGAGTTCGGGCTGGCGGGCGGTGGAGTGTTCAATCTCACGATGAAGTCAGGCACCAACCAGCTTCACGGAACCGTCTACGACTACTTCGTCAACGAATTCCTCAACGCGGGCGTTCCCTTCACCAGTGACGGAAACGGGCATCTGCTCAGGCCTCGCCAGCGGCGAAATGATTTCGGCTTCACGGCGGGTGGTCCGGTCTATATACCGAAGCTGTTTGACGGCCGTAATAAGGCCTTCTTCTTTTTCGGCTACGAACAGTACCGCGAAACCACGGTCAACAACGCTACCTCGACGACGCTCCCCACTCTGGACTATCGTGCGGGCAATTTTGCTGCGGCCCGAACTGGCCGGGTTGTGACTACAGACGGGCTGGGTCGCCAGGTGCTCGAAAACACGGTCTACGATCCGCAGACGGATCGCGTGGAGGCGGACGGGCTGCGCTACCGGAATATATTTCCCGGTAACATCGTTCCGCTGACCCGAATGGATCCGGTCGCGCAGAGAGTTCAGGCGCTAATCCCGCTGCCGACCACTACCGGGCTGATCAATAACTATATTCGAACCTTTGTTAATCCGAAGAGCACCACCATTCCCTCCCTCAAGGCCGATTACCAGCTTATGGCGAATGCGAAACTCTCCGGGTTCTGGTCGACCAACCACCAGGACAACCCGAACGTCAACATCCTGCCAGATCCCATCCGGGGCGGTCTCCCGAGCTTGATCAGGTCGACAACGGTGCGTTTGAACTACGATCAGACATTGACGCCCACCTTGTTGCTGCATTTTGGCGCGGGCGTGCTGGGGATGCATAATTGGCAACCCCATCTACGCTACGACCCCGTTGCATTAATCGGCTTGCGGGGAACCAATAATAATCTGTTCCCGGTTTTTGGGGGAATGAGCAATGCCCAGGGAGGCATGGCGGCGGGCATGGGTCCGGGACAGGACATCAACTTGAATTACTACAAGCCCACGGGCAATGCCAGCTTGACCTGGGTCCGAAATAATCACACCCTCAAATTCGGCGGCGAAGTCATGGTAAACGGATACCTCAATCGCAACGGGACGTACGCCAACGGATACCTGACCTTCACCGCGATCGAGACCGGACTTCCGGCTCTCAACGGGCAGAGCCTGGCGGCCCAGCCGGGATTCAACTACGCCAGTTTCTTTCTGGGCGGAGTGAACAATGGCCAAACCGCAGTTCGGTCCGTCACACACATGGGATCCCATACCCTGTCCGGGTTTGCACAGGACACTTGGAAGATCACTCGTAAGCTGACTCTGGACTACGGCCTGCGCTACGATTTCGCGACCTACTTGAGGGACGGCAACGGCTATTACGGAGTGTTCGGCCCCAACACAGTGAATCCGAGTGCCGGCGGACGATTGGGCGCAGTGGTCTATGACGGTTACGGAGGCGGACGCTGCAATTGCGACCTTGCACACAACTATCCCTACGCCTGGGGTCCTCGGCTGGGAGTTGCCTATCAGGTCGGGGCGAAGACCGTTTTGCGTGCCGGACTGGGCATTTCCTACAACAAGTCGGACGATAACAATTTCGGTTTTTCGTCAGGATCTCAGTTCCTTTACAACTCGCCGTCGTATGGAGACCCTGCTTATTACATGCAGGATGGCCTGCCGTACAAGATCAAGTTCCCGAACTTCGATCCAGGCCAGTATCCGCTTCCGGGTACGACAGCCTCCATTCCGCAGCTTATGGATCGGCACGCGGGCCGGCCCGCCCGGCAGGTTCAGTGGAGCGTCGGTTTCCAACGGGAAGTGATCCGGAATCTGCTGGCTGAGGTTAATTACGTGGGGAACCGTGGAGTCTGGTGGAACGCAGCCGATCTCAACGCTCCCAATTCCCTCCAGCCAAGCGACCTGGCGCGGTACGGACTCAGCGCGACAAATGCCGCGGACCGCACGCTGCTGGCGGCTCCTCTGTTTTCGTCCATCGCTGCTCAGCGGGGCTTCGCTACTCTGCCCTATCCGGGCTATCCCGTGGGCTCTGCCGTGGCGCAAACGCTTCGACCCTACCCGCAATTCAGCGCTCTCTCCAATAACCACTGGGTGCCGATCGGAAACACCTGGTACGATTCGCTGCAGGCGAAATTGACCAAGCGTTTTTCCCACGGTCTGGATTTCAGCTCGGCGTTTACGTGGCAGAAGTCGCTCACCAGCGGTGTCGAGGACAAGTTCGGGCGCGGTGGCGGAGTCTACGTGAACGATCCGTTCAACCGCGTGAACCAGAAGGCCATTTCGGTGTACGATCAGCCGTTCCAGTTGGTGTTCTCGGGATCCTATACCACGCCCGGATTGGGCGGCGACCACATCGGAAAGAAGGCCTTGTCGTGGGCGGTGAAAGATTGGCAGATCGGCACGCTCTTGCGGTACGCGAGCGGCACGCCCACGCTGGTGCCCCAGGCGACCACCAACCTCGCTACATATTTGTTCCAAAGTACCGTGATGAACCGGGTGCCGGGCCAGCCCTTGTTCACCCAGGACCTCAACTGCCACTGCTTCGACCCGAACACCACTTTCGTGCTGAATCCGAAGGCATGGGTGAATCCGCCGCTCGGCCAGTACGGAGTATCAGCGGCTTACTACAACGACTACCGGGAACGGCGACGTCCGGTGGAGAGTATGAGTCTCGCCCGGACCTTCCGTATCCAGGAAAAGATGAGTCTGCAGATCCGCGGGGAGTTCACCAACATCTTCAACCGAACGCAATTGAACAGCGCCACTTCGACCAATGCATTGGCGACTCAAACCACGAACTCGGCGGGCCAGACCACAGCCGGTTTCGGTTACATCAACAACGCAAATACAACCGGTCAGAGACAAGGCCAGATGGTCGCTCGCTTTATATTCTGATGCGGGAAGTTTTCACTGAGGAGTGAATGATAAAACTGCTTGCCGGCAGCTTGCTGGGCGTCATCCTGGCGAGCCTGCCGGCGCATGGGGACATTCTCGTCAAGAACGGCGACTTCGCCGGAGTCACCGTGTACTACAAGGTGATCTTGCCGAAGGACTACGACCCGGCGAAAGAGTATCCTGCGGTGATTGCGTTTCCCGGAGGAGCCCAGACCATGCCGATGGTCGACGGCATGATCGCGCGCAACCTGAAGCTGCAGGCCGATAAACACGGCTACATCGTGGCGGTTCTGTCGGCCCCGGCTACCGGACGATTTTACGAGGGCGGGGCAGTGGTGTTCCCGGCGTTCCTCGACAAACTTCTATCGGATTACAAAATCCAGGGAAGGAAATTCCACATTGCCGGGATTTCGAACGGAGGGCTCAGCTCATTCCATATCGCCGCGTCTTATCCGAAATATTTCTGGTCGGTCACCGGATTTCCGGGATATCTGGTGAATCCGACGGACGAACGGGTCGCCGCATTGCAGGGGATTTGTCTGAACATGCACGTCGGCGAAATGGATCGGGGCTGGCTTGACACCATGCAGGCCCAAGCCGCGACATTCCGCGCCAAGGGAATGAAGGTGCGGTTCACCATTGAAAAGGGCCAGGGCCACGTCATGACCACGCTCGAAGGCGCGGGCGCCGCCCGGCTATTCGATCAGTTCGATGAGGCAGCTCACGGCTGCGGCAAATAACTCGCGTTTACTCCACCGCGAAGACCCACACACTGCCGCCTTCCGGAACCTCCGGATACTGGCCGGGAAACATGTTGTTCAAAGTGTTTTGCATCCCCCGCGAATCTCCGCCCCAACCCGAGAGCACGGCGATATACTGCTTACCGTCGATCGAGAAGGTGGTCGGTGGGGCAAGAATTCCCGAGCTGGTCGGCGACTCCCACAAGAGCATCCCGCTGGCTGCGTCGAAAGCGTGAATCTTCCGATCGTTGGTACCGCCGCTGAACACCAATCCGCCGCCGGTGGCGAGCATAGCTCCCCAGTTCGGTGACGTCGCGTAGCTGTGCGTCCACACGCGCTGGCCAGTGTCGACATTCCAGGCCTGGACTTCGCCGAAATGCTCGGCGCCCGCGGGACTGGGCGCGCCACCCATTTGAACTCCGGTGTAAGCGCGGCCGGCCACGTAGGTCACCATGGTGCCCGTAGACGACCCACAAATATTGTTATTCGCCGGAACATAAATCATCCGGGTCTGGGGGCTGAATGCGATGGGCGGCCAGTTCTTGCCGCCGTGAATCCCGGGGCAAAACTCGGCTCGCTTGTCCGTGCCAGGCTTGTGGTCCAGATCGATCTCGGGACGCCCGGTCTCAGGATCCAGGCTCTTGAACACGTTCTGATTCACGAAGGGCTTGCCCTCGACGAACTTCATGCGTCCGTCGCGGCTCACCACGCTGCGATCGATGAACCACAGATAGCCGTCGCGCGCGACGTCGATCAGACCCTTGACGGTGCGGCCGTTGCGTTGGTAGTCCACCAGGATCGGCGGGGAAACCTCGTCCCAGTCCCAGGAATCGTTCGGGTGGTACTGGTAATGCGCCTTGATCGCGCCGGTCGCGACGTCGAGAGCAATCGTGGACGCGGTGTATAGATTGTCGCCAGGGCGCTGATCGCCCATCCACGGGCCGCCGTTGCCGACGCCCCAGTACGCCAGGTTGGTATCGGAATCGTAATTGCCGGTGACCCAAACCGAGCCGCCGCCGGTTTTCCACTGGTCGCCTTTGGGCCAGGTTTCACTGCCGGGTTCCCCCGGGGCAGGAATGGTGTAAGTCCGCCACTGCTCCATGCCGGTTTCCGGATCGAACGCCGCGACGAAGCCGCGGATTCCATACTCACCGCCCGAAGCTCCGACCATTACTTTTCCGCCCGCGACCAGCGGAGCGAGCGAAATATAGTACCCCGATTTGTTATCCGCGACCGTGGTGGTCCAGACTTCCTTGCCGGTCTTAACGTCGAGCGCGACCAGAACCGCCTCGCCTGCGGCGAAGTAGACACGATCGCCCAGAAGCGCGACGCCGCGGCTGGTATCGTGCGGCACGTTGGTGCCGGCGGGACGCGGCCTGCGGTATCGCCACAGCACGTTGCCGCTCTTGGCGTCGATGGCGATCACCTGGTTATTGGGGGTCGAGACGAACATCACGCCGTTATTGACCAGCGGCGCCGCTTCGTGGACCCTGGCCTCGCTGGTGGCGAACACCCATACGGGGCGCAGCCGCGCGACGTTCTCCGGCGTGATCTGATCGAGAGGGCTGTAGCCCCATCCGTCGTAAGTTCGGCGGATCATGAGCCAATTGTTGGGCTCGGGATTCTTGAGACGCTCGGGTGTCACCGGCTGATAATTCTGAAGGACGGCCGGCGTCGGCATGGGCGGCGGCCCGCCGCCCCGTCCCTGGGCAAAAGCTGTGGTCGAGATCGAAGCGAGCGCAACCACGCCCGCAACAGGCAAGAAAATTCTCATTAAACAGGGCTCCGGTCCGTTATCATACATCGGATCACGGATCGGGATATACTGGCTCGCTGGTGGATGATATGTCACTTCTTCGGCGCGAGTTGCTTGGGATGTTGGGCACGGGCGTGTTCGCCATGCAGAGGGCGGTGGCGGCGGACACTTCCCTGCGCTTCGCCGCGCTCGATCACGTGGAGTTCCTGGTGTCCGATGTCGAGAAATCCGCCGCCTTTTACGCGCGCGTGTTCGGCCACACAGTTCTGAAGAACAACCGGACCACCCGGCGATACGTCAAGCTGGGCGCAAGTTACATCGCCATGGATCGCAGCGCGCAAGGAGCCGTGAACGTCGATCATTTTTGCGCTGGGATTCCCGCGTTTGATGTCGCCGCAATACACAACTATCTGGAGGCGCAAGGCGTCGCCTACCGCGATTTTCCCAGCGGCAAGGACCTGGCGGTGACCGATCCGGATGGCACCCGCCTTCAGCTCGCGACCGACAACGGCTGGGCGCAATTGTTAGGCGGCACGGCCTCGCCTGAGTCCACTGGCGGCGGCTCTTTCAGGATCGCCGGAGGCGCCGTCCCGATTTTTCGTCCTACCGGCATCGATCATATTTTGCTGAACGTAACCGATCCCGAAAAATCGGCGGCATTCTACGAAAAGATTCTCGGGCCCGTGACGCAGCGAAACAACAATCGCATCTGGTTTCAGGTTGGGACCGGGCGGATCGGGCTGTTGCAGACTCCTGCCGGCGAAAAAGCGGGTGTAAATCACTACTGTGTTGCGGTCGAGAAGTTCGACTACGACGCTGCAGTCAGAGTGCTTCAAATTGCTGGCGTGAAGCTGGACAAGGCCGAGATCGCCGGAGCACCCGACCTGCGCGACCCGGACGGGTACCGCGTGCAGGTGATGGGACCTCGCGCGCAATAAACTACTTCACGCTCTTTATCCACTTCAGGATCGGACTGCTGACGGTATCGTCCGCCGTGTTGGGCGAGAACACTTCCGACATGTGGCTATGATCCTTGAAGACGGCTGCCGCCGGACAATGGCCGGCCATACAGAGCTGTTCCTTCACGGTCTGGCTGAACGCGACGGTGTTGGGAGGGTCAAGCTCGGCGGCAGCCATGAAAAATGCCACTTTGCTCTTGAGGATCCCAGGCAGGTTGGATCGCGTCAGTTGCACCGCCGGATCGACCGGAGGCGCGCCGCCGCGTCCTTTGCCCCCGCCGCCCTTGGCAGCTCCTTCCTGGCCGGGCGAAACTGTCACGGTCACCGGCAGAATGTTGAAGTTGCCCGACATCAGGATCGCGCCCTTGAGGCCGACGCCGTTCGGACCGTAGAGTTCGGGATGCCCGATGTAGGTGGAAACCGGGCCATTCCCGGCCGAATGCGCCCAGATGAACACGCGATTCGGATTGCCCTTGTAGCGCGAGATGTTCTGCTGCACCCAGCCGATCAGCCGTCCGATGTCTTTAGCGGGATCGTCCCATTCCAGGCCCTGGCCGCCGCGGCGCTGCACGTTCACGCCGGTCATCCCGTTCTTCACGGCCCACAGCATGATGTTGTCGTAGAAAGCGTCGCCGTCGGGAACAGGCTCGATCTTGTTGCCCGCGCCGCCGGCGACATAGATCAATACCGGCCGCGACCCGCCGCCCTTTTCGGGAGCGAAAACGTCCAATACGTTTCTCGCATCAGGGCCATAGGAAATGTCGTGCTCGACTTTGACTCCAGGGTAGGGAGCCTTGGGCTGGAGAGGCCGGTACAGCTTGGCCGTGCCCGCGGGATTGACCACGCGGCCCATCTCCTTTAGCTGACCGGCGATGTCGGGCGGCACCGCGGCCCATGACAGAGCCGGAGCGAGAGCGAAGGTCAACAGCAACGCAGCGAGTGATCGAATACGCATGTTTCTCCTAAAGGGTGTGTACAGCAGCCCGGTCAATAGCATCCAGAATAAGCTTCTTGGAACTCTCCACATCCACCCACTGGCCGATTCGAGTCCATTTGCCGTGTTCCAGGTCCTTGTAGTGATTCAAAAAAAGCTCAATCTGCTCGCGCATAATCTCCGGCAGATCAAGATAGGAGGCAATACCGGTATAAAACGGATGAAGATCATCGACCGGAACGGCAATGATCTTCTCGTCAAGCCCGGCTTGGTCCTCCATCAGCAAGGCTCCCACCGGACGGCAGCGAACCACGGCGCCGGACGCAACTGCTACAGGCGCAATTACCAGCACGTCACACGGGTCGCCATCCTGTGACAAGGTTTGTGGAATGAAGCCATAATTGCCCGGGTAGTACATGGCCGTATGGAGAAATCTATCCACGAACATGGCGCCCGACGCTTTATCAAGCTCGTACTTAACCGGCGCACCACCAACAGGTATTTCGATGATCGCGTGCAGGTCGGAGGGCGGGTTTCTGCCCGCGCTGATCTTTGTGACGTCCATTGGTTTCGAGTCGCAGGCCGCGCAGTAACGCTAACCCGGCACTTTCTTGTCGAGCCAGTCGCGAATGACGGCGAACACCTCGTGGTTATTCTTCTCCAGCAGCATCAGGTTGCCATTGCCATGGATACCGTAGTCGCGCAGCCGCAGCATTTCGGCGGTGCAGCCCACCTGCTTTAAGAAAGCTACGTTCGAAACGGGCGATCCGCCGCCGCCGAATTCGCTGGTCACCCAGCTAATCGGGATGCCTTGCAGGTTTTTCCACTTGTGCACGGGCTCGGCCTGCAATTTGAACGGCGAAACCACCGGACGCGGCGAATCGGGCGGAGCGGTCTGGTCTCGTAAACTAAACTGCGCCACATCAGAAACAGGTGGCTCATATGTCATCGGGCTCGCGGTCAATCCCCAGCGAAGCTGCGCGGCAAAAGGATTGCCGTTGATCTCCATGCAGACGATGGCCTTCACCAGGTTCGGACGGCGGTCGGCTACGCCCCACGCGAAGAATCCGCCGAACGCATGGACAAAGAGGATGCTCGGGCCGATGCGGTCGAGCAGCTCGGCGCCGCCCGGCCAGACCAGGTCGCTGTGAAACGCTTCGTCGCTCACGTTGCCCTGTTCGCAGGCCATGAACTGATCGATCAGAGGATCGTTCATGCCGCCGGGTCCGGGCCATTGCGCGGTGTTGAAGACTGCGGTGCTGCCGATGAGCCCTTCGTAAGCCGGGACGTTGGGCAAGTGGCTGGGACCGAGCGCATCGGGATGATACGGCGACCGGCCGTAACTGGGGCGATCCACCCAATAGACGCTGTAGCCGGCCTGGACGAAGTAATGCACCCAGCCGGGTCGTCCGCCGATGCCCATCATGTGCGTGCCCTGTCCGCCGCCCCCGTGGACCATCACGACGGGCAGCGCGTGGCGCTTTTCGGCCGGGATCATGTATTGCACGAACATCTGCCCCTGTGGAATTGTCCCGTAAGGCATTTGCTTCCGTCGGACGCCCACCCAGAAACAACCCTGATCGGCCAGTTTGAGGGAGGTGGATTCGCGGTTGGGATGAGGATCGGGTGCCGCCACGACTGGTCCCGAAACGATCGTGCGATCCAGCCAAGCTAAAACAGATGTGAGATTGTTCACGCTGGGAAACGCCTCGAAAGGAATACCCGCGAGCTTCTCAACGGCCTGTCGTGCATTGGCGGGAGGATTTACGGAGACAATGCCTTTCACCAGCTTCGGCCGCTCCTCCGCAGTCACTGTTGCGAACACCGAGCCGTCGCCATCGGTGACCAGGATCGAGGGACCGATGTCGTCGAGCAGCATTGCGCCGCGCGATCGCCAGACACTCTGGGTCTGCGCGTTGTTGGGCATCGGCTGATTCATCGAAGCCACCGTCTGCGGATTCGCTTCGAACGTCGGGGCCTGCGCGGCAAACGCGCCATGAACGAACGGTTGATACGGGTTTCGACCCTGGCCCGGCCGATCGAGCACGTAAACCTTGTAGCCCTGCTCCAGGAACAGCGTGGCCCAGCCGCGGCGGCCGTCGGGCGTGCTGAACCAGTCCGAGCCTTGACCGAAGCCGCCATGAATCAGCACGACCGGGTAGGGGTGGCGCACCTGAGCCGGGATCCAGTGCTCGACATACATCTGCATCCCGTTGCAGACCGTGCCGCGGGCGAGCAGCGCATGCTCGACGCCGTACCAGTGGTACGACCATTCGGCGATATCGAGCACCGGCTCGGGAGTCTGCGCATCCAGCATGGACGCGGCTAACGCTCCCGTCATCAGAGCGCCCATTTCACGACGAGTGAGCTTCTGCTGCACGAATCGATATTACCCTGCCCGGTCGGGCAGGTGGAAACTGCCCGATCATCCGGTGTGCAAGGGAGCTCCCCGGGCGCATGCTGATGACAGGGAGAAATAACGTTGGCAAATTCATTGATCGCTCTTTCCGAACAAATCGCTTCGACCGTGGAACAGGCCGCCCAGTCGATCGTCGCCGTTCACGCGCGCTCGCGATTCGACTCGAGCGGCGTCCACTGGAGCTCGGAGATCGTCGTCACGGCGGATCACACGCTACGCCGCGATGAAGGAATCCGCGTGACCGCGCAGGATGGTTCCAATCTACCGGCTGAAGTAGTGGGACGAGATCCGGGAACGGATCTGGCCGTGTTGCGAGTCAAGGGCCTCGGCATTCCTGTGGCCCAAAGAGAAGAGAATCCGGCGACGATAACTCCAGGTGGTGTTGTGCTGGCGGTCGGCCGGTCGAAAGACAGCGCCGTCGCGGCGTTTGGCGTGATCAGCAACATCTCCGGTCCCTCTCAGACCTGGCGCGGAGGCCGATTGGACCAAGTTGTAAGGCTTGATCTTTCGTTGCATCCCGCGGGAGCCGGCGGCGCGGTAGTGGGCGCATCGGGCAAGCTGCTGGGCGTCGCAACTCCTGCATTGTCGCGGGTTTCGGTGTTCGCTGTTCCGTTGTCGACGGTCGCCCGTGTGACCGAAAGCCTGCTTGCGGATGGCCGGGTTCCACGAGGGTACCTGGGGGTCGGTCTACAACCGATCGCGATTCCGGAGCATCTAAGGAGCAAGCTCAATTTTGCCGGCTCCACCGGGCTTATTGCGATTACCGTCGAAAACGACGGACCGGCGGGACGCGCTGGGATGTCGATCGGCGACGTGCTGCTCGAATTCGGCGGACGCCCGATGCATCGGACCGAAAACGTCCAGGAAGTCCTGAGTTCGGAGTCGGTGGGAAAGAAAATCGCGGCGCGCATTTTGCGAGGCGGAAATCCAGTCGAGATGGAAATCACAATCGCCGAGCGGCCGCGGAGAGGGTAAGTATGCTTCCGGAATCCTTCGGCGAAGTCGCGGAGAAGCTGCGCCGTTCGACCGTGCAGGTGCTCAGCGGGAACCAGGATTCGCGCGGCAGTGGATCGGGGATCATCTGGGACGCCGATGGCACGATAATTACCAACGCTCACGTCGTTTCGGACGAACGTGTTCGCGACGAGCAGGTTCGCGTAGAGCTGTGGGACGGACGCTCGCTTTCCGCCGAAGTGACAGCGCGTGACGGATACGCGGACCTGGCTAAGCTCAGGCTGCGCGCGCCCAATCTTGCTGCGGCGGCATGGCGGGGATCTTCGTCACTTCGTACCGGCGAGCTGGCCGTTGCGATCGGAAATCCGCTGGGATTTGTCGGGGCGCTGACCACCGGCGTGGTTCACGGAGCGGGTCCGATGCGCGGGCTGGGCCGGAGGCGCTGGGTCCATGCGGCGATTCGGCTCGCCCCCGGGAATTCGGGAGGTCCGCTGGCGGATGCGGGAGGGCGCGTTATTGGGGTAAACACGATGGTCGTCTCAGGCGGTCTCGCACTTGCGATTCCCAGCGAACTGGTGGTTCGTTTTCTCGAGCGGGGGAGCCGGCCCACCATTGGCATCGTCGTACGGCCCGTGGCGAACACGGGTTTGATGCTCTTGCAGGTGAATCCGAACAGCGCGGCCGAGCGAGCTTCGCTGCGGACCGGGGATCTGCTGTTGGGCGCCAACGGGAGACGCTTCGAATCGACCGATGATTTGAGCGAAGCGATCGAGGACGCTGCCGGGTCGGTGATGAAAGTCCGATTCCGACGTGGCAATCGTTCTATCGAGCGCGAGGTTTCTGTCGTGGTGCCGGGGCCGCGGCAGGAGGCGGCTTGATCCGCGTTTACATCGATGCCGGATCTGCGATCACCCGCAGCGGCCTGGAATCGCTGCTTGCGGCGGATCCGGACATTGAAATCGTTCACGATGCTTCAGAAGCGGACGTGGTGGTCGGGGAAAGCCCGCGCTCCGGCGCGCGGGGAACCGAGTCGCAGGACATTAGCCCGGCCCAGGTCGTAGCGGCCGTACATGCCGCCGCGGCGGGTCTAGTGGTGATGCCCGCCGAAGAGGGCATGGCGTTTCTCCCCCACCTAGCGGGACATGAGCCCGTTCGGGAGATCGCTGAAGCACTCACTCCACGCGAAATGGACGTGTTGGAGATGCTCGCGGAAGGATTGAGCAACAAGATGATCGCGCATCGGTTGTCGATTTCCGATCACACTGCGAAGTTTCACGTCAATTCGATCCTGGCGAAATTGAACGCAGGCACACGCACGGAGGCTGTGACGCGAGGAATTCGTCTCGGCCTCATTAAGATTTGATCTGGCGGGCGCTACCCTCGCAGGTACTTATTGAAGTGGTCGAGCGTACGCTGCCACGCGAGCTCCGCGGCGGCCTTGTCGTAACGCGGCGTCGTATCGTTGTGAAACCCGTGTTGGGTGCCCGGGTAGATATAGACGGTGTACGTCACGCCCGCGCCTTTCAACGCCGCCTCATAGGCTGGTATTCCGGCATCGATGCGGTCGTCCATGGCGGCATAGTTGAGCAGCAGAGGAGCCTTGATCTTGGCTGCGTCGGTGGCGTTGGGCTGCGCGCCGTAGAACGGAACTCCTGCGGCCAGATCCGCCCCCATCTTCACCGCCAGGGTGTTGACGACTCCGCCACCGAAGCAGAAGCCGACCGCGCCAACCTTGCCCGTGCAATCGGAACGCGCCTTAAGCCAGCGAGCGGAGGCGTGAAAATCCTCACCCATTTTCTGCCCGTCCACCGTTCGGAAGTTCGCTGCGCCTTTTTCTTCATCGCCCGGATAGCCGCCCACGCTGGTGAGACCGTCCGGAGCAAATGCCATGAAATTCGCCGCGCCTAAACGGCGAGCCACGTCCTCGATGTAAGGATTCAGGCCGCGGTTCTCGTGGACCACCAGCACTCCAGGAAGTTTTCCGGTCGCGTTGGCGGGACGAACCAGGTAGCCCTTAATGCTGCCATTGCCCTGCGGCGAGGGGACCGTGACGTACTCCGCTTTGATGCGCTTGTCGTCTTTGGGGACCTGCTGCGCCCAGGCGTAATTGGGGCGGAGGCTTTCCCAGATCGCAGTAGCCGTCAGGCCGCCTACGGCGAACTTTTGGGCTCCATCCAGAAAGGCGCGGCGGTCGATATCGCCGTGAACGTATTTGTCAAAGAGGTTGAGCAATTCCTGCGGGTAGTCGGACGCTTTTTTTCGTTCCATGGGTGAGGGGTGGTCCTTTCAAGGGCAAAGCATATCACAACAGTCGCGTGTAGGAGGCGCCCTTGGGCGCCTCGCGAGGCGGGCGAGCCCGCCTCCTACGACATAAAGCCGGCTTGACATGTAATTTAGTTTAAAATAAACTATCTTTCTATGGCGCTGGAACCGGCCATTTTGCACGCACTGGCCTCACCGCGGAGGCAGGAAATCCTGCGCCTGGTGTGGCGCGACGAACAGACCGCCGGGGCGATTCACCGGGCCATGCCGGATGTTACCTTCGGGGCCGTGTCGTTGCAGTTGAGACGGCTGCTCGAAGCCGGGCTGGTGGAGGCGCGCGCGGGTAAGGAAAACGACCGGCGCAATCGCTACTACCGCGCGAATCGGGAGGCTCTGGCGGAGGTCGCCGGGATGCTCGAACGCATGTGGGATGACGCACTTTGGAAGCTCAAGCTGGCTGCGGAGATGGAGGAGAGCCGTCGCGGCCCGCGTCCGCACAACAAAAAGAACAAGAAAGGGAAAAAACGATGACGCCACTGCCGTATCAACTGGACCGCACGGTTGTGATTCACGCTTCACCCGAGACCGTGTTCCGATTCTTCACCGACAGCGCGCGCTGGGCCTCCTGGTGGGGCACGGGCTCCACCATCGACGCGAAACCCGGCGGGAAAGTTTACATCCGTCACCCCGGCGCAGTGGAGGTGCTAGGCGAAGTGCTGGAGGTGAGCCCGCCGGAGCGAATCGTGTTTACCTACGGCTACGCCACCGGCAAGCCTGTGCCCCCCGGAGCCTCGCGCGTGACCATTCGCCTGGAACCCGACTCCCGGGGCACACGGCTTCACCTGCTGCACGAGTTCGCCGAGGTGGCTCCGCGCGACGAACATGTCCAAGGCTGGCGCTTTCAGCTTTCACTGTTCGCCAACGTGGTGGCGAACGAAGCGTTCGCAGACGCGGCCGGAATCGTGGATCGCTGGTTCGCCGCGTGGACCATTCCCGACGACAAAGCTCGCGAAGAGACGTTGGCGACGCTGGTCACCCCAACCATCCGCTTTCACGACCAGTTCAGCTTGCTCGACGGCATCGCTGATCTGATCGCCCATACCGGCGCAGCGCAGCGATTCATGCCTGGGATCAAGCTCCAGCGCCGGGGCGATATCCGGCACTGCCAGGGAACCGTGTTGGCCGATTGGGTCGCGAGGTCGAGCGACGGTCAGGAGAAGATGAGCGGCACCAACGTGTTCATGTTCGCACCCGATGTGAGGATCGAATCGGTGACCGGCGTCCCGAACCGTCCTACTTCTTGAAGTTAGTCAGGCCCTTAATCTGCTCCATCCAGTTGTAGACGATGGGGCAGTACGTGGCGCGGTCGACATAAGCCCACATCTTGTGCTGGATCGAGCCCATGCCGCGCAACAAATGCGGGAATCCTTCGCAGGTTTTGGGCCGGGCTTCGTAGACGGTGCAGTCGTTCCCATCCAGGAAGACGCAGCCGGACTTTGTCCGCCGAAGGATTAATTCGCCTTCGTCTCCGGTTGCGGTGTATTGCTCCATGAACTGCTTGCGGGAAATCCCCAGGTGCTTCGAAAGTTTCTCGACGTCTTTTTCATAGATCTCGGCTTCGGTCACGCGGCAACATTCGGCACACTCGCGGCAATCGATAGCCTCATGGACTTCATGCGCGGCGCGTCGGAACTGGCGCTCCACGAAGTTGTGGGATTTGATCCAGCGCCGGAACTTCTCATTCTCCCCGCGTTTCTTTTCGCCCAGGCGGGAGATCTGGACAAGATCCGTTATCACTACTAACCATCATCGCGCGAAACGGCTTCCCCCCGGATACAATCGAATTGGAATGAGCGATCGCCTGTATTTCTCCTGCTGGGTGCAAGGATTCTCCGATTCCAACATGCTCCGGCATTTTGGAAAGATGCTGGACGTGTTCCCCTTCTCGAAACTCGCGAAGCAGGGGCCGGTTTTGCGCGTCTACGCCGTCGATTACGCTGAGCCGCCGGTTCTGGAACGCCCGTTCGACGTGGGTGCGCCTGTGGCGGACATGATCGCTGCGGCGCGCGATTTCGCTCAGCCCGATTGCTGCATCGAAATCGACACGGCCTGGGACCTCTGGCAGCATGACGACGATTGGAAATTGCGGCCCTCGCCGGTCCTGCTCTCGTGTTTCGGTTTCGCGTTCGAGCACGACCCTGACGATCATCTACGCATCGATTTCGGGCTCGATACGAAGTTTCTGCCGTCCGAGGAGATCGAAGGTTCGCTGCGAATTCAGCAATCGAATCTGCGGAGCCTGCTGCACCTGGTGAGCGAGATCGAAAACGCGTTGCCGCTGGAACGGCGGCTGCTATGGTCTGAGAGCGGAGCCAACTTCGCAGCGGTGATAGAGGAAGCGCTGGAGCGGTTTGGTGGGAGTTAGGTTTGGGGAAAGTTAACGAATCAACGCCGTGGCGAGCACGCCGAGCGTCGCACCCAGCGCGGCCCCGGCCAAGACGTCACTGAGAAAGTGCATCCCGAGTACGACACGCGAAGCCGCCACGCTGGCCGCGCAAAAGAACAATCCAGGCAGCATCTCGGGATAGAATTCTCCCAGCGTGATCGCCACCGCGAAGGCCGTGATGGTATGGCCGGACGGGAACGAGAATTGATCGGGCGGCAGCAACTCCGCCCAGCAGTGCGGCTCCAGCTCGCAGGGGCGTTTCCGCCGGAAGGCCCGCTTCAGCTCGAGGAATAGGGCGACACCCGCTCCGACGGCAAGCACGGCTGCCAGGAGAGCCTGAAATCGCTCCGGTCCTCCGAAGACTGCCACGATCAGGCCCAACGCGTACCATAGCCCGCCATCGCCGGCCCGCGTCGCCGCCAGCATCCATAGGCGCAGCCATTTGGGCGGCCGCCAGTGATTCACCCGGACCATAAGCCGGTGATCGCGCGAGGAAACCCATCCCATGGCTCCTGTTACCATCCGCGGCATGGTGATCTGAAGAACCGCCATAATACATTCATACTCGCGCGGCGTTACATCCCGACAACGCTGCGATAAAACATTTGTGACAAATATTGATTTTCTTTACTTCGATGCGGGTGGCGGCCATCGCGCTGCTGCTACGGCACTTAAGGCTGTAATCGACCAGCAAAAGCGGCCCTGGGAGATCCGGCTGGTCAACCTGCAGGACGTTCTCGAGCCGCTGGATGTGTTCCGGAAGGTGACCGGACTGCCGTTACAGGACATCTATAACCAGATGCTGGCGCGGGGCTGGACGCTGGGCTCGGCGCAGGGCTTGCAGCTCATGCACGTTGTCATCCGCCTCTATCACCGGCAGGCCGTCCAGTTGCTCGAAAAGCATTGGGCCGCCACACAGCCGGACCTGGTGGTCTCGCTCGTGCCGAATTTCAACCGGCCGCTGCGTGAGAGCTTAAAAAACGCGCTGCCGGCCGTTCCGTATGTGACGATTCTGACCGACATGGCCGATTATCCGCCGCACTTCTGGATGGAAAAGCAGGAGCAGTTCCTGATCTGCGGGAGCGATAAGGCGGTGAAGCAGGCGCTGGCGCTGGGGCACACGGAGGAACGGATCTTCCGCGCGTCCGGCATGATTTTGCGGCCGGGATTCTATGAGCCGGTGACCGTGGATCGTCTGGCCGAGCGGAAAAAGCTGGGTCTCGATCCGGAGCGTCCCACGGGTTTGGTTTTGTTCGGCGGGCAAGGCTCGAAGGTGATGCTCGAGATCGCCGAGCGGCTAGAGGACACCCAGCTCATCCTGATTTGCGGAAAGAATACAGGCCTCGCTGACCGCCTCAAGCAACTGCCCGCGCAGGCGCCTCGATATGTGGAGGGATTTACGTCGGAGATTCCCCATTACATGAGCCTGGCCGATTTTTTTATCGGAAAGCCAGGACCAGGAAGTATCAGCGAGGCGGTGGCGATGGGACTGCCGGTAATCGTCGAGCGCAATCTCTGGACGCTGCCGCAGGAGCGCTACAACGCCGATTGGGTCCGGGAGCGGAACGCCGGTTTAGTCGTCCCGAACTTCCGCGGTATTCGCGGCGCGGTAGACGGGCTTTTGCGCGATCTGCCGCGGTACAAGGCTTCTGTGGCCCGGATCCACAATCGCGCTGTGTTCGAAATTCCGGATATGCTGGCTAAGATCCTGGAATAAGACTTTCTGACATTTGTGTCGCACGCGCTCCTGCGGGCCGTGTCGAGACTCGTCTCGACACCCGAGTTAGTTCAGCATTATGACCGTGTCTTGATGTAGCGGCTGGCGAAGGTGATGAACGTCGGCCAGTTGGGCCCCGGAGTATGCCCTCCACTGTGCTGCCGGAAGGCCACATCCCCGTCGATCAGCGGAGTCTCGATCGCCGGGAACTCGCCTGTTCCCATGTCTCTCTTGCCGAGCAGTTTATAGACAGGTCCCGCGCCAACTCCCGCCAGAAACGTGCCCTTCGCGTCCACCCATCCGTCGCCATTAGTCGCGCCCGCGCTGAGGAATACCGGCCGCGGAGCGCACATCGCCACCAATTCATGCGAATCCACAGGCATATCGTTCCAGTTCAGCGGACCCGCGTACTTGAGGAAGTTGCCCGCCATCCAGTGGTACTCGTTGGTCGCTGCCACGTTTTCCACCAGCTCGCCCCAGTTGCGGCGATGCACTTTAGCGCCGCCCTCGCCCGATGAGCTGACGTAGGCAACCGCGAAGCGCTGATCGTAGGCCATGGCGACCACCGTCGCCTTGCCCCATCGCGAGTGGCCTTCGATGCCCACTTGCTTCGCGTCGACGG
>JAOAPR010000026.1 GCA_025463005.1 Bryobacterales bacterium | reverse complement strand
GGTCGGCCGAGGCGGTGTAGCGAAAAACCGCGGGCGCGTTGAGGATCACGGAAAATCCATGTGGTACCAAAGCATGATCGGTGACGTATCCGGGAGCCCGGTAGTTCTTCACGTTGCCCGAAACCGGGTAAGACATTCCATGAGGCAGATGCACGCCCGCGTTTCCGAATCCGACTCCGGCGTACGACGCGGCCAGGAGCATGTTCGCGCGGGCGTCGTCATCTGAGGGATCCTCCACGGCGCGTACCAGATACTTCGCCACCATGCGCATGGCCTGAAGCGACCACACGTCGCTGATCGGATTCGAACCCTGATAGGCAGGGCGCAGCAGAGGACGATCCGGCAGCGGGCGTTCGGAGAAGGGAATCGCGGTGAACGATTCGATAGCGTGGCTGAGAATGTCGAGGCCGCTCGATGCAGCTACCTGCGAAGGCATGGTCCGCGTGTTTTCGGGATCGAGCAGCCCCAGCGTGGGCTTCAGACGGCGGCTGGCGATGCCGGTCTTGGCATGCATCCGGCTCAAGTCGAAGATGCTGACTCCGGTGGTTTCGCTGCCGGTGCCTGCCGTGGTCGGGATCGCGATCAGCGGCTTGAGCTGGCCGGGTACGGGCAGGCCCTTACCGATCGGCGGATTAACATAGTCCAAAAAGTCGTCAGGAGGATACGTGACGTACAAATTCACCGCTTTAGCGGTGTCAATCGTCGACCCGCCGCCGACGGCGACGATCGCATCGTAGGTTCCCGCATTGTTTCCCGCGTTCGCGAAGGCGATCGCGTCGAGAAAAGATTCGTCCGTGGGCTCCACGCGAACGCGATCATAGAGCGTCGCTGCAATCCCGTTCGCCTCCAGCGATTCCAACACGGTCTGGACCGGAGACAGTCCTCGCAGGATCGGATCGGTGAGTACAAGCACGTTCCGCGCACCAAGATCGGCCAGGTCCATTCCTACTTCACGCGTGACACCCTGGCCGAAGCGAATGCTGGAGACGGCCATCTCGAACGCGATTTCGTGCGGCATGGCTTTACGCTGAGGCATCGACGGGAGTGTCGATGCGGGCCGCCAGAGTGCGCGCGCGGCGGGCGGCGGGACTGAGCACGCGATTCCACCACATGATTGCGCCGGTCACAAACAAGAACACCGGGATCATTCCGAGCACAACCCATAGAGCCTTTGTTTTCGGACCCGCGAAGTTCCCGAAGTGCAGGTAGTAGATCCAGCGGATGAAATTGTCGCCCGGGCTGCGGCGGATGGGTTGTCGCCGGCCCTTGCCGGAATTGAAGGATTTCGCCTGCGCCGGCGGGATTTTCGCTTCATCGGCTACAAAGGAGCCCGTTGACGCGCCCGTTGGTGCAAAGGCGACCTCCTCAGGCAGCGCGTACTGAATCAGCGGCGAATAGTGATTGATGATCTTTTGAAACGGCAGCGGGAACCCGAGGTACACACCCGTAATTGCCCACATGAAGATCAGAGAGAAGGCCCAGAAGCCTAGCGCGCTATGCAGATCCCAATTAAGGCGTTTCCAGTTCGAGCGGGGATCGATGGCCAGGCCGCGCCGCCAGGTTTTGACGCCCGGCCACCAGATGATCGCGCCGGTGACACACAGCGATGTAAGAAAGATGGCCCCGATGCCGTTGACCTTGCGGCCGGTGTCGCCGTAGAGCAGGTCCGTGTGCAACCTCGCGAGCCAGGCGGCCACGCGGATAGCTTGCGGAACCGAATCACCCAGGTCGGCGCCGGTGTAGGGATCGAAAAGACGCTGGATACGTTCGCGGCCGTGTTCCATCCACACTTCTGTGGCCGTGGTCGGCTGCTTGCCTTCGAACACGAAGCTGAGCGAGTTCTGCGGATACTTTTGCCGGATGATCTTCTTTAAATCGTCGGCAGGAAGTTTAGCCCCGCGCACCTGGACGACCCTGGTTCCCGATCCCGCGGACTGATAGATTTCGTTGCGGAAGACGATGGCGCTGCCGGTGATGCTGATCAGCAGCACGTACAGTCCGGTTCCGATGCCGGTCCACAAGTGAATCTGAAATAGCGCGCGGCGGAGCCACACGCCCTGAGGGCGTCGGAACCATCGTTGCCAGAGTGTCAGATCGTCAGCGGGCACAGATCGTCACCTATGTGATGCGTCACGCTATTTTCTCGTAACCGGAGCCTTAATGCCAGGGGCTCGCCGGCCAGCCGCTATAATAGCGAAAACAATGATCATCGATCCTGCAACGTTAGAACCATTCGACGTGTACCGGCTGCTGGTGGGCTCCATCGTGCCCCGCCCGATCGCGTTTGTCTCGACGGTCAGCCCGGTAGGCGTGCTGAACCTGGCGCCCTTCAGCTTTTTCACGGCGATCAGCGCCAACCCGCCGGTGGTGTGCTTCTGCCCCATGATCCGGGGCGGCGAGCGTCCCAAGAAGGACACGCTGGTCAACATCGAGGCCAGTCAGGAGTTCGTGGTCAACATCGTCAGCGAGGATTTCGCCGAGAAGATGAACCTGTGCTCAGGTGAGTATCCACCGGATGTCGACGAATTCAAGCTTTCCGGGCTGACGCCGGTTGCGAGCGAGCTGGTGAAGCCGCCGCGCGTGAAAGAATCGCGAGTCAACATGGAGTGCAAGGTGGTCGAGATCGTACACGTCAGCCCGAAGTTTCTGGGCGGCAGCATCGTGATGGGCGAGGTGCTGCGCTTTCACGTGAACGATCCGATGCTCAACAGCCTGCACGAGATCGACCCGGACCAGCTTTGCGCCATCGGGCGAATGGGCGGGCCGATCTATTCGCGGACCAGAGACCGGTTTGAGATGCAGCGTCCAGCGTAACTGGAATTAGCGCTGTTTCCGGCCGACGCCGGCAGCCTCGGGTTCCGAGACCGAACGGCTGAATAGATTGATCATCTCCCGGTTGAAGGCCGGTATATCGTCGGGCTTGCGGCTGGTGACGATGTTGCCATCCACCACCACTTCCTGATCCACCCACTTACCGCCGGCGTTGCGAATATCGGTTTTAAGAGACGGCCAGGATGTAATTGTTTTGCCGCGCACAACATCGGCTTCCACTAACATCCAGGGTCCATGGCAGATGACCGCCATGGGTTTTTTCTGTTCGTAGAAGTCCCTTGCAAACTGGACGGCTTCCGGAATCATGCGAAGGCGATCAGGATTCGCCACGCCGCCGGGTTGCAGGTATGCGTCGAAGTCTTTCGCCCTGACCGAGTCCAGCGTCTTATCGACGGGGAACATGTCCCCCTTGTCATCGTGATTCCAGCCCTGCACCTGTCCGCGGTTAGGCGAGATGAGGGTGGTTTCCGCGCCCGCTTGTTGCAGCGCTTCGCGGGGTTTCGTCATTTCCACTTGTTCGAAGCCATCTGTGACCAAAATGGCAACACGCAGTCCTTTTAGTTCCGTGCTCATAACTGTTAGATCCGCGACGGGAGACGTTGTTGCAGTTGTTTCGCTATGCGCGGTTCAGTTCGTAGCGAACAATTTTCGTGCCATCAACCATCGCCTTCATCTTGCCGAATGCCACTTCGCGCGGAAGGTATTTGAGGCCGCAGTCGGGGGCGACCATCAGGCGGTCGGGGCTGATGAAGGGCAGCGCGCGGCGGATGCGCGACGCCACAGTCTCGGCTGTTTCGATGTCGTGCGTCGATAAATCGAGAACACCCAGGATGACCGTTTTCCCGGGAAGTCTTTGAAGCACCGAACAATCGAGCTTGGACTGCGCGGTTTCGATCGAGACCTGCTGCACGGTGGACTGCTCCAGCTCGGGTAAGAACGAATATCCCGCGGGGCGGCCGGCCACCAGCGCGGCGTATCCGAAACAAATGTGCACCGCTGTGGTTCCACGGACCCCATCGAGCGCGCGATTGAGTGCGGTGACGCCGTACTCGCGTGCCTTGTCAGGCAGTGCCTGCATCCAGGGCTCGTCAATCTGCACCACATCGGCGCCGGCGGCGAACAGGTCCTTGATCTCTTCGTTCACGGCAGCCGCGTAGTCCAGGGCCACCGCTTTCTCGTCTTTGTAGAATTCGTCCACCGCCTGCTGCGTCATGGTGAACGGGCCGGGGACCGTGATCTTAATCCCTCGGTCTGTGTTGGCCCGCAGGAACTGGATGTCGCGCACCTGGACCGCGTGCTTTCGCCGGATCTTCCCGACGATGCGCGGCACCAGAACGTCGTGGCCGCTGCGGCTCACGATTTTCCCCGGATTATCCAGATCGAGCCCATCGAGCGCGGTGGCGAAGCGGTTGGAGTAGCTCTCGCGGCGCATCTCCCCATCGGTCAGGATGTCCAGGCCGGCGCGCTCCTGGTCGCGGATGGCGAGCAGCGTGGCGTCGTCTTGGGCCTGTTCCAGCCATTCCAGCGGTACGCGCCACAGCTCGGATGCACGGACGCGCGGCGGCATCCGCTTGCTGAGCATGTCGCGGTTAATCAGCCAGTCAGGTTGTGCGTAAGATCCCACCAAGGTGGTGGGAAGCAGAGTTGGTGTTAGAGGCAAAAGGTTAGGATTTGATCATGCGGCCGTCGCCCAGCTTAATCAGTGAGCTGAGCATGGCAGGAGCGCCGCTCTTGGCGGCTCCGCCGGTGCAAGTGATCACGTCGCCTTCCTTGACGGTGCTTCGGCTCCAGCCATACGATTTCAGGTGATTGAGGCTCATCATCTCGACTTCCCACTCGACCATCTTGCCGTCATCACCCTTGACCTCCAGGTAGATGTAGGCATGAGGATTGGTCCACTCAAAGCGCTTCACCGTTCCGGTGACGGTGGAGGGATTTGCCATGTTGTACATGGTGGTGGAGTGGTGCGCGGAAATGGGCGTCGTGGTAACCAGAAGCCCCAGTCCCACGAGCACAGCCAGGAGCCGAGATTTCATGCGATGAATCCTCCTCAAGTCTTCCTCAGGTATACACTATCACGCCGGACGATTTCACTGCTTTGCGGTGGCCGGGTCCTGTTGCTGGCCGCGCTCGGTCATGGTCAGTCCGTCCGCGAAGGTGACCGATACAAACTGCCCCCCGATGTCGCCGTTGACCATAGGGTGGACGCCCATCTTCACCTTGTCGCCCGGCTTGAGCATGTTCGATTTCCAGCCCGCACGCGCGAGAATTCCCGGGGCGGTCATCTCCAAATTCCAGATGTCGACGCCACCTTTGCCGTTGTCCACTTCCAGTTCGATCCACGAATGAGGATTAGCCCACTTGAATTGCTTGACGGTCCCTGTGATCGTGATCGTTTTCTGCCGATCGAACCCGTTCATCGAGTGGTGTGCATAGGCTAAGGTCGCGAGCCCGAGCACTAAAGTACACGTTAGCAATGCTTTCATTTATTCCTCCCTAGTGGCCCTTCAAGCTCGGCATGTGCTCGTTGAGATCGGGCAAGCAGGATGCCTCCGTGATATCTGTATCGTCCATCCGTCTAAAGCGCTTGGTCCATTTCCACTCTCCCACCCAGCTCTTGGGGTCCGCGGCCGTGTACTCGATCTCGAGATTCGATCCTTTGTCGATCAAGCGGATGCGCTCGATCATACGGAACGCGTCGGTCAATGGAATTCCGTTGTCGAGCCAGTGGTGGTCGTCGACGAAGTTGCGGGTATCCACCACGAGCGAATCGCCTTCCCAGTGCCCGATGGATTCGCCGTTGAAGCTGCGGACCACCACGTCGGGATCGGTGTGCGTGCGGCCGTCCAGGTAGATGATGCGCACGCTGTTCATGAAGCCGCTGATCATGTAGATCGCGGTTGGAACCTGAACCATGGCGATGGGCCACACGCGGGTCATGATGACGGGCAGGCCGGCCGGCCAGCAGGCGCCGATGTCGTCGCGGTAGGTCTTCCCCTCAGCGGCTGCTTTCCGCGAGGCGTCGTAGTGCGCCTGCGCCGCCGGGGTGAGTTTAAAGCCTTCGGGAGGAGAGAACCGAAAGTTGTTGTTCTGGCCTCCGCCGTGCTGCCAGGTTCCGGTCAGATCGAACGGCGGCTTGGGACGGCTCTTGGCGATATTCGAGGGAGCCAGCGCACCCAGTTGCGGCGGCGGTGGCGTCTGGGCTGCCAGACCGGATGCAGCCGCGATAAGAATCGTAACCTGAAATTGCTTGAGCATCGTCATCGCTCCTTAACGCGCATCCGAACCACGCCCTTGTCGTCGACATACTCGCGATTGTTGTCGCACACAAATTCGACCATCTCGTAATTCGGAACGCGCTGATAGGCCAGCGTGTAGGTGATCGGCTTCTCAAGGACCACCGGATCCTCGATGGTGATCTGGTCATGAAGGATATCGGGGGCAGCCAACCTGAGCCGTTCCGTGACGCGCATCTGCTCGCTATGCGGCATGCCCCGGTAGCCATTCACCGAGGTCTTGATGCCGATCGTGTCCACCACCAGGGTGTCCCCATCCCAATGACCCACGGAGTGGCCGTAATAGCCCGGCGCCACGTCTTCGAGCGGGGACTGCGGACGGTCGAGATACACGCGGCGCACTTCGCTAAAGGCTTCCGAGATGATCGTCACCTGCTTTGGCGTTTGAATAATCTCCACCGGATAAACCGCGACCGCCATCATTGTCGGCACGCCGTACGGCACGCACTGGGCGCTGCCATTGGCAAGCTGTTCGCCGCGCTTGTTCGCGTCGGCCTCGAGCGCACGACGCGCTTCGTAGGGCTTGGCGTACTCGGGCTTGAGCACCAGTTGTCCCGCCGGGGGTGGAGCGAACTTCGTGTTTCCGGCAGCCCGGAATGTGCCCCACACGCCTGTGAGGTCGGGCGGATTTTTCGCAGACTGCGCCCACGCGAATGGAAGAACCGTAGCCAAACTCGCAGCCAAACCCAGCGTCGCGTACAGAGTCTTTCTCAGGTCCATGTGCCGGCTATTTCTGGGGGCCGCGCCCGGGTCCATTTCCGACCACGCGACCGTCGGGCAGGGTCGCCTGATTGAGGAATCCGCCGGACTGTCCGTTCTTCAGAGGGTTGATGACCAGCGTGGTCTTATCGCCCTTCTTCAGGCTGCTGAATTTCCAGCCGCTCTGCTGCAGGATGCTGGGGCTGCCCAATTCGATGCTCCAGTGCTTCACTGCGCCACTCTCGTCCGGGACGTCAATTTCGATGTAGGCGTGGGGATTGGTCCATTCAAACCCAGTGACGGTGCCGGTAAGCGTGAGTTGCCTGGTGGCGTCGAACATCGTGAACGAGTGGTGTGCCAGGGCTGAAATCGCGAGCGCCATGCCCACAGCTAAGACGCTGAGCAGTCTGGATTTCATAGGCGGAATCCTAACACACGGGTCATCTGTATGCAATCCCACGCGATGCCAGGACCACACCGGCCCAAAGGACGATCGAGAGGATCATCGCCAGACGCGCGCGCCGGGCCGGAAGAAGGGCGCTCAGGCCGGTCCACGTCAGCAACAGCATCAGCAGAAGCATTTTCATGCGGAAAAACTGGCTATAGTACAGGCGCAACGGCTGCGACCAGAACAGCAGTGCTCCCGTGAACATCAGGATCGAAAGCCCGACCCAGCGGAAGCGCCGGAGTCGCGGGTCGCGAACCAATACTGCGCCGCCGAACCACGCGATGGCCAACATATGAATCGCTCCGATGATGGGAACGGCCCAGGTGGACTGGCTGAGATCGAGGCGCAGGGACGTGTCCTGAAGCCAGCGGGCCAAGTCTAGAATCGGGTTAAACATCGAAATCGGCGATGGCGCGTGCAGCGAGCACTACCGAGGTCCAGAGCGCCAGAGAGAGTGCAGCGGCGAACCGCGTTTCCGAGCGCCGCAGCGTGAAATGCGCGACCAGTGCTAGAACCAGCAGCGTGACCTTCACGTGAAACGCCGGATTGTGCAGGTAGCGCGCGGTATCGGAGAGAAACATGGCGACGCCAGTGACGAGCATCACGGCAAGCCCGGAGTGCATCCAGGGCTTCAGTTGTTGCGTGTCCGGAATTTGGAAACCCAGGGTGCGCAGGTCCGCGAGCACGATCGTCCCCACGAAAGCCGCCAGACCCATGACGTGGATCGACTCGATGACGGGGAAGAGCCAGGTGTTTTCGAGCAACAAGAGACCAGCTATTGTTTGACGAACAACTTGCTGTAGTCCTTATTGTTTTCGCAAACGAACTCGTCGATCTTGTTCAGATCCGGACGAAGCGGGAACGTCCGGCTGACCGTCCACGGCCGCACGAAGACGTTAGGATCTTCGAGCGTAGCGTCGTACTGGAGCGTCTCGAAATCGGGGCGGCTGAAGCGCTCGACGATGTGCAGCGCCTCGCTATGTTTGTAGCCGCTCAGTTCGGTGCGCGTGTTGAAGCCGACGGTGTCCACCACCAGCGTGTCGCCTTCCCAGCGCCCCACCGAATCGCCCAGCCAGGTCGGGTCGGGATCGACGGGATGTGCTGCGCCGTTGGTCGGAATGATGCGGAAGATGCCCGGGTATTCGTGCAGGATGATCGCGTAAGCCGGCGTCTGCAGGATCTGGAATTGATACGGTACGGTGAAGGCAGCCGGCCCGGCGATAGGCATGCAGTCCGAGAGAGGTCCGGCATCATTCGGTCCGCGAACGACGCGATATTTTTCCATTCCAGGTTTCAGCTCCGGACCAGCCGGGGCCGCGCTTCGACCTCCTGCTGGTGGAGCTGCACTTCGGCCTGCTCCCGCGCCTCCTCCGCCGAAGCTATAGACGCCCGAAAGATCGGGCTTGCCGTTCGCCAGCCGCGGCGTGTCTTTCTTGGGTTCAGCGACTGGGGCGGTTGCGGCGCTCGCAGTCACTGGCGCGGTTCCAGCGACGGTTACCGTCACTTCGCGGGTGAGTACGGTGTTGTTCGGTCCGGCCACCGTGAGCGTATAGGTGGTGGTCGCCTTGGGTGTCACCTGGCGGCTGCCGCGCGGCGTTACCCGGCCGACCTCCGGGCTGACGGTGATGCCGTTCGGATTCTCAGTCGCCCAGATCAGAGTGGCGGACTGCCCGGGTTGAATGGATGCTGGCTGCGCGCGGAATTCGCTGATCCGTGCGGGAGGTTGTACGCGCTGCGGCTTGGGCGGTGCTGCCGGCGGCGGAGTTTGGGCCGCTGCCAGACTGATCAACATCGCGACCGCAACTACCAGGAGCGCTCGAAAAACTGCGGACATGCGCAATTCCTCCTCAACTCCTGACCAGTATATGTCAAGCGTATATGTGTCAGGCTCGCAGGGCTCGATACCAATACGCGATCTGGCACACTTCGGTGAAGCCGACGCGACGATACATCTCGTATCCCATGCCCGAGGCGAGCAGAACCGCCTGGGTGGCGCCGCGCTCTTGCGCGAACCGGAGTGCATGCGCGACCATCGCGCTCCCGATGCCCTTGTTGCGCTCCTTTTCGAGCACGCCCACATCGTAGAATCCTGCGATAGATTCGCTCAGGAACATGCTGCACGCCCCGACTGGTCGGTTCCCCGCAGCCAGCGCGACGAAATCGAAAAATTGGTCGGGCCATTGCGCAGCCAGGTGCGCCAGCCGGTTCAGCTCGTGACGGCGAATGGCGGTCGTGATCGGCCCGAAGTAGGGGTGAGGATGGCGCAGGTACATCGAATGATGCGGCGTTCGGATAATGCGGATTTCTTTCGGTGCCGCGATCTTCGGGAGTTTGGCGAGGTCGCACCACATGCCGGGAAATCGTTTCTTGCAGCGCAGGCCCAAGCCCTTCAGGTGATCGGTGAGATCGGCGGGCGCGGCATCGTCATCGATCCAAAAACCGATGCCCCGGCCATGCCGCTCGAATCGTTTGTAAATTTGATTGAGCCGCTTGCGGACGGTCTTCGGCTCGAAACGGATTGACGTGCCGCTGTTGGACCAAGTGGTCCCGTTGCTGAGCATCCATGTGATGTCGGGGTCGCGGTGAACTTCGATGCCGGGCACATCGGCCTGGGCCGCGTACCAAGCTTCCAGATTGCGCATTACCTTGGGGCTGAGCCCAGCGTTGGGGGAAGGGGCTGTTGCGGGCACCGTGGGCCTCGAATTATTGTACCTTCTTGACAAAGCCCTGCTAATGCATGCTAATCATGCAATGTATGGTAAGGACTTCCTCGCTTACCGATCAGGTTCGAGATTACGCCCGCCGCCACTACATTGAAGCCGCCCGACGCCGGGGCGAGTCTGTAGTACAGATTGTTGCGGGCGATGTCCACAAAGCGCTGAAATTCTCGAACCGCATTGCGGTTGTCTGTAATGCGCTCTCCTCTAAAAGCTTTCTGCAGGAGAACAAAATAGCCTTGGAGAGCCGCGTAGGTCCACCATCGTTGGTGAGCACAACTGTGCGGTTTACGTATCGTCTGCTGCGCGAGAACGGGGGCGCACCCGGTTCTCCCTCACCGTTTCTTGGATTGCGGGGAATCGCCAAGCAGGTGTTTCAGTCGCTCGGGGGCGGCGAAGCGTTCATCCATGCCGAGCGGGAGCAATTCGACAAGCCTGCACGAGGACGGCAATGAGCCGTATCTATTGGGACACTCTGCTATTCGTGTATTGGCTTGAGGATCATCCCCAACAAGCCCCGAAGGTGAAGAAAATCTTCGAGAAGATGGAGCAACGTAGCGACGTGCTTTGCACTAGCACCTTTACAATGGCGGAGCTTTTGGTAGGCCCCAAGAAACGGGGCTCGTCCGAAGTAGCGCAGCAGATCAAAGACTTTCTTCACACTTCAGTGGTCGACCTGCTGCCTTTTACCAGGGAGACGGCTGAGCACTACGCAAATATCCGGGCGGCGAATCATGTTTCGCCGGCCGATGCGATCCACCTGGCATCCGCCGCCGAAGCTGACGTAAATCTTTTCCTTACGAACGATCACCGTCTTCGAGGTCTGATAATTCCCGGTATCCACTTCATCGCCGGTATGGATATTGATTTGTTCTAAGGCCTATTTCCGGGCCGCCCGCGCTTTGCCCTGCGCCGACATCCTGTGTTCCTTGCCGCGGGTCAGCGTCTTGATGAACTCCGCCCGGCGAAAGCGTACGGCGGACCAGTCCTCATCGATCGCGACCATCCTCACGGGTTCAAATCCGGCGTCGCCCAGAATCTTCCAACCGCTATCCCGGTTGATCTCGGATTTGTATTTCTTGGAACTGCCTTTCGGGTAGGCGAACCATACCACGGCGTCGCCTTTTGCCTTCCTGCCAATCGCTTTTCCGAGCGTGTCGACTTCCTTCTGCTTCGTCACGAACGCAAGGAAAAACTCAATCTGGTCGAGGGCTTTTAGATCGCGCTGAATCGTGACGCCGCGCAGCGCCTTGAGCTCAGGCTCGAAGCTCTCCGGCGAGTTGAGCACTAAGATTTGTTTTTTGCTCTTTCAGATTGAGTTTGTCAAAGGTCGACGCCATATTTCGCCCCTAGAGCTTCACCGTGACACACTTTACTTGCGTGTAGCAGTGTAGCGCTTCGACGCCTTTTTCCCGACCGTAGCCGCTCATCTTGTAGCCGCCGAAAGGCGTCTCGATCATCGCGCCGGTCTGATACTCGTTGATGTAGACTTGTCCCGCTTCGAGCAGCGCTGCGACACGAAGCGCGCGGCTGACGTCACGGGTCCACAGTCCTGCCGCGAGCCCGTACTCGGAATCATTGGCGATCCGAATCGCCTCGGCTTCGTCCTCGAAGCGGATCACCCCCAGAACGGGTCCGAAAATTTCCTCGCGCGCGATGCGCATGTCGTTTCGGACACCCGTGTAAACCGTCGGCGTGACGAACCAGCCTTTCTTGAGCCGCTCATCACTGGGCAGTTCGCCGCCGATCGCCGCTTTGGCGCCTTCCTGCTTGGCGAGCTGGTAATAGCTCTGAACTTTTTCGTACTGCGCTTTGGTTGCCAGGGGACCCACCGAGGCATTCGCCTCGGGTCCAACACTGATCATCCGGACTTGGTCCACCAACTTCGCGACGAACGCGTCATGGATGCTGTCCTGTACCAGAAGGCGCGTGCCCGACGAGCAAATCTGGCCGCAGTTGCGCGTGAAAATGTTCGCGGCATTGGCGGCGGCTTTGTCCAGGTCGGCGTCCTCGAAGACGATGTGCGGCGACTTGCCGCCCATCTCGAGCGTCAGCGGGATCACGCGGTCCGCCGCGATGTGTCCGATCTCGATCCCCGCGCGCACGCTTCCGGTGAACGCGACCTTGCGCACCAATGGATGCGACACCAGCGCCGCACCCGTCTGGCGGCCTGCGCCCAGCACCACGTTGAAGACACCCGGCGGCAATCCGCACTCTTCTGTGACGATCCGCGCGAACTCAACTGTGGTGGCCGAAGTTTCCTCGGACGGCTTCACCACCACGGTGTTTCCGGCCGCCAGCGCCGGCGCCGAAGCTCGCGCAGCCTGGTTCAGCGGAACGTTCCACGGTGTAATAATCCCGACAACACCAAAGGGTTCGCGGCGAGTGTAGGAGTGATAGCCGGCGCCAACGTTGAGCGTCTCGCCGTGATTGACATTGACCAGTCCGGCATAGAATTCGAAATAACGCGCGGCAGTCTCGAGCCCGGCCGGCACCTGCGCGGCGGGCGTTCCGTTTTCGCGCGATTCGATCTCGGCCAGCAGCTTCACGTGCTTTCGGATCGCGCGCGCCATCTCGAGCATCACCTTGCCCCGATCCATGGGGCGACGGTCTCGCCATTCCGGAAATGCGGCCGCGGCGGCCTGAACAGCGGCATTCACGTCGGCTTCGTTGCCATTGGCGACGCGCGCGATACGGTCGCCCGAGCGCGGATCGAGCTTATCGAGATAGTCGCCGGAGTTCGGAGTGACAGCCTTGCCGCCAATGAAGTGATTCAGGACGTAAGGGGTGATTTCAGTTTCCACCGCGGTCATTTTCGTTTGTGCCTCAAATGCATTTTAGCGCCATAGACAATGTTAAGCTTCTGGCGATGAGTCAGAACCAGGCTCCCGATAAACGTCCCGCCGAGCCCGCGCACATCCGAGCGGGTCCTATCTGGGACCAGAATTGCCGCGACGCGAAAGAGGCAACAGGCGGACCTTCGGCCGTTCTGGTTTTCCATGGAATGGGTCAGCAGGTAAAATTCGAAACCATTAGCGCCGTGGCGGGTGCGATTCGTGACGAAGCGCGGGCGCAGGGCGGCGTGACCAAGGACCTCACCGTACATTTGTCGCGCGTCGAGGATCAGTTTCTTGCGCGGGCCGAGATCGCGTGGCAGGACGCCAGCGGCGGATGGCACGAGGTGCACGTTTATGAAGCGTACTGGGCGCCACTCACCGAAGGCCTGGTGTCCTATTGGGACACGCTCAAGTTTCTGTTCCAAGCGGGATGGCAGGGGTTGCGGTATAGTTGGCCGCTCGGTTCGCGAACCTTCCGGCGTTGGATGTTTGGCGGACCACAAGTTCTCCCGATTGACGCGTTTGTTTTTCCGGCATTGCTCGCGGTCTTGACTGTTCTCCTGTTACAAGTGGGAATCATCGCGCTGGTATCGTTGCGGATGACGCAATGGCTGACAGGTGCCGTGGCTCTACCGGCCGGAATTGGATGGCTGGTTCTATGGATCGCGGTGATCGCCGAGGCGTTGGTGGCTCGTTATTTCCTCGTGCAATACGTAGGCGACATCGCGGCCTACGTCTCTCCTTACAAGAGCAGCAAGTTCGACGAGCTACGCAAGCGCATTCAAAAAGTCGGGCTGGATATCGGTAAGGTGATCTACGGCGTGGATCCGGCCGGCGACAAGGGCTACCCGGATTATTCCCGCATTCTGTTGGTTGGCCACTCGTTAGGTTCGGTGCTCGCGTACGACACGCTGAACGCCCTGATCAACATGGAAAATACCGGGTCCGCGAAGCCCGTTCTAGCTCGCACTCCTGCACTGATCACCTTCGGATCGCCGCTCGACAAAACCGCCTTCATCTTCCGGACACAGCGAGAGGATTGGATTCGCGAGCAAATGGCCGCCGCAATGCAGCCGCTGATCGTCGACTATGAAAAATACCGGCCGCCCAGTTTCACCTGGGTCAACATCTGGTCGAAGTGGGACATCATCAGTGGCGAGCTAAATTACTACGATGTTTCCGAGACGCATCCCCGTCACGTGCAGAACATGGAAGATTTGAAGGCGAGTGTGCCGTTAAAGGCGCACATTCAATATTGGAAAAATCCGATGCTGCGGAAGCTGCTATACGAATTTGTGGGCTAGGTAGTAAAGCGCAAAGGGCGCGGCGCGCACCGCCAAGCGGGGTCAGAAACTTATCGCGCCGCGCTCCGTTTTGCGCGTGTAAGATTAGAATCCGCCGCGGGGCCGATAGCCGGGCCGCGCCTGCACGCGATATTTCTTGCCGGCGTCCGACACCACTTCGACGGCGATTTTGCGGAACCCTTCATTGGGATTCGTCTGCGGATAGTAAGTGACCGTGTAGGAATTTCCCAGATCCTCGCGGATCGCCTCGAAAGCTTCCACCTGTTTTTGCCAGTTGGTGGCGAAGTACGATTTGCCGCCCGTGCGCGTCGAGATGCGTCGGAACACATTGGCGGAAATGGGATCCTTGCTGATCTCATTGGTCGAGATCACGTAAATCGGAATCCCCTCGTCCTCGGCCACGGCGCGGACATCGTCCGGCGCCACCATGCTGGCGTTGTCGGGACCGTTCGAGAACACGATCACCACCTTGCGTCCCGGAACCTTCGCGGCATCGCGGATGGTCAGCAGCAGGCCGTTATAGAGCGCCGAATCGTCGCCCGCCACGGCCCCGCGTAGCCCGGCGATCGCGTCATTGCGCTCTTTCGTCAACTGCGCCGCGCGTGACAGATTACGGGAGTACGTGTACACGGCCACCGAATCGGCCCGGTCCAGACCGCGGATGAAGTCGGCGATCGCATCCGATGCGTACACGAAGCCGCGATACATGTAGTTGCTGGTGTCAAACAGCACGAACACGTTCGTTCCGACGAACGCATCCGAGCGAGTTTCCGCGTTGGTCCCGCCAATATCCACTACGATCGGCTTTAGGGTTCCGTCCGGAGCAACCTCGACGGGCGGCTTGTTCCCCTCGGAAAAAGTAGAAAGCTTCTGCGGAATCCCATCTTCCAGGATTTTGAAATCAGAGGGCTTCAGACCATTGACGTAGTGACCCTTGTTGTCGGTAATGGTGAAGCTGAGCACCACCATATCGACTTTGACGCGAAAAATGGGGCGGTCCTGCGCCGCCGCCAAGGCCACCACCAGCAGGATGAAACTAAGTCTACGTATCACCGCGCGATAACCTCCAAATTTGTCGCTTGCGTCTGCCTGCGCGCCTTTTCCCTGACATCGTCGCCGACTAGTCGCAGCGAGCGCAACAAGGCCGGCCAGTCTTCCAGGTGGGTCGCGAAGATATGCTCTACGGTCTGCTGCGTCCAGGAAGGAACCAAAACGTTCAACTGCGCGGGCTGCGCATGGATTTCGTCCGCCAGCGCCGCGTAGTACAGCAGGTTTGACTCCCAGCTCTCCGCCAGCATCCGGCTGGAATATCCCATCAAGGTTGGGAAAGTCCGGAGATTCAGCAATTCCAAACCGTACGTATTCGCCAGCGTCGGCTTGGGAGTTCCGAACGCCTGCGAAATGGCTTCCGGGCTGACTGCGGCCGGCGATTCGGCTGTCAACCGTCGGATTTCCTGCGCCAGCGGCGATTCGCGGTCCTGACCAGACAACGAACGCGCGAGCAGGTACATCTCTGACGGCAAGACGTTCTCCAGCGCGGCTTTGGGCTCGCCGGACTGGAGGAGATCATTGATCTTCCTGAGGCGCCCCGGCGCGATATACGGTTCCAGGGCGGCCAGCACCTGGCGACGCCGCTCCGGACTTAAAGCCGACTGGCCTAGAAGCGACTCGCCATAAGCCATGTGGATTCCCACCCAATGAATCTGCACGGGTGACACGTTCCACCAGCGCGGAACGATTGCCGTAAGCATGATTTGCGGAACCAAGTCGCCCCAGATCAGCGCCTGCTGGCGCGAGGGAATCAGGAAATTCTGCTCCGCTTCCGCGAGCGCATACGGCAGGGACGCCAGCGAACCCGCCAGACGCCCGCCCGCATTCGACGGCCATCCGCTGCCGGGCACATACGTATAGCTCCAGGTTTGCTGCGCTCCCTGGACGCCGATAAAGTCGTGACTGCGGACGAACAGCGGATTGGTCCGCAGCACCTGTGCGCCAGGGGGCGCATAGTGCATGTAGTTGAATCCCACCAGCGTGTCGCGCAGGAATCCGGACAGCTCGCCGCGCATGTCGCTCAGCTTCTGCGGATCCTTGGCCGCCTTATCGATGGCTGCCCGCAGATTCAGCTTGCGCTGGTCGTCGATGTGCTGCTCCGTCCAGTAACCGAAGGAGAGCGTGGATTTCTCGGGGCTGCTCAGGGTATTACGCGGCAGTTGGACTTCGGAGATGCGCGCAGCCAAGCGGCCCGTCAGGGCAGTGTTCAGCGGCTGCCCCTTGCTGACGCTGTCGAGGTTGTCGGCGAGATCGAAGATTGTATTCAGCGGGACCAGGCGCTGCGCTTCGAAAATCCGGATCAGGTCCTCCACCATCTGCTGGTGCGTATCGGAGGCGCCTTCTGGAACCCCGCCCACCAACAGGTCCATCATCCGGTCCTGCGGTGAAATGCCCGACGGGGACTTGGTGGCCTGCAGGAGATTCCGGACTCCCGACCGGCCGGCGTCGAAGACATCCCGGTCATTGTGGATTTGCGCAAACGGCTCCAGGATTTTCGCCAGGGTTGCGTCCGCCGCCTCGCGTGGAATACTCTGCTGCCGCGCGAAGATCTGCCATAGCCCGATCAAGGCCTGCGAGGTTCCGGCCGCATCGGAGCGTAACCCCTGGTTGCGAATCCCGTTGATGGTGCGCGTAGTTTCGAGGTACGCCGACACGGTGGAATCCGTCAAGATCGGCGTTTCGGCGAACAGCGGGTACTGCGCGGAAAGCGAACGATAGTTGCGGGCCAGCTTGTCCATGGTGGCCGGTTCCAGAGGCTTGGTGCGCCGCCGGTCGATGTCGGTCAGAGCCATGAAAATCTTCAGTGGCTCATTTTCCGCAGCTTTGCGGCACAGGCCAAATAGCGCTTCGAGCACGTCGTCCGCGTCCTTCCACTGCGGAGCCGCGCGAGTGAGCTTGGCATCATACTTGCCCTCTGGATGCTCGGCGAAAAGCCGTTTCCAGATTTCCAGGCCACCGGGAAGATGCGGCTTGCCGTCAGGATCCAGGCGCAGCCGCGTGGTCAGCAGCAGCATGTCGGTATTCGACCGGAACACCGGCCGGGCGGGACCCGGGCTCGTGACCTTGCCGCGAATCGCCCCGTAGAAGCGCTTCAGCCGTTCGGGCTCGGTCAAGTAATCCTTAACCGGGCCGTCGATCCGGGCCAGCGAATCGTAATAACTGGCAAGCCATCCGTCATCGCGGGTAAGCATTCGCTCGATGAAGGCCGCGCCCTTATCCGGATTGATGCCGCCGTTCAGCTCGGCCCAGGTTTTCTCGGTGCGTGCACCGCCCGGAACCAGGGCTTTTCCTTCTCGGATCTGGAACATGCCGCCGAAGAAATCCAGGACGTGTGCAAAGATTTTGAGCCGCGCGGCCGGGATCGCCTGTCGCAGTTGCTCGGCTGTCTCTGAATCCAGCTTGGATAGAGCTACATACAGGCGGCACAGGGAAGGATCTCCCAGGATATAGTCGATAAACTCACCCTGCGTTTTGTCCTTAACCGGCTGCCAGTAATCCAGCGAGTAGAGGATCGGAACCCGAGTAGGCTGATAATTGAGCGTGAACGGCCGGTTATTGCGCAACGCCAGCTCCAGCTCCGCCAGCGGGAAACCCGAGTCGGTGGTAAGGAACGCCCGCGAGGCGTTCACCGTTTCCAGGACCAGGTCCGAGCCGCATCCGCCGCGCATGCGGAATCCGATCACGCGCAGCACGTCGGCCGTGGCGGGCGATTCGCACATGTCAATTCGCAGAGTCTTGCTTGGTCCGGCAAGCCGTTCGAGTTCACGAGCTTGCGACAGATAGCGAATCACCAGCTTGAGGTATTCGGTCTGTTCCAATGCCTCATTGGCCGTGGTCGCCCTGTAGCCATTGGTGATGATGTTGCGGGCCAGTGCCGGCAAGAGATCTTCGGGGTTGAGGTCGGTCGAAAGCGCCGCCATGCGGGCGAAGGAACGAAGCGGTCCCGGGATCTCGATGTAATTGGCTGGAGCTACGATCCGAGGCGGCGGCGGAAGAGCTAAATCCTTGCCCCCTGCTGCGGAGTAATCTTGCAAATGACGCGCCGAAGCTTCGCGGTCTCCGGCGAGCAGATCCAGTACGGCCAGGCGTTGCGCCACCGCAGCCCGCTGCTCATTCGGGGCGTTGGTTCGCTGGAGAGCCTGAGCCAGCCGGCCGTAGGCTTCGCGGGCAGACGGATCGTGATGCGCGTCCAGGAACTGGGCGTATGCGAGGAGCGGAACGGGGTCGTTCGGGGCGGCTGCCGCCGCCTGCTTCAGGCGCCGGAAGGCCTGCTCGGCATCCCCGGTGCTTTCCAGGCGCCAAGCCTCCTTCGCCAAGTCCTGAGCCGTTGCCCAGGCGGCGGAAAAAAGCAGGGCCACGCCCAACCATCGACTGCGTTTCGAACGGTCCGTCCAGAGCCGCATCGCTCGCTCTCCTTCGCCCCCAAACAAGACTGCCGCGTTAGGATTCTAGCACTCCGCCGCGGCCAACGGGTTAACCGCCAGCCGTCAAAACAAGCCGGGAGTCGCCTGTTAGACTCGCCACGGTGACGAAACAGAACGAAGATTATTGAAACCGATTCCTGCTAAAATGAATCAGGCCTAGTAGCTATGATCGTTAAGATCCGTTTCCCCCAAGGCCGCGCACGCAAGCATCAAAGAGGTACGAACCGCGATTTGACGGCCGCGTTGGGCGCGCTGCTCGTGCCGGCGTCGCTAATGGCCTACTCGCTCGGGTTCTGGCGGCTGGCTTCAGACATGGGGCTAGCGGGTCAATTCGATATCACCGGGGCTTTTTCTCACTGGCAGCTTTGGATCGGCTTGGGCGTGCTCCTGCACGCGACGGCAATTTCACTCAACCGGCATGCGCGCGGTGGCGATCTGTCCATGCCGCAAGTTCTGGGCTCACTTCCGGGGCGGCGAGGACCGCGTACCGAGGAGCTCAAATCCCGCGTCCACGCTGCCAGCAAAGGCGTCTGACCGACCTACCTAAGTCCGCGAACTTCCTGGTCACTCAAAGCGCGGTACTTTCCGATCTGTAAATCACCTATCCGTATGCTCCCAATTTCGGTGCGGACCAGCTTCAGGACTTTGGCGCCCAGCGCTTCTACCATCCGCCGCACCTGGCGATTGCGTCCCTCGGTAATCGTAATCTCGAAAAACGTGTAGCGGCCAGAATCGCGAATGCGCTTCACTTTCGCCGGCCGCGTCGGACCGTCCGCCAGATTCACACCGCGCTGCAACTGATCGAGCTGGTCGTCGGTGAGCAGCATTGATGCCTTAACCAGATAAGTTTTTGGCACATGCGATTCCGGACTGGTGATGTGGTCGGCAAAATTCCCATCGTTGGTGAAGATCAGCAGACCGCTCGAATCCAGATCCAGCCGGCCCGCGGAAAATACCTTTTCCGGAACGTCCTTGAGCAATCCGTAAACCGTCGGACGGCCGTCGGGATCTTTGTAAGTGGCCACGTAGCCCTTAGGTTTGTAGAGCAACAGGTAGATCTTTCGGGAGGCTCGCAGCGGCTTGCCATCGAGCGTGACCCGCTGATGTTCCGGATCGACCCACGCGTCCGGCGTCTGGATTTTCTTGCCATCCACCGCTACGCGGCCAGCGCCGATCCATTGCCGGGCTTCTTTTCGGGAACCCGCGCCGGCCTGCGAGAGAACACGATCCAGTGTCTTCTTGCGTTGGGTGGTTGGCACTCTTTATGATCGTACGCGATGCTCGAATGCGTTCCGAATTTTTCCGAGGGCCGCGATGAAGCCGTGGTGCGCGCGATCGCCGACGCAATTGCGCAGACCCCGGGTGTCCTGTTGCTCGGGTGGGAATCGGACGCCGATCACAATCGCAGTGTCGTCACGTTTGCCGGACCTTCGGACGCGGTGGTGGAGGCGGCCGTACGTGGGGCGGGGAAGGCCTCCGAAGTAATCGACCTTACTGCGCACCAGGGCGTGCATCCCCGAGTGGGCGCAGCCGACGTGATTCCGTTTGTGCCGCTGGACGGATCCTCAATGCAGGATGCGGTTGCCGCGGCGCATCGCGCGGGCGAAGAAATCTGGCGACGCTACTCCGTTCCGGTGTATTTTTATGAACATGCCGCGCGCAGTCCCGACCGCAAGCGGCTGGAACGGGTCCGCCGCAAGGAGTTCGACGGCGCGCCGGCCGATATCGGAAACCTCGCGGCGCATTCCACGGCGGGTGCATCGATGGTGGGGGCGCGCGGGTTCCTGATCGCCTACAACGTCCAGCTTGCGACCCGCGATGCAGCGATTGCACAGGCCATCGCGCGGAAAATCCGGGAGTCGTCCGGCGGCTTTCCGCATGTCAAAGCCATGGGGATCTATCTCGCCTCGCGCGATTGTGCCCAGGTTTCGATGAATCTGACCAATTTCGCGGAGATTCCGCTCGAGCGCGTCTTTGACACAATCGCCGTATCCGCCCGCGAGCATGGGACCGAGGCCGCCTCCAGCCAGATCATCGGATTTATCCCGCGCCGCGCTTACGAAGCGGCTCCCGAGTTCTTCCGGCGCGCGGAAAACTTCGAGGAATCGCGGATTCTGGAGACTCGTATCGAGCAGTTGTTACGATGAAGGTACGTGCTAGTAACGATTGAACCTAAGAGGCAGCGGCCTGCGTGGTTAAGGGCACCCGCGCCGGTGGGCGACAACTACCGCGAGCTCAAGCAATTAGTCGAAACGCTAAAGCTCCACACGGTGTGTGAGAGCGCGGCGTGTCCCAACATCGGCGACTGCTGGAACCGCCGCACCGCGACCTTCATGATCCTGGGCAACGTATGCACGCGCCGCTGCGGTTTCTGCGCGGTGCAGAAAGGTGGTCCGCTGCCGGTGGATTATGACGAGCCTCGCCGGGTGGCCGAAGCCTGCGCGGCTCTCGGGTTGAAATTTGCCGTCATAACCAGCGTGAATCGCGACGATCGCAAGGATGGCGGCGCGGAGCTGTTCGCGCTGACCATTCGCGCCATTCGCGAGCGCGTTACGGGTTGCGGAGTCGAGGTGCTGGTTCCGGATTTCCAGGGATCGCACGCTGCAATGGACATCGTGCTCGATGCCGCGCCCGATATTCTCAACCACAACACCGAGACCGTCCCGCGTCTCTATCGCCAGGTCCGCCTGGGAGCACGCTACGAGCGTTCGCTCGACATGCTCGCGTATGTCAAGAAGACTACGCCCGCTACGCCGACAAAATCAGGATTAATGCTGGGCCTGGGCGAAACCCTCGATGAAGTCGCCGCAGTCATGCGCGATTTGCGGGCGGCGAGCGTCGATGTCCTCACGCTGGGACAGTACTTGCGGCCCTCGGCCAAGCACTTGCCGATCATCCGGTACGTGCCGGTGGAAGAATTCGCGGACCTGAAACGCCTGGGCTACGAAATGGGCTTCCGGCACGTTGAAAGCGGGCCGCTGGTCCGTAGCTCCTACCACGCGGCCGACGCCGTCCAGTAACGTCGCCGGAGACTGCCTCCGGTTTCGATGAACCAGCCTGCCGTCTGTCCGGATCAGCTCGCCGAAATCGGCTGGCTGTCCCCGGGAACTTTTTTCGTCCGGCTGCGTACTCCAAGACAGGATGTTCACTTTTCTGCTGTGGTGCTTGCTGCTGGTGCTTTGCTGGCCGTTGGCCCTCCTGGCGCTCTTTTTATATCCGATCGTCTGGCTGATTTTGCTGCCGTTCCGGATCGTCGGGATCGCCGTGAGCGGCGCGTTGCACCTGGTTTGGGCCATCGTGACGCTGCCGTTCACAATCATGCGTCGGCTCGCGTAAATACAGCACAATAAGTAAATACAGCACAATAAGAGGACGTGCGACTACGTTCGTCCGAGTGGCTCCTGATCGCCTATTTCACTTACGTTGCTCTCGTAGCCCCTTTTTTCATTTCTCCCTGGAAGCCATGGATGCTGGCGGTCGTCGTAACCGGGCTGGTGCTTAATCTCGCACGAACGGAATCCTGGTTCCGCGATTTCGCCCCGCTTCTGCTGACTCTGGCGGCGTTCGAGGAAATGAACTGGTTCACGCCGCTGGTTCACAATCATCACCTGGAGCAAAACTGGATCGTTTTGGATCGTGTGCTGTTTGAGCACTACGGATTCCGGGCAAGCATTGAGAGTACGGGACCGCTCTTACCGGTTTTTTTCGAGCTATGCTACGCGCTGGTGTATGCGGTGGCGCCCGTGGCCCTGTGGGCGCTGTTTGCGAACGGCCGGCGCGACCGCGCCAACAACCTGCTGCTGGCCTACCTGGCCGGCACGCTGGGCGCGTATGCTCTATTTCCCTATTTCCTTTCGGAAGCGCCGCGGACGGCTTTCGCCGGCGAGGATCTTCCCCATATAGTGACCGTCCTGCGGCGATTCAACCTTTGGATCCTGGGCCATTACGACATCCATTCGAGCGTCTTCCCCAGCGCCCATGTGTCCTCGGCCTTATCAGCCGCGTGGGGCTTGCTCGAAACACTGCCTGAGCGGCCCTGGATCGGATGGACCATGGCTGTCTACGGACTCTGCGTGGCTATTGCGACGGTCTACGGGCGCTATCACTACGCGGTCGACGCCGCCGCCGGAATCGCGATCAGTTTACTCGGGCTGGCTGCGGTACGGATGGCGGGTCAGCGAAAAAGCCGCGGCGCGTAGTCCACCAGATAGTCGCGCCAGTTCCACCACACGTGCGCGCCCTCCGTCTCGACGAAGTTGTGCTTGATCTGCTGCTGGTCAAGCAGTTTGTGAAAGCTGACGTTCGACATATACAGCGTGTCTTCCTTGCCGATGTAGATGTTGAACACCTTCAGCTTCTTGTTGGACCCCGCGGCGTCGGCGAACAGAGTCTTGAAGTCCTGGTCGGCGTTCGCGTTCATGATCACCGGGCTGAACGCGCCGATGTAGTGGAACAGGTCCAGATGGTTCAGCCCGATAATCAGGGTCTGGTTGCCTCCCATTGAGAGACCGGCGATGGCCCGGTTGTCGGCGCCTGCGGAAACGCGGTAATTCTTCTCGGCGAACTCGATCACGTCCGGGACCACATCGTTCGGGAACGTCAAGTTTTTTTGATCGGCCGGCACCACCACCGGAGCCGGACCAAACGTGGTCGATTGACCTGCGCGCCCGTACGGCATCACCACGATCATCGGCTTGGCCCTGCCCTCTGCGATCAGGTTATCGAGGATCAGGTTCGCGCGGCCCGCCGTGACCCAGCTCGATTCGCTGCCGCCCGCGCCGTGCATCAGGTACAGCGCCGGGTAGCGCGTGGTCGACGTCTCGTATCCGGGCGGCGTGTAAACGTAAATATTTCGCGGCGCGTTCATGGTTTTCGAAACGTAGGTGCTGATGTGAATGTTGCCGTGCGGAACCGGCTGGATGGACCACGGCGAGGGCTTGTCGCCCTTCACCTCCAACAGAGACGATCCGTTGCCGCGGTCGGCCGTGCCGAGCATCGGATTGGACGGATCGCTGGTCGCGATGCCGTCCACAGTGAACCGGTAGTTGTACACTGCGGCACGCAACGGGCCGACCGTGAGAGTCCAAACGCCCTCCAGACCCTTGGTCATCGCCTGCGCGCCGGTGGCGAAATCGCCCGATACCGTCACGGTGGTCGCCTCGGGAGCGTGCAGCCGGAAGGTGACTTTCCGGTCGGCG
>JAOAPR010000271.1 GCA_025463005.1 Bryobacterales bacterium | reverse complement strand
AGAAAGGAGTAGCGAACCATCTTGACCTCGAGTCTTGCGCTGGGTGCCGTGAGGCACCGGGTGAAGCGTAGACAGAGGCATCGACGGGCGAGGAATCGAGCTTCGAAAAACGAATTCCGGGCGCCGACCGTGTGCTTGCAACGGGAAGGCCACACTGGCGGGAGCGTAAGCGCGAGCTGCTGCCAGGCCCGGCGTAGTCCAAGAGCCAAACGCACGTCGAGAAACTGCACGCGCGAGAACCGAGAGACCTCGCCGGCATCCGTGGCTTATCCGCCGCCGGACCGGTCCGGGAAGCCAAAAGCGCAATCCGGGCAGGCACGCCAGCGAGGAGTCGAACATGGGCATGGTACCAGCGAAGCCGCCGAACAAAGTGGGCGGAGACGCCCGCGGCGGAGGTGGTGGAGGGACGGCCCGTGACCAAGGAGAACGCTATGGAGCCTAACATTCGCCCGGCGCAGGACGGGAAGAGGATGTCCCAAGGGTTGCATGGTGTGCGGGAAAGAGCACGGAGCAACAAGCAGGAGCGGTTCACTACTTTGCTCCACCACATGACGACCGGATTACTGCGGGACAGCTTTTACGCCCTGAAGCGGAAGGCCGCGCCTGGAGTAGACGGGATGACGTGGCAAGAGTATGAAACCGGGCTGGAGGAGCGACTGCTCGCACTGCACAGCCGGGTTCACCGCGGAGCGTACCGGGCACAGCCCTCAAAGAGACACTGGATACGAAAGGCCAACGGCAAGCAACGGCCGTTGGGGATCGCGGTGCTGGAGGACAAAATAGTTCAACAGGCGGTGGTCTGCATCCTCAACCAGATTTATGAAGAGGACTTTCGGGGGTTCTCCTATGGGTTTCGGCCGGGACGCAGCCAGCATATGGCGCTGGATGCGCTATATGTGGCGATCAAGCGGAAGCGGGTGAACTGGATTCTCGATCTGGACTTAAGAAGCTTCTTCGACACGATTTCGCACGAAAAGCTGATCCAGCTCATCGAGAAACGAATCGCCGATCCGAGAGTGCTGCGCCTGATCCAGAAATGGCTGAAGGCGGGGGTGCTGGAGGACGGCGTCTGGTCGGAGACAGAAGCAGGCACGCCCCAGGGCGCGGTGGTTTCGCCGTTGCTCTCAAACGTATACCTGCACTATGTACTCGATCAGTGGACGGATCAGTGGAGGCAAGCGGCGCGGGGCGCGATTACCATCGTGCGCTACGCCGACGATGCCATCCTCGGCTTCGAGCACCAAGACGAGGCAGAACGCTACCTCAGGGAACTGAAGGAGCACCTGCGCGAGTATGGGTTGGAGCTGAATGAAGACAAGACGCGGCTGATCCGGTTCGGGCGGTTCGCGAGGTTGAATCGGGCCGAGGGTGGAGAGGGAAAACCGGAGGCGTTCACCTTTCTGGGACTCCAGCATATTTGCGGGAGCAACGGGTTGGGCAGATTCGAAGTCCGGCGCATTACGGACGGCAACCGAAGGCGGAGGAAGCTGCAAGAACTGAAGCAGGAACTTCGCCAGAGGATGCACGCGCCGATTGCAACGGTCGGAGAATGGCTGCGGAGCGTGCTACGCGGATACTATCAATACCATGCGGTACCGGGGAACCTAGCGACGTTGTCTCGATTCCGGCACCGGGTGGTGCGCCTCTGGTACAGGACTCTGTGCCAGCGTAGTCAACGGCGACCCACTTGGCTGAAGCTGGGTCCGATCTTTGACCACTGGTTACCCATTCCTCACTTTGTGCATGATTACCCGGACGCTCGTTTCGACGCCAGACATCCAACGATGTCACATCCAAGGTAAGAACCGTATGCAGTAGTTCCTGCAAGTACGGGTCTGTGCGGGGGGTGGCTGGTAACGGCCATCCCTACCGCGACGGTTAGCGCGATCGACCTGCGCTACATCACTTCTTTCCCGAGCCCCGGCGGAGCGTGACGATGCGATCGGCCTTCACGCCTTCAAAGCGTTCCTGCAAACCGTCTGGCCAACGGACCAGTACCGCTTCAATCTCCGGCTTATCTCCCAGCCCGAAATGCACGCGCACGTCATTGGCGCTGAGGTAACTAGAATCACTACGCACGAGACGCCGCAGCGTATCTTGACCGCGCCGCAAGACCGCGACGCTTGCGCCGATCGCGAACCGGTTGGTGTTGGCGGACTCGAGCTTCACGATAAGCCAATGGTTCCGCGTGCTCGTTTGGTTGCGAAATAAACGAACCGGTCCATTATTGTTACTGACGACAATATCGATCTTTCCATCGTTGTCGATATCGCCGAACGCCGCTCCCCGGCTGACCTCCTCGATTTGGAAACCTCGGCCCGCAAGACGCGATGTCTCGCGAAAACGCTTGAACCGGCCCTCGTTGTGGAACAACTGCTTGCCCTGAGAATACGGAAAATCGCCGCTGCGCTGGGATCCGATGATGGTTACACCGCCGTTGGCGATGAACAGGTCGAGCCAGCCGTCATTGTCGTAATCAAACCACTGCGTCCCGAAACCGGTATAGCCGAACGTGGGTTGCAGCAGGCCAAATTCAACAGTGGCGTCGTCGAACTCGCCCTTCGCATCACCGCGAAAAACCGTGACGCCTTCCCGCGCCAGGTTGGTGACGAGTAGCGCCTGGGTTCCATCATTCGCGACATCCGCGAGCGTTACGCCCATACCGGCCTTTGCCCGACCATCCATGCTGTACGCCACGCCGGTTTCCAGCGCCGATTCGCGAAACGTTCCGTTGCCCTGATTCAGCCACAGGCGGTTTGCCGCTGTGTCGTTCGCAACGTAGATGTCGGTTCGGCCGTCGCCGTTGAAGTCGGCGCAAACAACGCCGAGTGCCGGCCCGTAGGAACTGTTGATGCCTGAAGCTTCGCTGACGTCTTCGAATTTGCCGTTTCTCAAATTTCGAAAGAGCCGCGAAGGCACGGCATGGTATATCTTCGGCGTGCAGTAGTCCGGCTCACCAGCCGGCGAAAAACAACCACGGTTCCCTTCGACCGTGAAATCGACATAGTTGCAGACGAACAGGTCGAGATAACCGTCACCGTCGAAATCCACCCACGCGGCGCTGGTCGACCAGTGCGGATCGTCGACGCCTGCTTCACTGGTGACGTCCGTAAAAGTGCCATCACCGTTGTTGTGATAGAGCACGTTGCGGCCGAAGTTGGTGACGTACAGGTCGAGAAAGCCGTCGTTGTCGTAATCTCCGGCGGCCACACCCATGCCGTAGCCGACGTGGCCTACACCTGCTTGTTCGGTGACATCGACAAAGCGTAATTCTCCGGTCTCAGCCAGCAGGTTCTTGAACAGGCGGTTGCCTGGTTTCCAGCCAGGCGTGGGCGGAAAGAGCAGCTTGCCGGTTCGGTCAAGCCGGGTGCCCTGGACGAGATAGACGTCGAGATCGCCATCGTTATCGTAATCAAATAAGGCCACACCCGCACCCATGATTTCGGGCATGTATTTTTGGCCGGTGGCGAAGTTGAAATGATGGAAATTGAGCCCAACTTGCGCGGCTACTTCTTGGAAAATGGGCGGCTCATCGGAGGCGGCGGGCAGCGGAAGGGCGCCGGCAGCGAGTGCCTTGAGCAGATCGCGACGGGAAAAAGGAGCTCGGCTACGCATCTTCGAGCGAGGTAGGATAGGCATTCCTGCCTGTCCATTGTGCATGATCGAAGAAAGGACAGGCACGAATGCCTGTCCTACCCGGATGATTGAAGAAAGGGCGGTTTTTCGGTCTAGAAGCTGAATTTTAAACCGAAGCGGAACTGCCGTTCGTCGATTCCTTCCCGGGCGAGATTCGTGACCCCGGTGATGGTCATGAAGTCCGCTCCATCGCCGACGTAGCTGTCCGGGTAGTCAAAGTGCGGTGTGTTGGTGAAGTTGAACGCCTCCGCCCGGAACTGCATTTTGAAACGCTCGGTAAACGAGAATTCACGAAAGACACCGAGGTCCATGTTCACGATGCCAGGAGCACGGAGAATGTTGAAGCCGCTGGTCCCGAAGCGGGGCTCGCTGACGCCGGCGAAGGAAGATTGCGAATAGTAGGGGTGAGCCGCCCCGATCCCCCCCAGCTTTTTCACCGGTGCCACCTGATCGGCTCGCTGCGTATTCCCGGGCATATTCAGGGACGTATCATCGGCGCCTATCGAGAACGGCGGTCCGCTAATCAAACTCAGGATCGTGTTCACTTGCCAGCCACCCAGGACGGCTGACCCAACTCCTCCGCTGCTCAGCCAATGCTTCCCCTTCCCGAAAGGCAATTCCCAGACATTGGTGACCGCAAAATTATGCGTGCGGTCGAAGCCGGTGATCGATCGGTTTAGGCCCAGGTATCGCTGAGCGTTAATGGCGAGTTGATAGGAACTGTTGTCCGTAACGTTGATGGCTTTTCCAAAGGTGTAGTTGACGGTAAGCGCCAAGCCCGCAGTGAAGCGGCGCTGCAACGAAGCCTGCAGGGAGTCGTAGTGGCCGGTGCCGATAGGCCGCAGTTCTAACGTCTGAGCATCCCTGCCCCATTGCACAAACAAGGGCTTGCCGGCTGCGCCCGCACCAGGGATTTGACCGGCGTTTAAGTCGATCGGGGCCAGTTGCCGGGTGGAACGGGTGGCTACATACCCGACCTGCCCAGCGAAGCCCCAGGGAAGCTCCTTCTGAATGGTGAAGTTCCAGGATTGAATGTAGCCCCGCTGGAACTTCTTGGGATAGCCGGTGAAGCCGACGCTACCCGGGATGTCGATGATGCCATTGCCGAGGTCAGGCGCCGTCACCAGAGGGACACCCTGGGACAGCGGGGAGACAGGAAAGAGACTGTTGGGCGTTTGGGACGTTAGAGCGATCAGGATTGGGTGGTTTGCCCGCACGAATTCCAGGCCCTCGTAGGGATCATTAGTCAGGCCGTAGCCGGCGCGTATTACCCATGTGTTCGACGGCCGATAGGCCACGCCCAGACGCGGAGCGAAGAGTTTTTTGCTGACGGTAGCTCCGCAATTCTCGGGGACACTCCCGACACCACAAAGCTGGACCTTATTGGTGGTGGCGTCGTAGAATTCAATCCCCCGGTCGTTGCGTGTTGGGGTGGGAAAATACTCCCAACGCACACCATAGTCCAGAGTTAATTTGGGGGTGACATTCCACCGATCGCGGGCGTAAAGGCCCATCAAACGGACGCCGATGTGATACACATCCGGTACTTGCAGAGTTCTGCTCGCAACTGTAGGCTGGCCCAGCATAAATGACGCAAAGCTATTGCCTCTCGAATCGGCGGAGACCTCGTTACATCCTCCGCCGGCCGCAGCCTGCTCGCAACGTAGCGTGGGCCCTCTGTCAAAGTTGAAGCCCCCTTGGGCGCCGTAGGCATAACCGAGGAACTCCGCCTGAGCTTCATTGAGACCCATGTGGTACATGTCGAAACCAAAGCGCAAATTATGTTTGCCCCTGATTACGCTCAGATTGCCGACATACTGGTACTGAGGATCCTGCCGGTAATAAGGCATGAAGTTATTGGGGACACCCAGGGTCGCGAAGTCACTCCCGCCATTGAATTGGAACTCCGGCCAGCCGCTCTCAAATGCTCGAGGCCCGTTAGTCCCGGGAATTCCCAGCACATCGGAACCAATATTCTTCCCCAAACCGGGTTGTTCTGAAGCCACCCCCTGGCGGGCCCAGCCATAGTGGGCGTCTAGTACGACGGTGGGCGAAAACGCGTAAGTACCCATGACCGTGAACCTGAAGGTGTTCCCGTGTCCGTGCCCCGGGTTGCTGCTGCCGCCAATCGGATCTCCGCCTAATGCCTCACCGAAGACCGTTGGGACGCTAGTAATGAAGTGTTGCACACCGAATGTCCCCGACAGACTCAGTTTGGGTGTGGCGTTATAATTGACCTTCGAGTCTATCTGATTGCGATTGAAGGCGAAGGGCCCGGATGCAAAGTAGTTATTTTTGGTCCCGGGGAGGGTGGGATCCGGGATCATGGCTCCCAGTTTGGCTGCGATGGGATCTATGCGAGCCGCGGGAATAATGTTCCCTTCAAACTGCGTCCGGCCCGTGCCATCGGGGTTACCCGTCAGCGGATCGTAGATCGGGGTGCCTGCCGCCGAAAAGTCGCCATTCTTGAACGCTGCGCTGGGCACCGTTACTCGGTTTTGAACGGCCTTGCGGTCATAGGTTCCTTCGAAGCTCGCAAAATAAAACAGCTTGTTCTTTACGATGGCTCCCCCGAGGGTGCCTCCAAACTGGTTGTAAACCAGTTTCGGCTTGTTGCCTGTATTGAGCTGGGGGTCGTCGATCCGGTCCGGCCAAGCCTTCAAATGGTTATTGGTGTGATACTCAAACGCCGAGCCGTGTATCTGGTTCGTCCCCGACTTAGTCTGCAGGTTAACGGCGGCGCCTCCTGCCAAGCCCTGTTCGGCGTCAAAACTGTTGGTGACAATGTTGACCTCCACGAGCGATTCGAGGGTCGGAATGTAGGACACCACGTGCGGCAGCAGAATGTTATAGGTGCTGACCCCATCGACGCGCGTACTGTTTTGATCGTCGCTTGTGCCGTTGACGTGGAACTCTAGCGCTCTCGAGGGGTTGCTGGGGATGGAGTGTGAATTGGTTGGCGGAGAAAATCCCGGCAGGGTTCGATAAATCTGCTGATAGTTCCTGCCAAGCGGCACGGGAAGATTCTCTAATTCATTGGCAACCAGGTCAGTGTGCACCTCCGAGGTATCTGTTTGGAGGATCGCTCCCTCAGCCGTCACCGTTACGGTTTCGTTGACGGCGCCAAGTTGGAGGGTGATATCGACGCGGTTTACGTTGTTCGCCGAGACGGTAACATCTGTCTGCTCGAAAGTCTTGAAGCCCTGCTGGCTGATCTTCAGCGAGTAGATCCCGCCCTGGAG
>JAOAPR010000266.1 GCA_025463005.1 Bryobacterales bacterium | reverse complement strand
TGGAACTTACTGAAATGGAATCAACTGCCGGGATCGGAGTTTCGATCACGTTGACCGAGAATTTCCGGACTCGGAGTTCACTTATTCATTTTCAACAAGGCCTAGGTGAATCTGACTTGCTACTCAGTTTTTACCTAGGCAAGCAGGAATCCTATCTTTGGGCCGTGACCCAAAGCAGCATAGAGCTACACAGGCTGCCGGCGGAATCTGAGGTTCGCGAGGATGTGAGGCAGTTTCGGGAAGCGATTCTCGGCGACCAGCCCGCAGGAGAGAGATTGGGCGCGGAACTATATCAACGGCTCTTCGGTTCTCTCAATCCGGTAGACGCGGCCAAGACGTCCTGGCTGCTGTCGCTGGATGGGGCGCTGTTCGATCTGCCGTTTGCGGCGCTGGTGACTGGTTACGAAAACGGCCAACCGATCTACGATGCGGAACGACATTCCTCGCAACGGATTCCAGGAGCTATGTTCCTAAACGGGCAATTTGGCAAGGCTGCCACGGGCGGATACCTGGGAGTGGGGGATCCGGTGTACAACTCGGCCGATTCTAGATTGAATACGGCGGCGCGGCCGCGCATCCAGGCGTCCAGGGCGAAAGAGGGTGAACAGCTGAATCGTCTGGTGAACAGTGCTCGCGAATTACGACGGAGCTCCCAAGTCTGGCAATCCGATACGGGTCCGGCGCGACCTATGCAGATCCTGGAAGGAACGGCAGCGCGGCGCGAGACTTTTCTGCAAGATCTCACATTCATGCAGAACCTCAACAGAGCGCCTTTGACAATCCATCTCGCGACACATGTCCTGGCTCCCTCGATGCAATCCAGGCAAGCATTCCTGGCCTTTTCGCTCGATGCCAGCGGCAGCCCAGGTCTGCTGTCGACCTCCGAAATCGGCATGCTGCACGTACCCGGGGCGTTAATCGTCATGACCGGGTGCGCTACCGGCACCGGCAACGCCCAGGCAGGCGCTGGGTTGCTGGGACTTACGCGGGCGTGGATGATGGCCGGGGCCGGAGCCGTACTGGCAACAAACTGGGCCGTCCCGGATGCAGACGGCGATTTGATTCCGGCCTTCTACCGGCATCTGCGGACCGAGTCGCCAGCCGAAGCTCTGCGCCTCGCGAAAATGGAAATGATTCATTCAGGTACATGGCAGTCCTCACCGTCCTACTGGGCAGCATTCCAGTTGACGGGCGGTGGTCGGTGATACGTCCGCGCCGGCGGATTTTGTCGGTCGCGGCAGTGCGGCCCCCGCCGGAACCGGACTCCTCGACCCTTACCGCAGCGGCAAGTGCGGAAGTTGCGGTTCCCGAACTGGAAGCCGCCCTGCCGGAAGAGAGCGACGGAACGCTGGGCGAGCCGGTCGACGGAGCGGCCGACGTGCATGCGGGATGGGTCGAATTGGTGGAGCGGATCCGAGCGGAGAAAACCGACGGAATGGAAGAGCTGTACCAGCTTTTTTCGCGCGGAATCCGGTTCTACCTGTGCCGGCAGCTAGGATCCCAGGAGCTGGACGACAAAGTCCACGACACCTTCGTGGTTGTGGTGCAAGCCATTCGCCGGGGCGAGCTGAGGGAACCAGAGCGGCTGATGGGCTTCGTGCGGACCATCGTCCGCCGGCAGGTGGCCGCGCATATCGACCGGGTAGTACACAACCGGCGTGAACAGGCGGAGTTTGATTCCACCGTGCGAGTAGTAGACCCTCGCGGCAATCCAGAAGAGGCTGCGATCTTCCGCCAGCGGATCGGCCTCATCCGGCAAGTCCTTGGAGAACTATCGGAGCGGGACCGGGAAATCCTCACCCGGTTCTACATTCATGAACAGAGTCAAGACCAAATCTGTTCGCAAATGGCTCTCACGGAGACCCAATTCCGCCTGCTGAAATCCCGAGCGAAAGCCCGTTTTGGCGAGTTGGGCAAGAAAAAGCTAATTCACAAGAGCCTGCGCGGAGTTTTTTTGAGAACTTCGAGAAGCGTGTCCCACTAAGAAACAGACGTTCTAGTTTGAAACGAAGCTCTTGCTTGATGCTCCGTTATGGGAATCTCTGTCGATCCGACTCAACCCTTCCCGACGCACCCAACCGAGGAATTCCTCGAAGAGTATGTATTCCGCCGGCTTCCTGAAGCGCTCGCCGACCAGGTCGAAGAACACCTTCTGATTTGCCCGAACTGTCAAGACGTTGTGTGGGAAACCGACCGGTTTGTGTCCGCCTTAAAGGTGGCGGCCCGACAACCAGTTGCGACGATAGCCCAGGTTCGTTTGGCCTGGTGGAACATTCTTGATGCTCTCTCCCGCCACACCCGTAGCACGATGATTCTGGCGCCGGTCGTTGCGCTTGCCTTTTTGACGTTCCTGACGGTCCGGAGGCAGGCCCAAGAGCCTTCCCCGCCGGTCACCGTGAGCCTTTCTTCACTGCGCGGCCGCGATCCTCTGGCTGCAGCGCCGGCCGGGCACCCGCTTCAACTCAATATCGAAACGCCCGACCTGTCTTCCGGAAAGGACTACAGGGTGGAGGTAGTGGACGCGGCCGGGGGACCGGTTTGGAGCGGAGCAGTCACGGAAACCGACGGAAAACTGGTGGCGCCCGTCGCAAAACAGCTTGGAAAAGGAGTGTACTGGATCCGGCTTTACGGTACGAATGCGGAATTGCTCCGAGAATTCGGAATGTCGGTCAACTAACGTCACAGCCTGAGGTCGTATCCAGCGGCGCGCATTCCGTCGATAATTCGTGAACGAACGGCGCCGACCTCTTCCGCGGAAAGCGTCCGGTCAGGAGCGCCGACGGTGAGCCGGTAGGAGAGGCTGCGTCCTCCATCAGGAAGCGTGAATTCCCGCAGGAAAACGATGGAGAGAAGCGCGTCGCCCGCCAGTTTTTCCAGAGCCGACTGCACATCGGCGATCAGTGTCCGGGCGCCGGCGACAACCGAGAGATCAAACGCACTGTCCGGGAATCGGCGCAGCGGCTGATAGCGCCCGGGGCTCCGGTGTAATTCCATGAGACGGCTGAGATCCAGATCCAGCACGGCGGCGCGTCCGCCTTCGAGCATGCTCGGATGGAATTCGAACAAACGGCCCAGCTTGGTCTCGCCATGCCACACGTCTGCAGCGCGGCGGGGATGCTCGTAGCTAAGTGTCGAATCAATCGGGCGCACAGAGGTCCCGGGCAAGAGACATTCGGCCAGACGCTTGAGCTCGAACAGGCCGGACGCGCCATCATCTTTGCCATAAATGGCTGCGGCGAAATGCGGCACTTCTCGATCCGGATGAATCGCACGGCCAATTTCGAACAGGCGGAACTGGTCGAAATGACGCGCATTATCGTTGATGTTCTTCCAGATGCCCGGCAGAAGACTGGTCCGCAGCAGATTCTGATCCGATGCGATTGGATTTGCCACCTGGACGTGTGCCGATACGTCGAGTGAAAAAACGCGAGCCATTTCCTCGCTTACGAACGAATAGTTGTGGACCTCGGTAAAGCCCTGCGCCGCCGCCATGTCGCGGACACGGTCGTGGAACTCGCGCTCGGGGCTCGCCGGAGGCACGCGCGCGGGCGCCAGAGGAGCAACCGGCGGGATGGAATCGTAGCCCACCATGCGCCCAACTTCTTCCACCAAGTCGTCCTTGATGGAAACGTCCTTGGTGGCGCGCCAGCTTGGAACAAACACGGAAAAGGTCCGCGGCGCAACTTCTTCGACTCGAAACTCGAGCGACTCCAGGATGCGACGCACTTCTTCGGCAGGAATGGCCCGGCCCAGCTTGCGATCGAGCCAGTCGAGGGAGAGCACAATCGGAGGAAGCGCAGGCTGCGGGCGATAATTATCCGCCAAACCGCCCACTAGGCGGATGCCTGGAGAGACCTCCTGAAGCAGCGCGAAGGCGCGCTCCAGACCACGGATAGTATTGACCGGGTCCTGCGCTTTTTCGAAGCGCATGGAAGCGTCGGTGCGGAGCTTGAGCCGCGACGAGGTCTTGCGGACACTGGAGGCGTTAAAGTTCGCGCTTTCGAGGACAATCCGTGTGGTGGAATCGGAAATCGCGCTCTCCGCGCCGCCGATGATTCCGGCAATGGCTACGGGTCCGCCTGGATCGGCGATCACCAGGGTCGAAGGGTCGAGCGTGTAGCTTTCCTCATTCAGCGCTTTAATGGTTTCGCCGGCGCGCGCCGGGCGAACGATAATCTGATCGTCCTGAAGTCTGGCGGCATCGAAGGCGTGCATCGGCTGCGCGATCTCCGCCAGCACGTAATTGGTTACGTCGACGATGTTGTTGATGGGGTTCAGACCGACCGCTTCGAGCCGTTGCTGAAGCCACTGGGGAGACGGCTTCACCGTGACGTTCTCGAACACCAGCGCGGAGTAGCGCGGGCAGAGAGCGTAGTCTTCGATCGTCACACGCACTGGCGCGGCGCCCGGAAAGGGCACGGGTTTCACCGGATCGACGAGCTTGCGGCCGAGGATCGCGGACACCTCGCGCGCCATGCCGTAGTGACCCCACAGATCGGGCCGATGAGTCAGGGATTTGTTATCGATTTCGATGACGTGGTCGTCGCCGTGGGGCTCCACGCCCTCGGACTCGGCGGTCTTGATGGTGATGAGCTGGGCGAGCTCGCGCGGCGGCGCATCGAGTTGGTC
>JAOAPR010000263.1 GCA_025463005.1 Bryobacterales bacterium | reverse complement strand
TTCCAGGTCGCGGCGAGAATTCTGTTCTAGCCGTCGGGCAAGTTCACCTGGCGCAACCGCAGCGCGGCACTTTCAGGCGTGATGTCGCGCTGCGGACCCGCCAGGAGCTCAAAACCGACCATGAATTTCCGCACAGTGGCTGACCGTAGCAGCGGTGGATAGAAATGGGCGTGCAGGTGCCAAGCGTCGGCTGGCGCAGAGGAGTCCACAGGCTGTTCGTGGAAGCCCATGCTGTAGGGGAAAGGCGTACCGAACACTGCATCGTAGCGGCGGGTCGCGTCTCTGAGTATTGCGCCCAGACGATCCCTCTCGATGGACGTCGTGTGATCGAGCCGTGCGAAATGGCGCTTGGGAACAACAATCGTTTCGAATGGCCAGACCGCCCAAAAAGGCACTACGGCCAGGAAAGATTCGTTCTCACCGACAACGCGCTCCCCTTGTGATTCCAAACCAACGTAGTCGCACAGGAGGCAGCTTCCGCGTTCGTGGTACTCGCGCTGCCTGCGGTCTTCTTTCACAAGTTCATTCGGTGTGTGCTGCACCGCCCATATCTGGCAGTGGGGATGGGGATTGCTCGCGCCCATAAGCGCGCCGCGGTTCTCGAAAATCTGAACATATCGGATGAAGGGCAAGCTCCGCAGCGCGACCAACTCGGTGCACCAGGTATCTACGACCGCCCTCAGCGCATTCAGATCCATCGAAGGAATGGACAGATCGTGCCGGGGCGTGAAACACATCACACGGCAAACACCGGCTTCCGGCGCCGCCACCACAAGGTCTTTTTCATTTAGCGAATCGGTTTGGACCGTCGGGATCAAGGCGGGAAAGTCGTTATCGAAAACGAAAGTGGATGTGTAGTGCGGGTTGCGGACGCCTCCTGCGCGTTCGTTGCCCGGGCAGAGGTAACAGGTGGGATCGTAACGCAGGGCGGCGGGCGATTCCGTCTTTGCCACTTCCCCCTGCCAGGGCCTCTGCGTCCGCTGTGGGGAAACCAGAACCCACTCTCCGGTGAGCGGGTTTAAGCGGCGATGAGGCCGCTCCATCCACTCGAGCATTCATCCTCCGATTGGGCCGGCGCCATCCGCCGCGGAGCATTGATAGATCTCGCAGGCGATGCCGGTGCGTCTTCGATATTCCTCCATAACTGTGGGAACAAAAGTCTCAATAGCAGACTGATCGGCCAGCGCCAGCGCGCAACCCCCGAAGCCTCCGCCGACCATGCGGGCGCCGTAGACACCCTCGACGCCAAGCGCCAATTCGCACATCAGGTCGAGCTCGGGAGAACTGACTTCATAGTCGAGTCGCAGACTTTGGTGAGATTCCATCATCAACGCGCCGAATGAAACCAAATCGCAGTGTTCCAACGCCTGAGCCCCAGTGAGAACGCGCCGATTTTCTTCGATCACATGGCGGCATCGCCGATGGATCAGCGGATCAAGCTCTGCGCTGAACCTCGCCAGTTGCGCTGCGGATACATCGCGCAAGGCGCGAATGTCGGGGAGGAATCTGGAAAGTACTGCCATTCCCTGTTCACATTGCCGCCGCCGTGAGTTGTATTCGCTCGAACCCAGCTCATGCCGGACCATCGTATTGCAAACCATCATCGCGGCGTTATGAGGCACAGGAACATAGCGCATTTCAAGCGAACGGCAATCGAGCAACAGGGCATGATCCCTCCGGCCGTAGCAGGACGCGAACTGGTCCATGATGCCGGAGCGGACTCCGACGAACTCATTCTCGGCACGATGGCAGACTTGCGCGATTTTAGAGAGCTCCATATGCAAACCGGAATCGGACAACAGAGCCCACGCCGTTGCCACTTCGAGCGCCGCGGAAGAGCTCAATCCAGCGCCGGGGGGAATGTCGCTTTCAATCAGCAGCCGGGCACCCTTTAGAGTGAGACCTTCCCGTTCGAGAAACAGCGCGACGCCGCGCACGTAGTCGCTCCAGTGTTTCCTCGGGAGTGGGTTCGTATCGTCAAGATCGAAAACGGCGTCGTCAGGATAGGTGGCGGATTTGACGAACAATTGCCGTCCAGGCGCGGGCCCAGCGGCGATTCGGGTTTGAAGCTGAATGGCTGCGGGCAGAACGAAACCATCGTTGTAGTCGGTGTGTTCCCCGATGAGATTCACCCGCCCCGGCGCTTGAAACAGGCGAGGCTGAGAGCCCCAGGCTTGCTGAAAACGCTCGGACAGATTCGCTGAATGCGTCGCCACAGCCAGTCAAAAGCCGCCCTCACCAACGTACCGCAATGGCGCCGGATTGCAAGGATTGTTTAAGGATATGTTCGTACGAAACGACGCGGACATAGAGTGCTCTAACGGAGACAGGGTCCGCAGAAGGGTCTCGAGTGGCGCGTACCTATATTCCTTGAAGTAGCCATCGAATGCCAGTTCTGGCCGCCACTATCGGATGTTGCATGCTGGCGTTAGTGCTGGTGGATGCGTTCAGCACGCTTGTACTCGCCCGACGCACGCAGCACGGCTTCCGTATCGCTCGAGCCTATTACACGCTCACTTGGCGACCCTTCGCTGCGATCGGCCGCCGTATTCAATCCAGCCGAAGGCGCGAAGAGTTTCTAAGCGTCTATGGCCCACTCTCTCTGCTGATGCTCTTCGGTCTGTGGGTGATGGGCCTGGTCTTGGCATTCGGACTGTTGCAGTGGGCGGTGGGAATGCAACCGCATGGTCTTTCGGGAACACTCGAGAACGATCTGTATCTGAGCGCCAGCACCCTGTTCACTCTAAGCACCGGCGATCCCCAGAATTCCGCCTCAAAACTGATCAGCGTCATCGAGGGCGGACTTGGTCTCGGATTCCTCGGTCTCGTCATAGGATACTTGCCCGTGCTGTATCAGTCCTACGAAAAGCGTGAGCTGCAAATCGCGTTATTGGACGCGCGAGCTGGTTCGCCACCGTCTGCCGGCGCGCTTTTGCGGTCTGCTCCGGCCAATCCCGACAAATTGGAGAATCAACTGGCCCTCTGGGAGGCGTGGTCGGCGGAGTTGCTGGAGAATCATTTATCATTCCCGATGCTCGCCTACTTTCGATCGCAACATGCGAATCAAGCCTGGCTCACGGCTCTGGTGGCCATCATAGACTGCGCGGCGGTGGTCGGGCTGTGCTCTAAAGACGATCTGCAGCGGCAAGCGGAATTTACCTTCGCGATGGGGCGACACGTTCTGGCGGATATTGCAGTCGAATTTGGGCTAGCGGAAGAAACAATCAGGGAAGCCCAGCAGGAGCGCTTGCCGGACCCTGATTTCTCAAACCTTCGCGAAAGTCTTAGCTCCAAGCCCGAGCTCTTTGATGCGCGGCGCTGTTCGCAATCCAAGTTGCGCAGCCGGCGAAAGCTTTACGAGTACCAGGCATCGGCGCTCTGCAACCATTTCCTGATGACGTTGCCTGCCTGGATTGAGGATGAAGCCAGCCGCAACAACTGGCAGGCCGCTATGACGAATCGCGAGGAAGTTCCCTTTGCCGTCTCCGATCCTTTTGCCAAGACGCCGGACGAGACAGAAAAATAACTAGCCTACTTTTCGCTGAGAAGCTCGCCTACGGCTTGGAGCGCATCGATTCTTTCGCAGGCGGTCTTGACGATCATCATAATCGGCACGGCAACCAGCGTCCCGATCAATCCCCACAGCCAACCCCAGAACAATAGTGAAACGAACAAGGCAACCCCATTAATTCCGGCCGCCTTCCCCATCAATACGGGGCTGAGTAATCCGCCCTCGATAACACGAATCACGAGCGCGATCCCACCGACCCCCAGTCCGGCCGTGATGGTTCCGAACTGCACAAAGGCAATGATTCCGAGGCCGACTGCCGCGATCACCGCCCCGAAATACGGGATGAAGTTTAAAACGCCCGCGGCTGCTCCCCATATCGCCGGGTGAGCGACGCCCACAAGCGCCAGGCCGAGGCCGGTCGCGACTCCTACGAAAGTGCTGGTCCAGATCTGTACCGCCAGGAACCGTTCGATCTGACGGTCTATTTCGTGAAGCGCCTCCACCGTAATTCTTTTCTTAGAGAAATCGTCGCCTATGATCCGCACGAGTTTGCGCTTGTACAGATCACCGGACGCCAGCAAAAAGTAAACCAGAAACAGGATCACTGTTGCCTGAGCCGCAAGCTCGGCGAGCCCTCTTGACCCCAGCAGGAAGTAGTCGCTCATGCGGAATCGTGGCGGCTCCACTTGGACTCGGGTCACTCCGGCTTTGGGCGGCGAAGAGGTCGCAGTTACCTCAGCGGTCTTCTCGATCTCTGTAGCAGCCTTTTTGATTCGGTCGAGGGTACTCGAACCTTCGGCGTCGTCCGCGTGTTGTTGGAGGATCGTTCGCAGTCTCTTGGCTGTTTCGGGAACGCCTTCCACCACGGCGATGAAATTATTGCGCGACGCGTAGGCTGCCCATCCTAGTCCGCCCAAAACGGCCAGCAGAACGAGCATTGCACTCAAGGGGCGCGGAATGTGCCAACGTGTAATCCGGCCAACCATCGGTTCGAGTGCGTAAGCCACCAGCACCGCGAGCACAAGCGGCACAAAAACCGCCGCCGCATATCGAAGGAAAAAGATCACTGCCAAACCAGTGACGATGGGAGCTAGTGTTTGCCACCTAATCGGCGATGCGGGTTCCGGCTGAGGAATCTCCGCGGCGTCAGTCACCTCGGAGTCGGGTGGGATTGCGACAGCGCCCGATGGCGAATTCAATCGCACGTCAAGTGCACCTCACGCCGCGAGGGGCGTCGCGCTGTGGCTGTCGTTCTCCAGCGCCCCGAGCATCGCTTCGAGCCTTTCGGCTTGTGCCTTCAGGTCCGCCAGTGAGGAGACGAAAGAAGCTCCCTCGTCCCGCGGAGAGGGGACGTTCCTGAATCGATTTTCCAGGTCCACTTCAGCCTGACGGAGTTCACCCAGTCCAAGGACAATCAATCGTTCCAATTCTCTTCGGCTTACCATCTAACCTCCCCGATCGAACGCAGTATATGCATCTCAGTGACCGTTCGGAAGCGATTGGCATGAGCCTTACTTATCAACCGTATGCGCGGTCAAAAACAAACGCGCTGCAATGACACTACGCAAAAACTGCATCGCGACGCGCACCCTCAATTGACGATCAGGGTCAGCGGCAACGAATGCGACAGGTTGGTTGGAATCGTAAGCGTCGAAGTGCCCGAGCCTTCGGCGATCGGATTGGGAGTGAAGCTGCGCGAACGGAAACTGCAGATGTGTTGTAGCCCGCGGTTGCTGGGCAACCGAGAGAGCCTGATCGATGCGGTTCCTTTCACAGCAGAGTTCCAGTCAAGGCAGTGACGCGAGGCGAGCGATTCACCCTAGCCGTTCAAAACTGCCCATTTGAAACAGATCCCATATCCTGCGTCTCTATTGGGCGGATGGGATTTTCACTGCGTTGGCTCCTGATCTCGACGATCGCAGCTGCCGGACTGTACGGACAGGCCGATCAACCTAGCCAAGCTGACCAATCCGTGCAGGCTGATCAATCTGCTCAGATTGAGAGATTTACGCAGGCGGATAATTCAGGTGCAGAGGAGCCAGCAATATCCTGGAAGCAGATTCCGTCCGATGTCTTGCACGCACAAAAGCAAATCTGGCTATTCCCTACCAAAGTAGTGCGCGGACAACATGTGGTACCCACGATCCTGGCTCTAGGCTCGACAGCCGGTCTTTACGCGCTGGACCCGACAGTGGCTCGCTATTTTCGTGACAACAGCACTTCATTTCGCACGTTCAACAATGTCTTTAGCGCCGGAGCGACCACCGCGACAGCTCTTGTCGTACCGGCTGCGTTCTATCTGACGGGCCTCGCAACGAAAAATAACTATACGAGAAATACAGGACTATTGGCCGCCGAAGCCGCGTTGAACGTGGAGATTCCGAATCTGGTCTTGAGAAACACGACGCGCCGGCTACGCCCGACAGACGCTCTTGCCCAGGGCACGCTGTCCGATACCTGGTTCAAGACAACCGGAAACCCACTCACCGCTACAGGCAGCTTCCCGTCCGGCCATACGGCGGCAGCATTCGCGGTCGCGACTGTGGTTGCGGATCGCTACCGCACACATCGGTGGGTACCATTCGTGGCTTACGGACTCGCTACAGCGATAGGATTTTCGCGCACTTCTTCGAATAGTCATTACCTCTCGGACGTAGCCTTTGGAGCCATCCTGGGATTCTCGGTGGGCCACTGGACCACGCCCCGTCCATAACTCGCATTTTGTGCGATCTGAGCACGCCCTACGCTTGGACGCTATGTGCGCAATTTGTTCAGGCGGAGTGCGGTGGATAGGGAGACGTTCGCGTTGCTCATCGTCTTAACGTGCTCGATGGCCTGCTTGTGCTCGCGCTGGCTTCGCGCCGCGGAGCAATCGGAGGGAACAAACAGCCGCAATTCCCGCATGTTGGCGTCGTGGGCCGTACAGACGATGGAGCTAAGCAAGCAGTTTGGATACATTCGAGCGCCATTGCCCAAAGTTGTCGTTCACATAGATGGTAGGGATTCCGGCCCGTCGCGCACGTCTTTTCAATCGAGCCAGCCGTGGAGCTACCGGCAGTGCATGCTTGAGCAGCGCAGCACCATCCGGAAATTCAAAATGGTTAATTGCATCCACCAGGACAAGCGCCGCGGATGACTTGTGGCGGATAGTTCGAGACGGCATAAGAGCACGATTATGCGCGCTTCTTTGAGTTGCTCTTATAGGCTTCGATTCCGGCCTTTAGAAACTTTACGGCCCGCTTGGGTCCACCCGTCCGGGTTATTTTGAACTTCTTCCCGCGCTGCTTGTTGTATGAAACAAAGAATTCCTCAACCTGAGTAAGAAGGGTCTTGCTCACGTCATCTATGGACTGGAGACCTTCATGGTCGTAGGAGTGCACGGCCACTCCGAGCAGGCGATCGTTTCTTTCCGTTTTTCCGTCCTGCGTCTGCTTCGCTTCGATGATGCCGATAATGCGGACGTCGATCAGACAACCGACATGCGCCGGTGCATCCATCAGCACCATGATGTCGAGCGGGTCACCATCGTCACCCAGGGTTGAGGGGATGAAGCCGAAGTCGAAGGGAAATATCATCCCCTCCGGAAGCAGGCCTCCCAACATGAAGAGGTTTGAATCCGGGTCATAGTCAAATTTGTTACGGCAGCCCTTGGGTGTTTCTATGATTGCTCTGCATTGGAGCTTCTTTACTGCGAGCTGATTAGGGAGAGCCGCTAAGTCGTCCATACCGACCGAATTAACGTTTGGCGCGACTGCGTGTGCTGGCGGCCCGAGCCGTTGCGGTTTTTGTACGCCCGGTGGCTGTCTTACGCCGTGCCGCCGCCGCTGCGGGGGAGTCGACGTTGCGCCCGGCCTTCGCGATCAGGGCATGCTCGGGATCGGACGGGATGCCGTTCTTGAGCAATTCCTTCTTGCGATCGAGCATCCGCTGTCCGAGCGCCTTGAAATCGATGTCCAGCTCTTTGACCTTCGGCAGCATCTGATCTTCTTCCTCTTTGATGTGGTGGCGAACGCTTTCGGCCAACACGGTAAATTTAGCGTCGCGATGGTCGTTCTTGACAGTGGAGCTGTCGAGTTCGGCGATCAGGACCTTCGCAACATGGTGCTCTTCGTCCGCTTCGTTCATGATTTTGCCGCCTACATGTCGGCGGACGGTCGGATAGAAGATTTCCTCTTCGAGGACAGCATGGATCCTTAGCTCGGTAAGAGCCTGCTCAACGATTTTCTCCTTGGCCGAAACTGTTTCAGCTTTTTCAAACTGCTCAAAAAGATTCTTCACCGTATCGTGATCTTTCTTGAGCAGCGCAATTGCGTGGTCCTCGGGTAGTAGCCAGTCGAACATTTTGCCTCCGTGTTGTGATCGCTATGTTGCGACCGATTCGAGTCATGCAGCGCGCTGTATCAGGCAAACAAAGACAGAGAGACGAACAACGATCGCCATTGATCGGAGCGACACACGTACTCACATTTGCCTCAATAGCAATTTTGCTTCCAGAACATTCCTGCTGACGCGTGGATCGCATTTGTGGCGTTCGGATTGCTCAGATTGGAATCAGGAGTCGCTGGGGTTTAGAGGGAAAGGATAGTACGACGATGCATAGCAGTATTCTGAGGCGACTCGTTCTAATCGCCATGTTTGTTTTTTCGGCAACTCTGTTCGCCCAGCGACTTGCCGACGCCCAGCGGCCAGCCGACGGTTACGTTCCTCCCGGCGAACGGTATGGCGATGTTCCGGACGATGTGACGGCCGAGCGACCGCACACTCTCTTTGAGCACTGGGAGCAGACCTTGACGAAGAGTTCCCCGCAGCAGTTCGCTTCGAGCGGACCGGCCACAGGAACAGTCTCGGTCGACCAGCTGCGTCACCCGCTTTCCGGGAAGGGCGAGCGATTAATTGAAAAAGGACAGCATTACGCGAAGGCCGGCGACCACACGAAGGCTATTAATGAATACAAACACGCATTGGACGAGCCTTCATCCGTGCCTTACGCACATAGCTTGTTGGGGATCGAATATCTCAGGACCGGCGATCCTTCGGCAGCTATCGTCGAACTGAACGAAGCGGTTCGCCTGATGCCGCGCGTCGCCGCCAACCATTCCAACCTCGGGTACGCATTTTTGCTGACAGGAAAACGGGACATGGCTGAAGGCGAGTTAAGGCTGGCGATCAAGCTCGACCAGGACACCCCTCAAGCCCGTTATCTGCTGGGATTGCTTCTGCTCGACCAGAAGTCTTCGGAAGCAGCAGAATCCTTGGGTCTCGCCCAGCGAATCGTAAAAAACGCACGGCTGGCGTTGGCGATTTTCCATGTTCGCCACGGGGAACCCGACGCAGCTAAGCAAGATCTTCGCGCGTATTTAGGTGCCGAATGGCCGCAGGCAGGCGCCGAGGCCGAGAGGTGGGTGACGGAGGCAGCACAAATGGAGCGCCCGTCTGCGATGTTCGGTATACCTGCCGAATCTCGGTAAGCCTTACCGGCGTAGTCAAGTCATTCGGTCGACTTTGTGTCGTTCATTTGACCTTCGTGGATTCCTCCTGCTTAACGTAGTAGACTGGGCTCTCAGTTGACCGAGGAGGTGTCCCAGTGGACAAGCGAATTATCGGTTCGGCCCTAATAGTTTCCGGCGTAATGGGCGGATTGTTGATGATCTCCGTGCCGAGCCGCGGCCAGGACGAAGGGGCCGTACCCACCAAGACGAAGGCGAAGCAGAAGGGTGCTAAAGCCAAGTCGGCTCCGGCCCCGCGCATGGCCAATGGCAAGGTGGATCTTTCAGGGCTCTGGACCCCTGATCGGAACTTTATCTACGATATTTCCGACGCGCTGAAGCCGGACGACAAGCTGCCGACTCAGCCCTGGGCTGAGAAGCTCGCCCGCGAACGGATGTCGAAGGACGACCCCGAAGCGAACTGCCTTCCCACGGGCGTTCCGCGTCAGGCGCCGTATCCGTGGCGGATCGTGCCGACGCCGACCCATATTTTCTTCCTGTTTGAGGGAAACATTCACAGCTATCGCCAGATTTTCCTCGATCGCACCAGTCATCCTGCGGATCCGAATCCTACCTGGTACGGCGACTCCATCGCCAAGTGGGACGGGGATGCGCTACTGGTGGATTCCGTCGGCTTCAACGACCTGTTCTGGTTCGATTTCGCGGGGCACCCGCACACCGACAAACTCCACGTGACGGAGCGCTACACCCGTCCGGACATGGATCATCTGGAGTATGAAACCGTTGTGGATGATCCTGGGGCGTACACCAGACCCTTTACACTATACGGGCATTCGACGCTCGAGTCCGGCCAGGACCTGATGGAATACATCTGTAACGAGAACAATAAAGACGTTACCCACATCCTTGGAAAAGATCCGCGCAACAAACTGGAACAGAAGTAACCGTTTGCTATACCGCAGGCGGACGTGATAGCTTGCGTGTTGGCCTGATTTAAAGCGCCTCTTAAGGAGATCCGCATGAGAGTCCCTGTGTTTCTGAAGCCTCTGCGTACCGGCAGGTTGCGCGCCGTGGTCCCGTTCGTCGCGCTTTCACTGGGCGTCTTTGTAGCCGTTGCCACCATCCCAATGAGTGTCCAGGGACAGCCGCAAGCTAAGGAAAAGAACAAGCAGAAGGCGAAAGCGACAGTGGTCCATACGACGACAGTCGCCACCGGCCTGTGGCACCCGTGGAGCCTGGCATGGCTGCCCAACGGCGACATGCTGGTGACAGAGCGTAATGGCAAGCTTCGCACGGTGCGCGATGGCAAGCTCGATGCGGATCCCATCGCGGGCGTTCCCGCAGTCCACTCCGTTCGCCTGTCGGGGCTGATGGAAGTCCTGCCGCATCCCAACTTCGCTCAGAACCATCTGGTCTATCTCACCTACACCAAGGATGTTCCTGAAAAAGGCGAAGGCATGGTGGCCACCACGCTCGCTCGCGGGCGCTTGGAAGGCAAGCAGCTCATGGACGTCAAAGACATCCTTATCTGCGATCCCTGGGCTGGCGACGGAGGCTCGGGTTCACGGCTCGCTTGGGGCAAGGACGGCATGCTGTACATGACCACCGGCGCCTCGAACGGCAACGCGGCTCAGGAAGGCGGAAGCCTCCGCGGTAAAATCCTGCGCTTGCGTGACGACGGCACGGCGGCTCCGGGGAATCCCTTCGCGGGCAAGCCCGGATACAAAGCCGAGATCTATTCGATGGGGCATCGCAATTCGCTGGGCCTGGCGTTCAACCCGGTGACCGGCGATTTGTGGAACAACGAGAATGGTCCCTACGGCGGCGACGAAATCAACGTCATCAAGCCCGGCCTCAACTACGGCTGGCCCAAGGTCAGTTACGGCCGCGATTATTCCGGACCTCAGATCGTCAACTTCGCGGAAGGGATGACGGGGCCGATCGTGTTCTGGGCGCCGTCCATCGCTCCTTCGGGGATGGCCTTCTACACCGGCAGCCGTTTTCCGGACTGGAAGAACAACGTCTTAGTGGGAGCGATGCTGGGCGGCGCCGCCCAAGGCTATCCGCACCTGGAGCGGCTCGTGTTTAACGAGAAATGGGATGAGACCTCCCGCCAGTCCTTGCTGCTGGATCTGAAGCAGCGAATTCGCGACGTGCGGCAGGGACCGGACGACCTGGTGTATGTGCTGACCGATGAGGAGAACGGCGGTCTGATCCGTCTGGAGCCGGCGCAATAGTTCTCGGATAAGTGACGGAAATTTGACGCTTTACAGTTGATTCCCGGCGGCAAGCCGTCCCGGGTTCTCAATCGAATCAATTTCTTAGGTCTGGCGAGGGACTTGCATCATCGAACGCGGCATCGCAATGTCTACACATATCTACACCAGCATTATTGCCAACTATATTCCCAAGGCTCGCGTATTGGCGCACAGCGTAAAGCAGCGCCAGCCAGAAGCGATCTTCCATCTGTTCATTTCCGACGCGCTTCCCGACGGGTTCGATGTTGCCAACGAGCCGTTCGACCGCGTGTGGATCATCGACGACCTGGGCATCGAAAATGCCAACCAGTGGCTGTTCGAGCACTCCATCGTCGAAGTGAGTACTGGGATCAAAGGCTTCGCACTGCTCAAGCTGCTCGATCTTCCGGGCTGCTCAGAGGTTCTATACTTTGACCCCGATATGGTGGTTCTGCGTCGTCTGGACGGCCTACTCAAGCACTTCAATTCGGCGTCGATTCTGCTGACGCCACACTTGACTGCGCCCGAGAATACGATCGAGGCGATCCTCGACAACGAGTTCTCGGTGCTCAAACACGGCATTTACAATCTCGGATTTGTGGGCGTGAAGAATTCGGCTGAAGGCCAACGATTTGCCCGCTGGTGGGCCAGCCGGCTGCAATATTTCTGCTTCGACGATATTCCCAATGGATTGTTCACGGATCAGCGCTGGGTGGATCTGGCGCCGGCTTTCTTCCCGGGCGTCGCGATTCTGCACCATCCGGGCTACAACGTGTGCACCTGGAACCTCACGCATCGCACAGTGGAAGGGTCACTTGACTCCGGCCTGACTGCCAATGGACAGCCGGTGATCTTTTATCACTTTTCGGGGCTCGACAGCGGCGCGCAGAAAGATATGTTGAACAAGTACGGCTCGCAAATGCCCGTGCTCCGCGAGCTGCGGGATTGGTATCTCACGGAATGCGAGCGCATGGGACAAACCGAGATGTCGTCGATTCCCTGGAAATACGGCCGCTTCGACAATGGAGCGCCCATCACGGAAGCACATCGCACGCGATACCGCGAGCGCGGGGACCTGCGCAATGCGTTTCCCCAACCGTTTTGCGCCACAGAGGCCAGCGAATCCTACTATCACTGGTTTGAGGCCAACGACGAAAGCCGAAAACCTGCGCGAGCTTGGCAGTTCTAGGCCGCCGCAGTCTCAAACACCAGAACCTGTTGTCCGTAGACGCGGCCCACCACATGAAATAGCTGTAGTCCCGCTTGGCTCGCCAGCTCAACAAAGTAGTCGTGTTCGATGTGGATACGGGCTTCGTCTCCGGAGAATCGCTCGCCCTCCGCTGTCTTCGTGTGTACGCTAGGCTCGCAAGACGACCTGGACAAACGCCCCAACGGATTCTCCGTAGTTATCGGCGTCGAATACGTCGAAAAATGTGCGGTAGATTTCGTTGGCACGCGCCAGCAGAGCGGGATCTGAGATGCTGCGTTCAGCCATTAATTCGCCGATGAATCGCTCACGATAATACTCGCGCGGCGCCGCCGACGTAAAGGTCACGTCCACAAAGCCGGCACTCAAGGCCATGGAAAGAAACGACGACGGGAAGAACAGGTGCTTGTCAACCAGATTCTGAACGAGGTTCGGGTGCTGAACCCGGTACGAAATGTCCTTATACACCGCGTCGATACCAGGATACTGCAGTCCGAGTTGCCGTTGCGCCACCATCAAAGCAGCCACGCCCAGGCCGTATCCCATCGCGAACGGCTCTCCAAATACCGCCGCCCCGCCCGACTTAAGGATTTTCCGACACTTGGCTAGGAACAAAGGCACATCATCAAAATGATGCAGCACAGAGCTGCCAATGACGAGATCGAAGGTGTCGTCCTCGAAGACCATCTGGTTTGCGTCCTGCACAGACATTTCCACTAAATTGGTAGATTGCACCGTTTCTGCGAATCTAGCCAGCATTTCCAAGCCGTGTGGCGAGATATCGTAAGCGTGGAATCGGCACCTCTGCACCATCGGATTGCGCAGGAGGCCTGCCGTGACCCAGCCCGAGCCGCATGCCACGTCGAGAATACAGAGGTCAGTCACCGGGCGCGCTGAATTGATGCCGCATAAGGTGAGATACTGCTGCGCTTTGTCGTAACTGCTTTCATAACTACTTCGAGCCGACTCGCTGGAGAGTTCGTCACGCTTGTGCAAAAGGCCAGCTTCGTAAAGCGAATCGAAATAGGCGTTCTGTTCGGTCTTTTTACCGAAGAAATCGATAATGCCGGATGCCGAAGCACGGTGCGTAGCGGCGCACCGGCGACAATGGACGTAACCATTGCTGCGCCCTAGCAAAGAGATCTCGCCGCAGGAGCAGGGGTAACGGAAAATAGTAAGGGGGTCGGTTGGTGGTGCCAAACAGGATTGTAGATCAGAATCTAGCTTCACTAAGATCATCTCCTCGTGCCGAACGGATAGCCGGATGGCTCCTTGCTGACGATTGTTCGGCGGATTCAGGCACAAACAACAGGGGAAACTCGCGGCTCAGAAGCTTGACCGTGGTCGACTGAGCTACGCCGGGTCGACGGGATCCATGTGTCCTAGCAAGCCGGTAGAATCATAGAAACAAATGCACCCATCCGCAAACACGTGGGACACGATCGACCGGCGTGATAGCGACGGATCTTTGCGGACAGTGCCGCCGTGCATCAGGTTCTCATGCCAGATCAGCACGCTGCCGGCCTTCGGCCGATACAGGATACGCTCGAACCCATGCTGGTTCGCCATCTCGCGCCACCGCGGAACAACGAGTTTCCCAAGCTGCGTCCAGTCACCGTCGACCTTCGGGCAACCGGCATCCTTCATGTAGACGCGCGGAAGGCGATGACTTCCCACGTACACCTCCAGCTCGCCCGAGTCAGGCCGCACGTCGTCGATCGCCACCCAAACCCCGCACATGTAGCCTGCGGGAAATGGAGTCAAGTGAACCGTATCCTGATGCGCGTCCTGCTGGCTGCCAAAAAAGTAGGTTAGCGTCTGGCACGCTCGCGGAGTAGATCGAAAAATCAAACTGAGAACCCGATAGATCGGCTCATACTTCCACAACTTCCGGATTCCCGGATACACGGTATGCAAAGGCTCAATCCGCTTGCTCGAACCCCACTCGGCGCCGTGGACCTTCTTGGCGATGGCGTCTTCCAGCTCGAGTCCGACCTGCTGCAGGAGATCCTTGTCGATGAAATCCTCCATGACAATGAAACCCCGTTCGAGGAAGTCTTTGAGCCTGCCCACTTCTTGTTGCGTGAGGTTTTCTTCTACCGCCAGCGTTTTCAGATACTCCAGGGCGTCAGTTCGGTCGAACCAAGGGACCACCGCGGCGTCTTTGTAGTCGTAGTATTGCGAGTCGCATGGTCCGTCGAACACAACCGGGGTTCCCCGGCGTTGCAAGCTCTCGCGCACCGCTAAGCCAAGTGAGGAAGAGTTGTTCACTTGGAACGACAGGCCCGCGTCCCAAATGAACTTATCCTGTTTCGCGGTCAAGACCATGACCACAGGACCGTCCGGCAACAGGTGAGTGTGAAGCCGGAGCCGGACCTGCGAGATACCCGGGTCCGCGATCTCTTTAGCAAAAACCGTGGGATTGTTTTCGAAGGACACTTCCAGAGTCACTGGACCGAGACCCGGATTCGGTTGGACCTCAACAATGACTTCCGCGAGCCCGCTCCAGGGCCGAGCAACGTCGGCATGGTGGGCGTTGATCAGCGGAGATTCGAGCGCAGGATAAAGCGCCGTGGCTTCTTCCAATATCTGGGACACGTTTGGCTCCTTGCTGTCGGTTATTTCGGCGGATTTCGCGAAGAACAACAGGGGAATTTAGCGCGTCAGAAACTTGACCGTTGGCGACCGATTCTCAACCGAGGCTGGGTCAGCGATCCAGTCGAATCAGCGCCCGAGTTCTGGAAGCCTGCGTGCATCACCATTCGAGTTTCATGACATCTCTTACTCTCATGGCTTCCGCGTTGCACATGCCCTCCCTTCACTTTGAGCCACGATACTACCGTCCGCATGGAATTGGCGATTGGGCGGGCCATGTTCCGTTTGCCTACGATCTGGTCACAGCGGTTCGGCCATCGGTCATCGTAGAGCTGGGCGCTCACTACGGCCAGTCGTATTTCACGTTTTGCCAGGCGGTGGCTGAGGGTAATCTGCCCTCGCGAACATTCGCAGTGGACACCTGGCGCGGTGACAGCCACGTGGGAAATTACGGAGAAGAAGTGTTTCGCGAGGTTTCCGAGCACAATCGACAACACTACGCCTGTTTTTCCACTCTGTTACGCATGTCGTTCGACCAGGCGTTGGAGCAGTTTCAGGATGCGTCGATTGACATCCTCCACATAGACGGACTGCACACTTACGATGCCGTGCGCCACGACTTCGAAACCTGGCTTCCGAAGGTCAAGCCGGGCGGGATCGTCTTAATGCACGATATCGCGATGCGGCACCAGGACTTTGGTGTCTGGCGCCTGTGGGAGGAGTTGAGCGAGCGTTACGAAGCATTCGCGTTTCCTCACAGTTGCGGCCTGGGGATTCTTCGGGTCCCGGGCGCAGACGCACCGCCCGAGGGAACGTTGACGGACACTCTGTTCCACTGCGGAGAGTACACTGAAGCCTTGCGCCGGCTCTACCTGATCTGCGGAGAGCGGCTGGAATATCGCGATCGGGTGGAGCGGCAGGAAGCCGAAAAACGGGAACTC
>JAOAPR010000256.1 GCA_025463005.1 Bryobacterales bacterium | reverse complement strand
AGGTTGCCCGTGTCGGGATCGGCAATGTGCATCGAGCCGCCCTTGCCTTTGCAATATCCCGCTTCCTTGCCGAGCAGCTCGGCGAACATCCGGTCGATAGCGGCGCCCTTCGCCAGGCAATGCCCGTGGCCGCGATGCGTGCTGGTGATGTAATCGTCCGGCCGCAGCGCTTCGCAAACACCCACTGCGATTGCCTCCTCGCCGATATAGAGGTGCGCGAGGCCGGGCATCAGAGCGCGGGTATAGAGATCGTTGACCTGCTCTTCGAACAGACGGATCATCACCATCCGCCGGTACATGCGCAGATACAGTTTGTGGTCGATGGCCGCATCGGGCGCGGACCCCGCAATCACAGTGCTCATTTGCTCACTCCAGACATTCGCGCCAGTGCTTCGAAAAGGATGGCGAAATCTTTCTTTGCAAGGCCCATGCCTCTCGCAGCCGTCAGCATTTCATTGGTCGCGGCGGTGGTCGGCAAAGGCACGTCCACTTGGCGGCCCAACTCCAATGCTAATAGCATATCCTTCTGCATCATGTTGACATCGAACCACGCTTCATCGGGCATTTTGAGCACGAACGGACCGCGGTATTGCACCATCGGCGAGCCGATCACGCTGTGAGTCATCACGTCGACCGCCGTCTCGCGGGCAATCCCGCTTTTCTCGGCGAGCAGCACGCCTTCCGAGAACGCCAGCATCTGAACTGCAAGACTCAGGTTGATCGCGATCTTCATGACCAGCGCAAGACCGTTCTCGCCTACGTGCGTGACTTTCGGGCCGATGTCGAGCAGCAATGGCTTCAACCGCTCGAAGGTTTCAGGCCGCCCACCGACCATCACCGAAAGTTTTCCCTGTTGCAGGGTGATCACGCTTCCCGAGACCGGCGCATCCGACATATCTGCACCCTTTTCGCGGACCTGAGCGGCCAGGGCGCGGCTTACCGCAGGGCTCACCGTGCTCATGTCGACCAGAACCTTGCCGGGGCTCAATCCGGCGAGCATTCCATCCGGTCCAGCGAATACCTGCCCGAGAGCCGCGGAGTTGGTGACCATCGACAGCGTCACATCGGCCGCGGCGCAAACCGCGCGGGGCGAATCGGCCCATTTCATGCCGCGGTCGATCAGGCGCTGGGCCTTCGATGTAGTGCGATTGTAACCTGTGACGGTGTGGCCTTTGTCCAACAGCCGGCCGACCATCTCCCCGCCCATCACCCCCAGGCCAACAAATCCCAAATTCGCCATCGTTCTAGTCTAACCCCTGCGCCGTTTGCGGACGCGCGCGGAACCAATACTAGTACTACTGTTTTTTTATGGTCGTTGACGTATAGCGTTTCCAGCTTTAATCTGTCCTGTGGACTGCTCGGAGCGGGACAAGCTGACCGTCGAAGCCGCGCGTATACTTGACGACATTATCGAGTGTTCGGATAAGTTGCTGGATGCGCTCCACGCCGTTCCCCAAGAATCCCTTATGGGCCTGGATCGGGATTTGGAGAATGCCATGCAGGCCAAAGAACGCGCATTTAAGGCCCTTTCTGACCATCGCAAAGAACACGGCTGCTGATTATTTGATCCACACCGTCTTGGCGTTCATGAATTCCCGAATTCCGTGGACCCCCAGTTCGCGGCCGTGACCAGAGTGCTTGACACCGCCAAACGGCATACGAGGGTCGGAAGCGACCATCTGGTTGATGAAGACCATTCCCGCCTCGATCTCATTCGCAAAGCGCTCACGCTCGGCCGGATCGTTGGTCCAGGCGCTCGCTCCTAGACCGAACCGGCTGTCATTGGCGATCTGAATCGCTTCATCAATGTTCTTGACTCGAAAGACACTGGCTACCGGACCGAACAATTCTTCGCGGTAGGCGGGCGATTCTTTGGGGATATTGGTCAGCACCGTGGGGGCGTAGAAACTGCCAGCCCGGTCGACCGGTTTTCCGCCGGTCAGCACGCGCGCGCCTCCAGCAACGGTTTTTTGAACGTCGGCATCCAGCGTGGCAACCGCGTCGGCCGACGCCAACGGGCCGAGCTCGGTCTCCGGCTGCATGGGATCGCCGACCTTCAGCGCCTCCATCGCTCTGACGAAACTGCGCTCGAACGCATCGGCGATTTGCTCGGAAACGATGAACCTTTTGGCCGCGATGCAGGACTGCCCGTTGTTCACAATCCGCGCCTTGACTGCGGTGGAGACCGCGTCATCCAGATTCGCGCTGGGCATCACGATGAACGGGTCGCTGCCGCCCAGCTCCAGCACAACTTTCTTGATTCCCTTCGCAGCGGCGACACCGACCTGCACCCCGGCTCCCTCGCTTCCCGTGAGCGTGGCCGCCGCAACTCGCGGATCGCTAAGAATGCGGTCCACCTGGTTCGCTCCGATCAGCAGAGTCTGGAAGGCGCCCTCCGGAAAACCCGCGCGCAGGAGAATCTCTTCGATTTTTAGCGCGCACTGGGGAACATTCGAGGCGTGCTTCAGCAGGCCCACGTTGCCCCCCATCAGGCTCGGTGCGATGAATCGGAAAACCTGCCAGAACGGAAAGTTCCACGGCATCACGGCCAGGATCACGCCCAATGGCTGGTATCGAACATAACTGCGGCTGGCGCCGGTTTCCACCACTTCATCGGCCAGAAAGCGCTCGGCATTTTCCGCGTAGTAGCGGCAAGCTGTCGCGCATTTTGCGGCTTCCGCGATCGCGGACGAAAGCGTCTTGCCCATCTCCGTGGTCATCAGGCGGCCCAAGGTTTCTTTCTCGCCTTCCAGAATGTCTGCGGCCTTACTCATCATCCGAGCGCGATCCGCAAAGGGCAGCTTGCGAAATTTGGGAAACCTGTCCACGGCGGTTTGAATCTTGGCTTCGATCTGCGAGTCCGAAAGCGGCTCAAAGCTTCGAAGGAGTTGTCCAGTGGCAGGATTGACGCTCGCAATAGGCATGGGGATCTCGACTTTCCAGGCTAACAGCTTCAGAGTTTCGTAGCGCTTGCTATTCTTGTGAGAATCATGGACCGCGCGGACAGCCCTAAAGCAGCCGGAGGCGTGCACTATCACACCCACACAGGCCCCGGCGACCTGGCGGCGCTATGCCTGATCGTGGGCGCACGCGGCCGTGCGGACATGATCGCCGAGAAATATCTGAAAGGCGCGCGGCACTTTTCGAACGACGCTCGCGGCCTGGTCTCGCATACCGGAAAATACCGCGATATCGAAGTCTCGGTGACCACCTCCGGAATGGGCGGGCCTTCGATGGGTATCGTGCTCCCCGAGGCGGCCCAGAGCGGCGCTCGGATTTTCATTCGCGTGGGATCGTGCGGCAGCTTGGTTCGCGAATCGAAAGTCGGCGACGTCATCATTCCGACCGCCGCCATTCGCTTCGACCGGACAGCGGACGATTGGGCCCCGCCTGAGTATCCCGCGGTCGCCGATTGGCGCGTGGTGAGCGCATTGCATCGGGCCGCTAATGCGAAAGCGCCCGGCCGATTCCACTCGGGCGTCGAATGCACCACCAGCGACTTCTATACCGGCCAGGGTAGGCCGAACCTGTTCGGCGCTGTTCCCGAGCGCATGCAGGCGCGGCATCAGGAAGTCCTTCGTCTCGGAGCGGTCTGTTACTCCATGGAAGCCTCGGATCTGTTCGTGTGGTGCGCAACGGAAGGCGGTGGACTACCCGCTGGCGCCATCAACGCCGTGTTCGCTAACCGCCACACCAACGAATGGGGCATGGCCGGAGAAGAGCTGGCGGCTGAGATCGCTCTGGACGCTCTGGTCGCGCTGACCGAGGACGACAGCCTCGCGCGGTACCTGTCGCGCGAACTGCCCCGATACGCTTAAGAAAACGCATGCTTGAGTTGCTTGCGCAAGCCCAATCGTACGCGCGTCCGGTGCTGTCAAATTTCCGCGTAGGTGCAGTTGTCCGAGGCACGTCCGGCGCGCTCTACCTCGGAGGGAATCTCGAATTTCCCGGACAGAGCCTCAGCCAGACGGTGCATGCCGAGCAAGCCGCCCTGTCAAATGCGTTCATGCATGACGAGCCCGGGATCGACGCGATCGCCGTGAGCGCACCTCCATGTGGGCACTGCCGCCAATTCCTGTACGAATTTTCCGAGGGCCGCGAACTTACGATTCTCCTGGCGGGCCAGGCGCCGACCGAACTGACCGCGCTCCTGCCATACCCGTTTGGCCCAGGCGACCTGAATGTGACTGAGGGTCCGCTCACCCGAACCAAGATCGCGATCGAAAATGTCGAGGGTGATCCGGTGCGGGCTGCCCGCTACGCCGCCGCGAATGCCTACGCTCCGTATTCCAACTCCCCGTCGGGAGTCGCTATCCGCTCGCGCCGCGGAAACATCTATCGCGGGTCATACATCGAAAATGCGGCTTTTAATCCCAGCCTGCCGCCGCTTCAAGTGGCGCTGGTCGCGATGGCCATCGCGAACGAGGATTTCGGCGATATCGCGGAGGTTGTTCTGGCCGAGGCTGCCAACAATTCGATCAGCCAGGTGAGCGCCACCAAGTCGTTGCTAAGCGTGATTGCGCCTCACGCAGAGTTCCGGCTACTTCCACGCGCCAAGTAGTCGCCGCACCAGCACAAGTTGACCGATGTGATACGCATTGTGATCCGCCAGTAGCAGCGCCTCGCGCAGGATCGTCTGCCCATCGCCGTGCGGGATAGCAGCGTACAGATCGGTCGAATCCGCCGCCACCAGTTTGCACATGGCTTCCAGATCGGCAGAGAAAGCACGGATACTCTTAGTCCAAGCCTTGTCATTCGGCGGCTCTTTGGTTTTCGGCCAGTACTCGGTGGGCCATTCGGGTGAAACGTGTTTCGCATCACGGCTGAATTCCAGGATGTCCCACTGGGCGATGCGCATGTGCTCGACGATCTCCCACGGCGAATGCTCGGCCCCCTTGGGCCTTTTTCGGCGCAGCGCGGCCGGAATACCCTTGACCGCGGCTTCAAACGTTACGTGCGCCTGTCCGCCTTCTAGGAGCTTCACCAATTGTTCGCGCAAAGGTTTGCTGTTGGCCATGTCGATCAGCTTACTGTAGTCCGGCCTGCTTCAAGAATTCTGCGGCCACTTGCGATACCGGGCGATGCTCGCCGTCCACTTGATAATTGAGTTGCTGCATGGCTTGGTTGGTGAATTTGCCCGACAGTTCCTGCAGCGCCTCGCGCATGCCCGGCGTTTCGCGCAACCGCTCTTCGCCAGCGGCGATCGACACCTGATACGGCGGAAACGCATGCTGATCGTCCGCCAGAACCTTCAGGTCCAGTTTCGAAAGCAGGCCGTCGGTGGCGTTGGCCGCGATCATAGTGACCTGGTTCCCCTCGAGCGCTTTGTACAGCAGTCCGAGATCCATGCTCTTGGGAGATCCCGTCCAGCGCAGATGATAGGTCCGGTCCAGCGCGGCTAAGCCGTCCGGCCGTTGCTGGAACTCGTAACCTACGCCGAGCGCCCAACCGGAGCTCAACCTGGATGCGTCCGTCAAATTCTCCAAGTGCCTGGCGCGAGCGTCGGGCCCGCTCACGACCATCGCGAAAGTATTGTCGATGCCGAGCGGATCCAGCCAATCGACGTGAAACCGATTTATATATTCGGATCGAACACGCGCCAGAACTCGCGCCGGGTCGTTGTCGGGAAGTTCCTTAAGAATTGCGGTCAGGGCCGTTCCCGTGTACTCCGGGTACAGATCGATTTCCTTGTTGAGCAAGGCCCCGTGCGCTAACAAAGTTCCGCCCAGGTTCAGGCGACGTTCTACAGTTTGATGAAGCCGATGTTCCAGATGCTGTGCGATGATCTCGCCCAGCACAACCTGTTCCGTGAAGTTCTTCGACCCCACGCGAATACCGCGATTCCTCATGGACCACAACGCGAGCGCACCGATTAGCGCAAGGCTCAGCGTCAGGCTGGCGATAATTTTCGTTCGACCCATCCCAACCCCCAGTCTGCCGCGAGCGCGATCAATGCGGCCGGCACCGCTCCTGCCAGGATCTGCCCTGTATCCACGGACGCGACGCCGCGAAAGATGAAAACGCCCAGGCCGCCGCCTCCGATGGCCGCGGCAATCGTCGCCGTGCCGATGGTAGTGACGGTGGCCACGCGAATACCGGCCATGATGGTCGGCGCCGCAAGCGGGATCTGGACCTGACGCAATAGTTGTCCGTCGGTCATTCCCATCGCCACCGCTGAATCGGAAATCGCGGCTTCTACGCCAAGGATCCCGACCAGAGTGTTCCGCAGAATCGGAAGCAGCGCATACAGCACCAGCGCCACGATCACGGTGCGTTTGCCGATTCCGCCAATGAATGGAATCGGGATCAAAAAGCCGAACAACGCCAGGCTGGGAATAGTCTGCATGATGCTCGAGAATCCGAGCATCCACGGCCGCGCGACAGGTTTACGAGATAAGTAGATTCCGAGCGGCACCCCGATAGCGATCGCCAGCACCATCGCGTTCAGCACCAGAATCAGGTGCTCCGCCGTAAGGCGGAAGATTTCGCCCCACAGGTCAGAGCGCATCATGTTTTGTCCATCAATTGTCTAGGCATCCTAGGAAGGCGCGAGCTTCCTCGCTCCGCGCCCTTCGGAATTCCTGCGGCGGAGCTATGACATCCAGGCGCCCGCCCGCCAGCAGCGCGATATTACTCCCTAGCAGCAAAGCTTCCCGCACGTCGTGCGTCACGAAAATGGAAGTCTTCTGAAAGTCGCGCCGCAAGTTCAGGAACTGCTGCTGCAATTCCCACCGCATCACCGGATCCAGCGCGCCGAATGGTTCATCGAACAGCAGCACGGGCGGATCGGCCGCCAGAGCCCGCGCTACGCCGACTCGCTGGCGCTGTCCCCCGGAGAGCTGCCGCGGATAGCGCGACCGGAACTCGCCGGGCGGCATCCCAACTTTCTCCAGGAGCAAGTTCACGCGACGCTCGATATCCGTCGCGCTCCAGCCCTCCAGTTTTGGAACTAAACCGACGTTGTCGCCGACGGTGAAGTGGGGAAAGAGCCCGACTTCCTGGATCACATACCCTATCCGTCGCCGCAGCCGGATCGGATCCCATTCGGTGGTCGGACGGCCGTCGACCAACACCTCTCCCCGGGTCGGGAACAGCATGCCGTTGATCATCTTGAGCGCCGTGGTCTTGCCGGAGCCGCTGCGGCCGAGAAGCACGAGAGTTTCACCGGCCTCGACGCCGAGGCTCACATCCGAGAGGATGGGTTTCCCCGAAATCTCGTACGAGACGCCGCGAAACTCAACCAGGGCCATGCAAGAGCATTATTCCATGTTCTTGCAGTGAGCCCACTCTTAGGTCACCACGAAGAGGCTTTCGGCGAAGGGCCATTCGTGATCGATCCACTGGGCTTCGCACTGGAATCCAGCAACCTCGGCCAGGCACGCAATCTCTTCGTGAGAATACTTGTGGCTATTCTCGGTCCAGATGGTTTCGCCGGCCTGGAACGCGATCTGCAAATCAGCGGCATGTATCGTAACGGTTTGCTGCTGCAATGACTGCAGATGCATTTCGACGCTTCCCGTGTCGGAATTGAATCGCGCCAAGTGACGGAACCGGTTCAGCTCGAAATCAGCGTCCAGCTCCCGGTTGATACGGACCAGAAGATTGAGATTGAATGCGGCCGTGACTCCCAGGGGATCGTCATATGCCGGGAGGATTTGGGATACCGGCTTTTCGAGATCTGTTCCCAGCAGCATCGCATCGCCGGTTTTGAGAATCATCCGGACATTCCGGAGAAAATTCACGTCCGCCGGATGGCTGAAGTTTCCGATTGTACTGCCGAGAAACAGTACCAGAATCCGCTGGCCATCGCGCCTGCGCGCAGCCACTTCCAGGAGCCCGTCGAGATATTCGCGTTCCAGGCCCACGATTCCGACGGAATCAATATCGGCCAATTCCCGTCGACAAACCGCCAGCGCCGCGGACGAAATCTCGATCGGAAAGTAGTATGTATGGCGGCGGCGGGAGAGCGCCTCCAGAATCCAGCGGGTCTTGGTTCCGCTTCCGCTGCCCAGCTCGCACAGCACCACATCGCCTGCGATCCGCTCCACCACTTCCCGCGCGTGTCCCCGAATCAGCCGCTCATCCGCGCGCGTCAGGCCGTACTCCGGAAGCTCGGCGATCACTTCGAAAAGTTTCGAGCCGATGGTGTCATAAAGATACTTGGACGGCAATTCTTTCTGCCCGGGTTTGGTGAGTCCGTTTCGTATGTCGGTGGCAAATTCGCCCGCCGCTCTTGCAACAATCGCGCTTGTTCTCATAACCGCCTTTATTTTGACCCACTAGCGCAGCGGAATCCCGCGTACACATATGGATAGTGGGGCTGGAACCAGTTTCTGAAAGACCGCCGAAGCATGCTTCTATCCGTGCGCGGCGATCCGCCTTTCATCACGTAATGTTTGCCATCGAAAAAATTGGCGGAGTAGCCTTCGTAAAACGGAAACGCCCGGAATCCGGGGAATGGCTCGAAGGGGCTGGAGGTCCACTCCCAACCATTCGCGAGGAGCCCGTCCAATCCGAACGCGCTTCGTCCGCTCGGGAAAGCATCGACCGGCGCGGGATCCCAACGCTCGTGGTCGAAATACCCATGCTCCGCACCCGGCATCTGCTCGCCCCAGGGAAATGCCCTTTCAGCGCCGCTGCGCGACCCATATGCTGCGCGCTGCCATTCCGCCTCGGTCGGCAATCGTTTGCCGGCCCATCGGGCATAAGCGGCGGCCTCAGCGTGGCTTACGTAAACCGGCCAGGAAAGCGGTAACGGGATCTCCTCGAACATTGTTTTTAGATGCCAGCCGTCGCCGATTGGATTCCAAAAGCCGGGATGCGAAATATCATGCGCGGTCTTCCATTCCCAATCTGCCGCAGTCCACAAACTCCGATCCTGATATCCCCCCGCCCGTACGAACTCGAGGTACTGGCCGTTAGTCACTTTGTATCGGTCCATGGCGAACCTCGGAACACTCACAGGGTGAGCTTCATATTCGTTGTCCCAGCCGAATTGCTGGTCGTGACGAGAGAGTCCAAGCGTGACGCACCCATCCGGGATTTCAATCGTCTCAGGACGTGGCTGGCCGCGCTCAGTAAAAGCCTGCGGCTGCCGGATCTTTTTTTCGAGCGGTAGCTGGTGCAGCATGTACGCCAGCGTCTCCGCATGCATAAGCCGGTGTTCAATTGCTGTGTTCAGAAGTGTGTCGGAAACACTCTCGGGACGATCGAGGCTCCTGTGGAGCGATTCGCGAATACGCGCGCCGTAGCGACGAACTTGCTCGAGCGCAGGCCAGTCGGACGGCTGATCGGAGGGCAGCCCACCATCCACCGGATCGATACCGAAGGCGAAGAGCCGGTCCAATTCTGCATCGAACGGCGGCATACTCGATGCCACAGGCCGCAGCAAATTCCAATCGAAGGCTTCAAGGTGGCCGATATAGAAAACGATCCGATGCCGCTCGGGAATGGGACGGTCATACAGAGAATCCGGCCTGACGAGATCGAACAACTTATCGGTTTGCGCGCGCGCCTGATCCAGACGGCGAAGCAGTTCTTGATACTTTCCGATTTTGTCTTGGGTAACAAGCATCACTGGATCACCGGCCCGCGGCTAAAGGCTGTAGCTCTCCCAATATAGTCGGAATCAGTTCAGACACAGTCGGATGGATATGCATCGCTCGCTTGATCACTGTATACGGCCTGTCAGCATACATCACATCGAGGATGGAGTGGATGACTTCATCCCCGCCTGTGCCCAGAATGGCAGCGCCCATTATCCGCTGTGTGTCCGCATCTATGAGAACCTTCATAAAACCCAATGTTTCGCCCTTTTCTACGGCGCGCGAGACCTTTGTCATCAAGCGCTTTCCCATCAATACGTTCCGGCCGCTGCGTCTGGCTTCTCTCTCGGTCATCCCGGCCCTACCCAGCGGCGGATCGATGAACAAAGCGTAAGTACGAATGCGGTCGCTGACCTTGCGCGGGTCGTTATCGAGAAGATTCGCCGCAACGATCTCGAAATCGTTATACGACGTGTGGGTAAACCCGCCCTTGCCGTTGCAATCCCCCAGCGCCCAAATGCCGGGAACGTTTGTACGGAGCTGATCGTCGACCAGAATGTACCCGTGGGCATCGACCGCCACTTCGGCCTTTTCTAGTCCGAGGTCGTCGGTATTCGGGCGTCGCCCGACCCCCAGCAACAGGTCCGAGCCGCGGATCTCTACGCTCACTCCATCGCGATCAAAGCTGGCGATGATCTCGTCTCCCTGTTTTGCGAAGCCTTTGCATTTCGTGCCGATGCAAACCTGGATGCTTTCGCGCTGAAGAATATCCAGGATCGCAGCGGATACGTCTTCGTCCTCGTGCGAGACGAGCCGCGGCCCCATTTCGATGATTGTCACCTCGCTGCCGAAGCGCCGGAACATCTGGCCGAACTCCAGTCCGATGTAGCTACCGCCCAAAATGATGAGATGCTTTGGAAGATAATCCAGCTTCATCATTGAACTGTTGGTGAGATAAGGAATTTGATCCAGTCCCGGGATTTTCGGCACCACCGCGCGTGCCCCCACGTTAATGAAGATCTTGTCGGCGGTCAGGTTGACGTCTCCGACGCTGACTTCGTGCGGCGATTCGAACTTGGCATGGCCCTGGTATACCGTGCAGTTCGCCATCTTTCGCAACCCGGTTTCCACGCCCTGTCGCGATTGCCCGGATATTTCGTCCTTCCGCGCTTTGACTCGTTTCATGTCGACGCCCACGGGCGGCCTGGTCGCGACACCGTATTCCGGCCCGCGATTGGCCAAACGGGCCGCATACGCGCTCGCGACCATGGTTTTGGTCGGGATGCATCCGGTATTCACGCACGTTCCGCCGAACAGTCCGCGCTCAGTGATCGCGACCTTCATCCCTTTGGCGGTGAGGCGTCCGGCCAGCGGCGGACCGGCCTGTCCCGTGCCAATAATGATGGCGTCGTAAGGGATGCTCATGGGCTGATTCCCCGGAAATGGGGTGAGCCCCCATTATCACCCTTTGATCCAACCGGGTTGCCTCGGAGAACGCCCTACGTTAGGATTCAGCCTAGGGGAATAGGTGCCGAAGAGCCTGTGGATCGCTGCCGCGCTGCTGGGGAGCATTTGCTCGGGGCAAAACACGCAGCTCCTTGACCAATACTGCGTCACCTGCCACAACCAGCGCCTGAAGACCGCCGGACTCACGCTGGACACGATGGACCTCTCGAAAGTTCCGGCCGACGCCGAGACCTGGGAAAAGGTGGTGCGGAAGCTGCGCACCGGTGCGATGCCGCCCCCAGGGATGCCCCGTCCGGATGCGGTTGCATCGCAGAAATTCGCCTCGTGGATGGAGACAAAGCTGGATAGCGCCGCTCAAGCCAGGCCCTACGCCGGGCGTCCCCTGCTCCACCGCATGAATCGCACCGAGTATGCCAACGCCATACGCGACTTGCTCGCGCTCGAAGTGGACGCCGCGACGCTGCTGCCCCCCGACGACGCGGCCTTCGGTTTCGATAATATTTCCGATGTCCTGAACTTATCTCCATCACTTCAGGAACGCTACCTGTCGGCGGCGGCGAGCATCAGCGCTCTGGCGATCGGCGATACTAACGTGAAAGCGGCCAGCGCCACCTACCGGATTCGCCAGGACCTCTCTCAGAACCAGCACATCGAGGGACTGCCGCTCGGAACGGTCGGCGGAATTTTGGTGCATTACAATTTTCCGCTGGACGGCGAGTACGTGTTCCAGGCCAAGCTGTATCGCACTAACTTGAACATCATGCGCGGTCTGGAATTCGCGCACGAGGTGGAGTTCACGGTGGGTGGCCAGCGGATCCATCTGGCCAACATCGGCGGAACAGGCGATCTCGCGTCGCTGTTTGAGAAACCGACCGAGACCGGCGATGCGGTGGACGCCCGGCTCCGCGCGCGCGTAAAAGTCAAAGCCGGTCCGAGCGACGTAACGGCCGCTTTCCTCGAAGGTCCGCAGGTCGAACGGCCCGAGCGGCTCCAGCCGTTTCAGCGCAGTTCCACGGACAATTTCGACTGGAG
>JAOAPR010000335.1 GCA_025463005.1 Bryobacterales bacterium | reverse complement strand
CGGTTCTTGCTCGTCCACATCGGTGACCCCTCCTCGAATCTGGCCACCACCCTTGAATCACATATGATTCATATGATTCAAGAACTCTTCGGACAGACACTTAGAGCGAGGATTGGAGAAGTCGCCGTAAATGCGGCGAACGCTTGCCTCTCCGATCTTCGCAATCTCCTCGAACAGTCCATCCACGATCTTCGCGGAAGCATTGTCCGCATCAATTAGAACAGCGAGGCGCGGCGAGCGAAGTTCAGAAGGCATGACATATCTCCAAGATAGGCGGTGATATAAGCAGAAAGTCTGGGAGACGGCGATGGTGTTGGGTTAGCCAGCCAATCGGGGCGGGGTTTACATTCTCAAAGGCCCCGAAGCTGGGCATCACACCCTTTATGCTTCTCACACGGGGTGGGAAAACCGAGGGATGTTTGAGGTACGCAAGACAGTGGGGCGCAGCAAGGCGGCCCGGAAGGGTGATACCTTGACACCTTGGCCTATCGCGACAAGTCGCGTCGCCTCATGGTGCGGCATCGAAGAACCCGGCTGATGTCCGGTTTTGGGGGCAGAGCAGAAGTAGCGTAGAAGCGCTGCCACTTCCGAGTTTGATCCACATCAGACCTTGGGGCCCCACCGGGTAGGTGCGAGAATCCGGATTCGGGGCACTAATGGCCGGTGGAGTGTCGGTTCATGTCCTCCAAAAGCTCGTGCAGTGCATCGAACTGCGTGCCAAAGCCTTTCCACTCCCCGGACTTCAATCGCTCTACTGCTTTATTGTAGCGATCGAGCGCCTCCTGTGCCGGACTTGCCGCCGGGCTTGTGAGGGGCATCTCCTCTGTCGTGCTTGAGGTTGCCGGCGCTGCACCGGGTTCTATGAACAGCGCTGCCAAGGCCTCGGCGAGCGTCTCCTTCATTACTACATGTTCACCGTAGGCTGTGATCACACGTTTCAGCTCCGGCAGATGTCCATGCTCCGCTCGCAAATAGAGCGGCGATACATAAAGAATCGAGTTCTCGATTGGAATCACAAGCAAGTTCGCGCCGCGGATCACTCGCGAGCCCATCTGATTCCACAGCGTGAGTTGTTGCGATATCTCCGTATTCTGATTGATCCGCGCTTCGATCTGAAACGGTCCGTAGACGAGCTTGTCCTTGGGGAACTCGTAGACGATCAATTTGCCGTAGTCGGGCGCATCGCAACGCGCAGCGAGCCACGCTATCATGTTGTCGCGGCGACTCGGTACCATGGGAAGCATGAGGAAGAACTCGGCCTGCGGCTCGCCGGGCAGCCGCATGATGATATAGTAAGGGGTCATCATTGAGGTGCCGTCGCCGCCCGGCTGTCGCGGGAACTGCCAAAGATCCTCGCGGTTATAGAAAACTTCGGCCGCCTCCATGTGGTAGGTTTGATACAGCCGCGCCTGAATCAAGAACATATCCTCCGGATAGCGAATGTGCTTCTGCAAGTCTGGAGGCATCGCCGTAAATGGCTTGAACAAGCTCGGAAAGATGCGCTGGTAGGTCGCGGCAATCGGGTCGCCGGGGTCGATCAGATAGAAATCGACGATACCGTTATAGGCATCGACAGTAATCTTCACCGAATTGCGAATGTAGTTGAGATCGAGATCTTGCGCAGGCTGCGCAGGGGGGAAGTAGGAACTCGTCGTGTAGGCGTCCTGCATCCAAAACATCTGCCCATTGCTGATAACTAGATAGGGATCATGATCGAGCCTGAGGAATGGAGCGATCGTGTGCACCCGTTCCTTGATATTGCGCCGGATCAAAATCCGGCTGTCGGTCGTGATGTAACTTGAAAGAAGTAGGTTCGGGTCGTTGAAGTAGTAAGCGAAGAGCGTTCTCCACGCCATCGCTCCGATCGGAACGCCGCCGGCGCCGTCATAGAACGCATAGACGTTGTCTTTCCCCTTCGGATAATCGAACTCGGGTGTGGTCCCGTTGACGATGACGTAGTCGTCGCTCTCTTCGCCGTAATAGATGCGAGGTTCGTCGATTTTGGGACCTCCATCCGCAACAGGAGGAATATCCCGCAAATAGAAGAACGGCAGTCCTTCAGTGCTCTTGCGGGTGACCGGGCTCATCACCGCGCCATTGCCGTGAGTAAACAGCACGTGGCGGTTAACCCATGTCTGGGCGTTCGGCGGCAGCAAGGAGGGCCGCAGTTCACGGGCCGAGAGCATTACGCTTTGGTAGGAACCATTGAGCCAGTAGCGATCAACGTAAAGAACATGGAATTTGTAATAGGTGCGGATCTCTTGCAGCTGTGCGTAGGTATCCGACAATGGCAACCAATCCCACAGCCTGATAATTTCGATTGTTGCCTTGTTGGCCTCTAGCGTCTTGAGGGTAAGCTTCTGTTCGGCGGCAAACGGCTTGGCTGCGATCTGATCGAGATTGTATGCCTGCCTGGTAAGCGCGATGTTGCGTTCGATGTAGGGCTTCTCCAACTGCAACTCGGTTGGTTTAACGAAAAAGTGCCGGAACAGGGCAGGGACTGCGCCGGACAGCACGAAAGAGCCGAGGCCGACGAGTATGAACGCGGCGGCAGGAAGCCGGTAAGTGCGCACCCAGAGATTTGCCCACGCGGCGAACGCCGCGATGATCGAAAGCCCGATCAATAGCCACAGGCCGGGTAGCCCCAAATGTACATCGGTGTAGCTTGCGCCGACGACGACGCCGTTGTCGCCATAGAGCAGCAGATAACGGTCGAGACCGTAGGACCAGGCCTTCACGAC
>JAOAPR010000249.1 GCA_025463005.1 Bryobacterales bacterium | reverse complement strand
GCGGAACGCTTGCACCAGCGCGCGGCATTCTTCGCATCCGCGCACATGCCATCCGGCTGCCAGCCTGCGAGCCAAAGGCAGGTCGCCCGAAGCGTAGAGAGCCAGATCGGTTTCGGCGACATGTTTGATAAAATGCCCCCGGTTCATATCTTTTTGCGCTCCATATAACGGCGCAGCTTCACGCGCGCATTCGCGATGTGCGAACGCACCGTGGCTTTCGAGCAGTTCAGCCGCAGGGCCACTTCCTCGGCCGGCAGATCCTCGACGTCGCGCAGCAGCAGCGCCATTTTTTCGCGCGCAGTCAAGACTTCCAGGCCCTCCTCCAGACGCTCGCGGTGTTCTCTGCGCAAGACGCGCTGTTCCGGACTCTCCAGGCGCGACCGGAGTACGGGCTCTGGCAACGTCTCCAAGTCGGAGAAACTCACCCGCCCCGAACGGCGCAGAAAATCGATCGCGGTGTTGGTGGCGATGCGCGAGAGCCAGTGCGCGGCTTTGTCCAGATCTTTCAACTGATCCTGGCGCTGCAGCGCTTTAATGAAGGCTTCCTGGGTAAGATCCTGCGCGTCGGCCACGTTGCCCACCACGCGATAGATCAGCAGGAACACGCGGCGCATGTTGTCGGTCACAAATCGGCCCTGCTGCTCCGAGGAGAGTGGAGCTTCGTCGTACCGGGTGGATCCGGGCGTTTCGCTCATCACGCGTTCAGTGACCGCTAACAGACTGGTCATCGCCATCCTGGGGCAGATTCACCCCGCATACGGTTGACGCGGAAGGACGCCCGAACGTGCAGTCTGGCCCGCCAGTCTATTGTCTATCGGCGGTCACGATATCCTAATGATATATGAGGCCGGTTGCGATTGTGGGGATTGGCAAGACGGCGTTCGGCGCGTTCCCGGACCGTACGCTGCGTTCGTTAGCGGTAGAGGCGGGTGAAAAATGCCTGGAGGACGCGGGCGTAAGTCCTTCACAGATTGAGGCTTTTTACCTCGGCAACTTCGCCGGACCGTCGTTTGTAGGCCAGAATCACCTGGCTCCGTACATCTCCAACAGCTTGGGGATCACCGGCGTCCCGTGCACCCGATTTGAAGCTGCGTGCGCGTCCAGCGGCTCGGCGTTCTTCCACGCGGTTTCGAGCGTAGCGGCCGGGCTGAACGATATCGTCCTGGTGGCGGGCGTCGAGAAGATGACCTCGCAGTCCACCCCCAAAGTCACCGAAATCCTGGCTGGGGCAGGGGATATGGCCGGAGAGGGGCGCGCGGGGGCCACGTTTCCCGCGCTCTTCGCGATGATTGCCCGGCGGCACATGCAGCAGTACGGAACCACGCGCGAGCATATGGCCGCGGTAGCCGTAAAGAATCACGCTAATGGCGCGAAGAATCCGCTGGCGCACATGCGCAAGGTGATCACTATGGAGCAGGCTTTGGCCGGCAAACCGATATCGGAGCCGCTCACGGTGTTCGATTGCTCCTTGATCAGTGACGGGGCGGCAGCGGTGATCATCGCGCCGCTCGAGCGAGCGTCTGAGTTCACCGATCAGCCGGTGCGGATTCTGGGCATCGCGCAGACTTCCGATTACGTCGCACTGGATGCGAAAGCCGACATCACCACCTTCTGGGCGGTTCGCGAGGCCGCGGAGAAGGCGTACAAGATGGCGCGCGTGACCGCCCGTGATATCGAGTTCGCCGAAGTGCACGACTGCTTCACCATCGCCGAGATTGTGGCAACGGAAGATCTGGGGTTCGTGAAGAAAGGTGAAGGCGGACCGTATGTGCTCGAAGGCCGCACGTGTCTGCGCGCCGAGCGTCCGGTGAACGCCAGCGGCGGGCTGAAGGCCAAAGGTCACCCGGTCGGCGCGACCGGCGTCGGCCAGATCTGCGACGTCGCGATGCAGATTCGTGGGGAGGCAGGCGAGCTTCAACTGGATCGCCATTCACTGGGGCTGGCACAGAACCTAGGCGGATCGGGAGCGACTGCGGTGGTCACTGTGCTGGGGGGGATGTGAGCACGGGGGTGGTCTACACCGAAACCGTGGTTCACGCGGCCCCGGCGGAGTTTGTGGCGGATGCGCCCTATCAGTTGGCGATCGTGTCGCTCGACGGCGGAGGCCGCTTAACCGTACGGATCGCGGGAGAGCGCGTGAAGATCGGCGACAAGGTGGAGCTGGCTGAGGAGCGGAACGGAACCCATTATTTCCGGAAACTGGCAGGCTGAAAGCCGGCGTTACGCGTGAAGCTTTTCCTCTATTACGTCGGCAAAGCTCGCGATACGCATGCCAACGCCATGGCGGAGGAATACATCAAGCGATCGGGCCGATTCGCCACCTGCGAGATGCGCGAGATCCAGCCGGCACGGTTCGATCCATGGGTGAAACATCCTTCCGCGCGCAAGATTTTGTTGGATCCTGCAGGCCGAACGCTCGACTCAAAGGAACTGACGGCGTTGTTCGATCGCGATCTGGTGTTCATTGTCGGCGGCGCGGATGGATTACCCGAGGCGTGGAAGCCGAAGGCGGATCTTCTCGTATCGTTGTCGGCACTAACAATGCCGCACGAGTTGGCCCGCGTAGTGCTCGCGGAGCAGATCTATCGCGCGCTGACTACTCTGCGGGGGCATCCCTACCCGCGATAGGCTGAGGCTGTGTCTCAATACGACGCACTCTTGATTGTCTCTTTCGGCGGTCCCGAAAAACGCGAGGACGTAGTTCCGTTTTTGGAGAACGTACTCCGCGGGAGAAATGTTCCCCGCGAGCGCATGCTGGAAGTTGCCGAGCATTACTATCACTTCGACGGACGCAGCCCGATCAATGATCAGAATCGGGCATTGATTGAGGCGTTGCGCCCTGTGGTGAAGATGCCCATTTATTGGGGCAATCGCAACTGGCACCCGATGCTTCCCGAGACCGTAAGCCGGATGAAGAGTGACGGAATCCGGCGGGCGGTAGCGTTCGTGACGTCGGCCTTCGGGTCGTACTCCGGGTGCCGGCAGTACATCGAAGACATTGCGCGCGCTCAGGCCGAAGTGGGCGAGGGCGCGCCGCAAATCTACAAAATCCGGCCGTTTTCCGAGCATCCCAAGTTCATTGAGGCGATGACGGATCGCGTCTGTGCCGCGCTGGGTGAGCTTCCGCATGGGCGGCTGGTGTTCACCGCGCATAGCGTGCCTGTATCGATGGCCGAGTCGAGTCCCTATGTGGCTGAGCTCGAGCGGGCATGTGCCGCGGTGGCGAAGAACGTCGGTAGAACTGACTGGAAGATGGTTTACCAGAGCCGCAGCGGGCCGCCCGGGCAGCCCTGGCTCGAGCCCGATATTAGCGACTACTTGGGCGAGATTCGTTCAGACGTGGTTGTTGTACCGCTCGGTTTTCTGTCGGATCACATGGAAGTGCTTTACGATCTGGATACGGAAGCACGGGCCATCTGCGAGCAGCTGGGAGTGAAGATGGTCCGCGCAGGGACCGTGGGGACGCATCCGGCCATGATCGAGATGATAGCGGAGCTGGTAGAGCAGGAGCACACGCCATGCGCGGAGGGATGCTGTCCTGCTCCACGCCGGCCAGTGCCGTCCGGCCTCAAAGCCGGACCTACTGGGTGATTTGTTTGTAAACGTCGCGCTTGGACAGGCCGCGCTCACGAGCCACCTGCTTGATGGCATCCATGCGCGGCACACCCTTTTGTTCCAGTTCCCGCACAGCTTCATCGACAGGGGTCGACGCGGCCACCGGCGCGCCTTTTCCGATCAGAAGCGTTATCTCGCCCTTCACAGACGGCCGCTCCGCGAGCTGGGCGCGAACTTGGTCCGCGGTGCCGCGCAGGAATTCTTCGTGCAGCTTAGTAAGCTCGCGAGCCACCGCCACCGGACGATCTCCATACACCGCCGAGATGTCTGACAACGTGTCCAGAATGCGGTGGGGAGCTTCGTAGAAGACGAGCGTGCAGGTTTCCGCGCGAAGCTGCTCCAAAATCTTGCGGCGCTGGGTCGTTTTAACCGGAAGAAAACCGCAGAAGCGAAACGCATCGGTGGGCAGGCCGGACGCAGCCAGCGCGCCAAGCACGGCCGACGCGCCGGGCACCGGGACCACAGGGATTCCCGCGCCGATCGCCGCAGTCACCAGCCGGTATCCCGGATCTGACACCAGCGGCGTGCCGGCATCGGAGACCAACGCGATGCTCGCGCCGCCTTCGAGTTTCGCCACAAGTTCACGGGTCCGCGCGGCTTCATTGTGCTCGTGATAGCTGACCATCGGTTTATCGATACCGAAGTGCGCGAGCAGTTTGCCGGTCTGCCGGGTGTCTTCGCAGGCAATCAGATCGGCTTCGCGCAGCACGCGCAGTGCGCGCAGCGTGATGTCTTCCAGGTTGCCGATCGGCGTCGCGACAAGATAGAGCGCAGCAGGCATCGTAGTACCATGAAACCTTAACTGAAATGGACCCAGCGACACAAGCCGCGCCCGGCTACTTCGTGTGGGAAGTCGCGGGCCAGCCGGTGGTGGTCCATCTGCGCCTGGACGTGGTCGATCGCCTGGGAGCCGAAATCCTGCGCGGATTTGGAGCCGTGCCCAAGCGCGGCGCGGAAGTGGGCGGAATACTGGTGGGTGACATCGAACCGGGGGATATCAGTATCATCCGGATCGAGGACTTTGAGGCGGTCCCTTGCAAATATGTCCGAGGCCCCTCCTACCTGCTGACCGAGTACGAACGGATGTTGTTCGACGAGGTGTGCGAACGGCGGAGTCCGGAAAGCGCCGGGCACACGTATGCAGTCGGTTACTATCGGAGTCACACTCGCGATGGTCTCGGGCTGGAGCCGGAAGATGTGGCGCTGCTGGACCGGTATTTTCAATTGCCAACCCACGTCGCGCTTGTGGTGAAACCGTACGCGACCAAGGCGAGCGTTGGAGGCTTTTTCGTCCGGAAAAACGGCGCGTTCCCCGCCGCGACCCCGCTGGAATTCCCGTTTCGCCGATGGGAGATGACTGGGCAAGAGCCGCCCCAGCGTCCAACACTGCAAGAGAGCAAGCAGAAGGAAACAGAACCTGCGGCGCGGGCCCCTTCTGAACGACGCGACCAGCAACCGGAAGCACGCGCGCCGAAATCGCGGGCCGGCATGTGGATGGTTGCGGCGTTCGTCTTTTTATTGTTGGGAGTCTTGTTGGGTTATGAAGCCTCGCGCATCACCGCGCCGCGACGCGCTTCCGATTTCGCTCTGTCACTTGCGGTCGACCGTACCGGCCAGAACCTGACGGTTCACTGGAATCCGAATGCGCCAGCGGTGCGCGCAGCGAGTAACGGCGTGCTGGAGATCGACGATGGAGGCGAACTTAAACGTGTGGAGCTCGACCGCGCCAACCTGAGTAACGGAAGCATGGTTTACCGAAACGCTTCCGATAAGGTTCACTTTCGACTGGTGGTTTACCTGGACTCGGGATTAAGTGTGACGGAAGAGCTGGGATGGTCGCGCTAATTTTCGGGGCGTGAGCGCTTCTTTGCCAGGCGCGAGAGTACCGCAAGCTGCGCCAGGTATTGTTTAAGCGGCCGTGCCGGCGTGCCCCACATCACCTGCCCCGCGCGAACAATTTTCGAAGTCAGCACGCCGCTTCCGGACCCGAGAACGGCGCGCGATTCGATCCGCGCCTTGTCGCCGATTCCGACCTGCCCGCCGATTACGGCGTAGTCCTCCACCACCACGCCGCCGGAGAGCCCCGTCTGCGCAGCGATGACCACGTGGCGGCCAATGCGGCAGTTGTGGGCGATGTGCACCAGATTGTCGAGCTTGGCGCCTTCGCCGATGGAAGTGACGCCTAGAGCCGCCCGGTCCACGCAGGAATTCGCGCCGATTTCCACGTGATCGCCGATCATCACACGGCCTACCTGCGGGAATTTTTCGCAGGCTCCGTCGGTGAGAACGAAACCGAAACCGTCGGCACCGATAACGCAGCCCGAATGCAGGATCACGTGATTTCCGAGGGTCACTTCGCTGTAGAGGGTCACGCGCGCGTGCAGCACACAATGCCCGCCGATGTGGACATAGTCGCCGATGACCGTTCCGGCTCCGATAGAGGTGCCTTCGCCTATATGCACGCCGGCGCCCAGGCTGACCAGGGGTCCGATGGAGGCGCCTTTGCCGATTACCGCGCCGGGACCCAGTACAGCGGTCGCGTGAACGCCCGGGGAAGGCTCGAGACGGGGGTGCAGCTTCGGTATCGCGCGAGCAACGGCGGACCGGGGGTCGCGTGTCCGGATAACGGTTCGGCGGGTTTCGTTTACGAAATCGTCCGGGACCAGAAGGCAGGCCGCGCGGGATGCGCTAGCCAGTTTCGCAGAGCGGCCGTTCGAGACGAACGACAGGTCCTCCTCGCCAGCGTCTTCGAGGGGCGCCACACGGCGGATTTCGCGGTCTCCTTCGCCCTCCCAGGGCGCTTCCAGCCAAGCGGCCAGTTCCTTGACGCGCAAGCCTTTGGGCTCCTGTAATTTACAGGGTATTCGATTTAGGGGGTGAATGAAAATAGGCGTTCCACCTCAGCGCGCCGGATAAGTGTAGCGCGAGTCAGGAGGAACGCCGTGTCCACGGTTCGGACAATATCGTTCGTCCGGTGCAATTGATTAGTGGGGAGAAGCGAGGAAATTTCTCACGCGAATCCGGTGATCTCGCGCACTGTTGCCAGCTCGCCGCCGGCAGCCGCGAACTCCTGGAGGAACTGCGCGCATTTCGTGTCGTCCAGGTTGCGCACGGCGTCGGTCACCAGCTTCACCCGCCGGCCCGATCTCAGCAGGCCCAGGGCGGCGTTTCTCACGCAAATCTCCGTGACCACGCCATAGATGACGCACTGCTCCGCGTCCAGACGATCGAGCAGCGCCGGCAGGTTGGGGTTGGTGAAGCAATCGACGGATTGTTTCTCGATCAGAATCTGACGCGCGCCCTCGACGTCGAAATTCCGCGGCGTACTGGGAATCGCGAGGCGCGATTCGAGCAAGGTAGCGGCGGGTTTCTGCTGACCGGCGGTTCCTGCGACGCAGTGCGGGGGCCATTGGAGAAACTCGGGATCGTTTTCCGTATGCGCGTCCATGGTCGAGACTACCGGAATACCGTGTTCCGCGGCGAATCGGTTGAGCGCGGCGACCTGGGGGACGATCGATTCCGCTCCGGGAACATACAGCGCTCCCGCGGGATACATAAAATCCAACTGCGTGTCGACGTCAAAAAATACGGTCATACCGCTGCGCCCTTACTTACACTTTCATACAACGCGGAGAGCTCGGAGCTGATGTCGACGCGCCAGGCGGGTTCGCCGGCGAACAGGCTCAAACAAGTCGCGGGCAACCGGCCCAACGATTCCGAAGCATAGCGCCGGGCTTCCGCGACCGGCGGCAACGACTCCACGAGCTGGCCTCCGATCATCACAGGACGCAGTAGCGCCTCGCAAGCGGCTCCGCCTTCGCCGCACGCATAGCATTCACTGGCGCGCGCCAGCACGTCGTGATCGGGATACCGGAAGATCTGCTTGGCTCCCGGCAGGGTCTGCTTCTCATGACTGAGCTTCACAGGGTAGCGGTGGCTGCCGGCTTCTTCCAATTCCACCAGTTTGTAGACCACCCCCAGCGAGGGCGCGTCGGCCGAGGTCGCCAGCTCCGTGCCGACACCGAACACGTCGATCGGCGCGCGCGCTGCCATCAGCTCCTGAATCTTGTACTCGTTCAGATCCCCGGTGGCCATAATCTTGGCATCGCGCAGGCCGGCTTCGTCGAGGATGCGCCGAACGGCGGCGGCGAGCTCGCCCAGGTTGCCGCTATCCAGGCGGACGCCCCACAGCGGACGACCCAGAGACGCAGCGCGCCGGGCGCCTTCGAGCGTGTCGTAAGTATCGATCAGATACACCGTCGTTTCGCCCAACAGGTGCTGCAGCCGTTCGAAGGCAGCCAGTTCGTTGGGAAACGACATTACCCAGGAGTGCGCCGCGGTGCCGAATACGGGAACTCCGTAGCGAAATCCGGTCTCGGCATTACTGGTGCCTGTGCAGCCGCCGATGTAGGCCGCGCGCCCAGCCAGCACGCCGGCCTCGGGCGAATGCGCGCGGCGCGTTCCGAATTCGACTACGGCGTGGCCCAGGGCGGCCCTCACTACACGCGCGGCTTTAGTGGCGATGGTCGACTGAAATCCGACGGTCGCCAGTAAATAGGTTTCGATCAACTGCGCTTCGATCAAAGGCGCTCGTACGGTTAGGAACGGCTCGCCCGCGAACAGCGGCGTGCCCTCGCGAACGGCGAAGAGATCGCCCGAGAAACGCAGTCCGGCGAGCATGTCGAAGAACTCCGGACGCGTATGCTCGAACTGTGGCAGCGTTCGTAGGTACGCGATCTCCGCGGCGGTGAATTTGAGGTTCTGGAGATACTCGACGGCCTGGGCCAATCCAGCGGCCAGAACGAAATTGCGATTCCACGGCAGACGACGCACGAACAGCTCGAAGGTGGCACGGTTACTCGCTTTGCCGGCCTCGAAGAAGCCCGCGGCCATGGTGAGCTCGTAGAGATCCGTGTTGAGAGCGGCACCAAACGCGGGCTGGACAGGTTTAGGTAGATCGTGCTGGGGCCGATCGGCCACTACTTCTTCTTTCCGTCTTTGGTCGGAACGGGCGGTGGTTCCTGGACGCTTGCGGCCGCTCCGCGCAGATCGGCCACGGCGTTGGCGTTGAGCTGATACAGCGAACTGTCGTTGTCGCGGCGCGCCAGGAAGTCTGCGCCCGCAGGAGCGATCTGGACCTTCTCCGTCCGCTTGCCATCGTTCGAAACAACCGTAAGCTCCAGACTGGGCGTTGTGAACCCGCTGTCGACGAACTTCGCGGCAGCCAGATCCCTCAACTTATCAATGAGATTCTGGACCGAGATCGAATCCATGGTTTTGCCGCCGGAAGTCCAGTTTTCGCCGGATTTTTCGACCGCCTTGGTCTGGCCGCCCTCTTTGATCTCGATGCGGGTGGGATCGCTGAAACCAAAGTCGAAAACTTTCTTGTTGCGGAAATCGTCCAGCGATTTGGTGAGCCCTTCGCCGACATCCTTCGTTACTTTGTAGGGGCCGTCCATCGAGCTGGATTTGGCGTAATAGTCGTCCTTGGCCTTGCGAACTTCTAAGGTCAAGGTGCCTTCCGCGCCCGTGACCTTGGCGATCGCGGTTTTCTGGCCGCCTGCGAAAGCGGATGCCGCGGTTTTCGGATCGGTCTCGGCATCCATGGAAGCATCCTTCAGCTTCCGAACGAGTTCGTCCACCTTAAAGCCGTCGGCGCGCATCGGCTTGGGCTTCAGGATCTGCCAATCGGTTCCTGCGCGGCCGAACTCCAGAGGCGTTTTTCCGGAGGCGTCCAGCTCCACGCGGCTTAGCTTATCCTGATCGAACACCAAAAGATGCTTTTCGCGCAGATCCTTGGACTGTTTGTCCAGCGCGCTCTTGCCAGAGTTGGCGATGGTGAAAAGCCGCTTGTCGCCGTCGAGCATCGCGTAGGTGTTGCCCTCGATGGGCGTATCTTCGCCGATGCGTAGCGCGTGAGTTTTCCCGTCCGCCGTCGTGAACGTCACGCCAATGCGCGGCGGATCCAGGCCGTAGGAAGGAAGATTGGCGGCATTTTCATCCACCACCCGATCCGCCGAAAGACTTGTGACGGCTGAAGTGATGGCGCCGACGGCCGTCTGGTCCGCTGCCAAAGGCCGCGGCGCGGTGATGGACCACTTACCGGAGTCGTCCTTTTTGACAACGGTGGTCTCGCCGTCACGGTGCCGGATTTCGATTTGCTTGAGGCCGGCTTCCTTCAGTTCGAGGATTTTCGGAGCGGCCTTGGGATCGGGCTTGGTCGATTTCGCTTCTTCGGATCGATTCGACCACAACACCAACCCGCCCAGTCCGGCCAGAACCGCGGCTGCGATCAACAAACGCGCGAGCTTCATGGCTTTTTCCTATCCTCGGGTCCCTATCGCCGCCGCCACCACACGCCCACACCGGCAATAATAATCGCCAGCGGCAGCACCACCACACTACCGTAGAACACCATGGTCGCCTGGCGCGGGTTCATGTTTAGCCGCCGATCCTCGGGATCCTTGGGCCGGATGGAGATCAAATCCTCATCCGAGCTCAGCCAGTTGAGCATGTTCATGTACAGGTCGCGATTTCCGTTGAAAGACAGAAACCCATTGCCGATCCAGCGCGAGGTGCCGACTACGACAAAACGTCCGTTGCCGTTTTCCTTGCCGGTGGTGTAGGTTCCGGCTGCGCCCAGAATCCGTGCGCCGGGCTTCGCCGTCTTCACATTGATCTGGGGCGATTTCAGATCTTCCGTAGCCACGGCATTCTCGGTTGTCGAAAACAGGGGCGACACCATCGTTTTGTCGCCCTTCGTGACCTCCATCGAGCGCACGATCGGGAAGCCTGTTGGCAGATCCTTCATTTCGCGCACAATGGCGTGATCCTCGTATTTAGTCACAATTGGCAGCTCGGGTCCGAGCCCAAAGAGTTGTCCGACACCGCTCAGATCCAGGACCAGGTCCTTGTGGAGTTTCACGCCCCAGCTATCGAGGACCGAAACCAGCTCGGGGTTCTCATCGATCTCAGATTTGAATTTTAACGGCGGATCCAGCATAATCAGCGCGCGTCCGCCGCTTTCGACGTAGGTCTTGATCGCGTCCACAGCCGGTTGGAGGTAATTCCGCTTGGGCCCGGCGACAACCAGGATGGTGCAATCGAGCGGAATGTCTGGCTTGGGGATTAGCGGGACTACCTTGGTCTTATAGTTGTTCTTTTCGGTGAGATCCTTGGCGTTGCCCAGCCCGTCTCCAGCCGTGGTATCGGTCGTCGACGCTTCGCCATAACCGTTCACGAAGCAAACGGTGCGGTCGCCGCCCTTGAGCGCGCGAACCATGGCGCCGGTGACCTCTTCTTCGGTGAGGCTCTTGGCGAGCTCGGTTTTATTGCCGACCTTGACGAAGATATTCGGAAGCGGATTCTTTACGCCTGCCGCGATTGCCTCGGTACGCTTTTTGTCGACGTCCTGATACTCCACCGTGACTTTGGGCGACAGTCCCTTGTAGCGGTTGAACAGATCCTCCGCGTTGGGGAAACCGTTGGGGCGATCCCAATACGTGATGGTCAGGTCGCCTTGCATATTCTTGACGACTTTGGCGGTCTGATCGGAAAGTGTGTATTTCTTGTTGGCCGTCGCGTCGAAGCTCTTGTTGTAGCGCTGCGCGAGGAAATTCAGAATGCCCAGAATCGCAACAATGATCAGAGTATAGATTGCCGCCTGGGCGAAGTTCGCGGCGCGACGTGTTTTCTTGGTCGCCATTACGCCCTCCACCGGATCGATTCCATCGATCGCGCCGTCATAAACAGACCGAACACGATCATGCTCAGGTAATAAATGGCGTCTTTGGTGTCGAGCACCCCGCGTGCGAAGGATTCGAAGTGGGATGTCACCGAAAGATAACTGATCACAGAGAAAAGTTTGGATGATTCAAATGACGACACCCAGTCCAGCACCCACAGCAGCAGGCAAACGCCGAAGGTCGCCACACCGGCGACGATTTGATTGCGGGTAGCAGTGGAAATGAATGTACCGATCGCCAGCAGGCACCCGCCTTGCAGAATCAAGCCGAGATAACCGACTGCCATCGGCCGCCAGTCCGGGTTTCCGTAAGCGAACAGGACAAGCATGTTCAGCACCGAGATGCCAAGAATCGCCAAATACAGGATGAACGCCGCCAGCCACTTGCCGAGAATGATCTCGAAATCGCGCAGTGGAGAGGTTACCAGCAGTTCGATGGTGCCGGTTCGCTTTTCTTCGGCGAACAGGCGCATGGTGATCATGGGGATGATGAACAGGCCCACCACGCTCATGTTGGAAAGCACATTCCGCACCACCCATTCATTGACGTTGAGCGGTACGGACTGGCCCATCATCGTGCTTTGCAGGCTTTGCTGCAGGAAAAAACGAACCGCGGAGTAAAAGAAAAAGCCGGTGATCAGGGCGAAGAAACACATCACCCCGTAAGCGATCGGCGATCGAAAGTAGCTGCTAAGTTCTTTGCGGGCGATAGTAAAAGTGTTCATTATGCCTCCTCCGCCGCGGCTTGCGGCGCGGGCTCGGGTGTGTCTTCGTAGTTTGAAGCCGTCAATTCCAGGAAGATCTCTTCCAGGCTCAGGCCCATGCCGTGCAGCTCATTGAGCTGCCAGCCGGCCTCAATCACGGCTCTGGCCAGCTCCGGCCGCACGTGGGTGCCGGTCTGGCTTTCCACCGTAAAGCGCGCGCGTCCATCCTTGGCGTCCTTCCCGATCACGCGGCTAACACCCGCCACTTTCTCCAGCTTCTCGCGAACGCTGCGCACCCATTCGGGAGAAAACGCTCCATCGCGTGGAATCACCTCCACGCCCACTGTTTCGGCGCCATGCAGGCGGCTACTCAGATTTTCCATCGTGTCGGTGGCCACCAGCTTGCCGCGGTTGATGATCATGACACGCTGGCAGGTCGCCTCGACTTCCGGCAGGATGTGCGTGGAAAGAATAATGGTGTGATCGCCGGCCAGCCCCTTGATCAGATCGCGAGTTTCGATAATCTGGTGCGGGTCGAGGCCTGAGGTCGGCTCATCCAGGATCAGTACGTCCGGATTATGCACGATGGCCTGCGCCAGACCGACGCGCTGCCGGTAGCCTTTCGACAGCTTGCCGATTTCCTTGTTGCGGACGTCGGTGATGGCGCACTTCTGCATCACTTCGTCGATCCTGCTGTTGAGGCTGGCCTTGGGTACGCCTTTGATTCGCCCCACGAAATCGAGGTACTCGATGACCTCCATCTCGGGGTAGACGGGCGGCGTCTCGGGAAGGTAACCGATGCGCCGCTTAACTTCCATCGGGTTTTCGGTCACGTCAAACCCGGCCACCTGCGCCGAGCCTTCCGTGGGCGGCATAAAGCAAGTGAGCATGCGCATGGTGGTGGTTTTTCCCGCACCATTGGGGCCCAGGAAGCCGACGATCTGGCCCTTTTCTACTTCGAACGAAATGTGATCGACGGCAACGTTACGGGCATATCGCTTGGTAAGCCCTTCGACTTTGATCATAAAAGTTTTACTCAGGACGAGCGGAGATGGTCGTATGAACCCTACATATCATAGAGGCAGAAGGCCTGAGGTGTCAATTGGGTCTGTAAATCCTGGCCATTCGGGATGTTATTCACTCGTAAGGGTTTTAGGCGTCCCGATGAACCGTATCCGGCGAGAAAGCCGGCACGCAAATGGCCACGTATTCAGCGCCCTGCGGGGTGCTGTAACGGACCCACTCACCCTTCCGGGCCACCACAGCCTGGCCCGCCCGGACTTCCAACATTCCCTTGTCATGTTGGACGTGCAAAGCTCCATTTAGTACTACGGTAAATTCGTCGAAATCGGGGCGCTGGCCGGGCTCGGACCAGCCGGCCGGGCTCCGCATGCGGGCAATACTGACCTGGGATTCGCGGTTGTTGACGCCGCCGATGTATTCCTCGATGATCTTGTTTCCTGGGACCGGGATGAGGTGGGGTCCAGCGATAAGTTCGGGCATGGAAGATAGTGTAGCCCGAGCCCGATGAGATGGTTTCTAGAGTGCGGCTTTGACAACGCCGCCGTCAGCTCGTACTGCTGCGCCGGTGATCGCGCTGGCTTGGGGTGAGCAGAGGAAGACCACGACCTTGGCGATTTCTTCCGGTTGGAGGAATCGCTGGACCAGCGAGGTCGGGCGCATGGTCTGGAAGAAGTCGCGCTCGAATGCTGCCGGCGTCGTTTGGCGTTGTGTGGCGAGTGTTTGGACGAACGTGGTGACTCCCTCGGATGCGGTCGGTCCCGCCAGGACGCTGTTGACGGTCACGCCGGTGCCGGTGCAGGTTTCTGCGAGACCGCGTGCGATCGCTACCTGGGCGGTTTTGGTCATGCCGTAGTGGATCATTTCCGGGGGGATTTGGACCGCGCTTTCGCTGGAGATAAAGATGATTCTGCCCCAATTTCCTGTCTTCATGCCGGGAAGGTAGGCGCGGGTCAGCCGCACGCCGGAGAGGACGTTGACTTCGAACATGCGTAGCCAGTCCTCATCGGGAATGGCTTCGAAGGGCTTGGCCTCAAAGATCCCGAGATTATTCACCAGCACGTCCACACTGGGGAGGCGGTCCACGATGCTCCGGCATCCCGATGCTGTCCCGAGGTCACCTGCGAGGCCTACGACGGTCGCGCCCGGCACTTCGGAACGAATGCTGGCGAGGGCCTGGTCAACGCGAGCCTCGGTGCGGCCATTGACGACCACGCGCGCGCCTTCGCGGGCCAAGTCCAGGGCGATCGCATAGCCAATGCCCGCGGTGGACGCCGTCACCAGAGCAGTCTTGTTATCAAGCTTAAGATTCATAGTCGCCACTACTCATAGCGCAAGGCTTCGACTGGTGCGATCCGGGTGGCGCTGCGCGCCGGATACAACGTCGCGATCAGGCTGACGGCCATGGCTGCGGCGGCGATCCACACGCCATCCACCCAGTGTGTCGTGAACGGGACAAACGAAATGGAGTACACCTGTTCGTCCAGGCGCAGCCACTGATATTTATCCGCGAAGAAGCAAATGGTGTAGCCCGCTGCCAGGCCGATCATGGTCCCGACGGCCCCAATCATCAAGCCTTCCCACACGAAGATCCTGCGAATCTGCCTCGCCCGCGCGCCCATCGACATCAGGATCGCGATATCGCGATGCTTCTCCATGACCATCATCACCAAGGCGATCAGGATGTTCAGCGCGGCCACCACCTGAATCAATCCGATGGTGACCACCGTGACCACACGTTCCATTCGCAAGGCATTCAGCAACTGCCGATTCTGTTCCTGCCAGGTAGTGGCGGCCAGTTTGGACCCGATCAACGGCTCGGCCGCCGCAGCGACTTGGGGCGCGGCGTCGACCTCATCGAGGTATAGTTCGATGCTGTTGAGCACGTCCCCCAACCCGAAGGTCTTCTGCATGGTGGCGAGATCCATGAAGCCCAGAGAAGTGTCGAACTGGTAGAAGCCGGACTCAAACACTCCGGCGACGCGCAACGGCACGAAGCTGGGTCGAGGACCGAGGGGAGTCATGTGGCCATTGGGAATAGTCAGCGTCACCGGTTTGCCGACGACAGCTCCCAGCCGATCGGCCAGACGATATCCCAGTATGATTCCCGGGCGCTCGCCTTCTTCGGCATGCAGTGCGTTGATCGAGCCGGCCTTCAAATGCACCAGCGCGTCGGGGACCTTTGCGCCACTCGCGATTGAGATGCCCTTGATCTGAACGCCGTCGCCGTTGACGAATCCGGTGAGATACCCGCCATCGTAGAGTGCCGGCGAAACAGTTTTGACATGCGGCAGCCGCGCTAGTTTGCTGGCGAGCTGTTCCCAGCCCTCGATTCCTGGGCCGGGCTCCTTTTCCTGAATCGAGACATGCGCGGTCAGACCCAAGAGATTACGTTCCAGCGTGCTGCGGAATCCATTATTGATCGCGAGCGCGATTACCAGCGCCATCACTCCCGCGGCCACGCCGATTACCGAGATTAGCGTGATCACAGAGATTACCACCTGTTTGCGTTTCGCACGCAGGTAGCGCCGCGCTATGAAGAGCTCAAACATCGCCGCCGCGCAGCCTCTCAGCTATGCCAATTTCGCCCTCCGGCCGGAGCAACGGAAACAAAATCACATCACGGATCGACTTGGAATTCGTGAGGATCATCGTGAGCCGGTCGATGCCGATGCCTTCACCGCCCGTTGGCGGCATGCCGTAAGACATCGCGCGCAGATAGTCCTCATCCATCTGATGCGCTTCTTCGTCGCCGGCGGCTTTCAAGGTGCGCTGATATTCGAAGCGCCGGCACTGCTCTTTAGGATCGTTCAGCTCGGTATAGGCGTTGCCGATTTCCATGCCGGCCACGTAGATTTCGAAACGCTCGACGAAAGCCGGATCGCTTGGCTTGTTCTTCGAGAGCGGCGAGACCTCGACCGGGTAATCGTAGATGATGGTGGGCTCGAACAGGGTCGGTTCGATCTGACGCTCGAAAGCCTCGACCAGCGCGTGCCCCCGCAGAGATGGATTGCCCACGGCTTCCTGCATCGATAGACGCCGGATATTCCCGAAATCGAGCTTGGTTCCCTGGTATTCGACCACGGCGGATCCGGTCGCATCGATGGCGGTCTGCTTCAGCAGCTCGACGGTCAAATCCATCAGCCCCTGGTAATCCGTGTAGGCCTGATAGAACTCGAGCATGGTGAACTCAGGATTGTGCTGGGTGGAGACCCCTTCGTTGCGGAAATTGCGATTGATTTCGTACACGCGCTCCAGTCCGCCCACGATCAGCCGCTTGAGATACAGCTCCGGCGCAATGCGGAGGTACAAGTCCAAATCCAGTGTATTGTGATGTGTGACGAACGGCCGCGCGGCCGCGCCGCCGTAAACCGGCTGCATCATGGGCGTTTCCACTTCCACAAAGCCGCGTTCTTCGAGCTGGCGCCGTAGCGAAGAAACGATTTTTGCTCGCGTCACAAAAATCTTCTGCGATTCCGGATTCGCGATCAGGTCCAGATAGCGCTGCCGGTAGCGGATCTCGACGTCCTCCAGGCCATGCCATTTTTCAGGCATCGCCAGCAGGATCTTCGAAAGAAACGTCAGCTTCTCGGCATGCACGGAAAGTTCACCAGTCCGAGTGCGAAACAGGTAGCCGTCCACACCCACGATATCGCCCAGGTCGAATCCTTCGTAAAGGGCGTAGTCCGGCTCCGGAACTGCATCTTTGCGAATATATACCTGTAGACGTTCGCCGGATTGCGTCAGATGCAAAAAACCGGCCTTGCCCATGCGGCGGACAGTTTGAATCCGGCCGGCGATGCGCACGCGAGGCTGATCTGCCAATTCCTCCGCGGTCTTGGATCCATAGTGCGCCAGAATCTGTGGGATTGTATGGCTGGCGTCGAATCTCTGGCCGTAAGCGCGGAAGCCCAGCGCCTCGATTTCACCGGTGCGGCGGAGGCGCTGAGCGAACAGATCGTCTTCCAGGGACAAGTATGAAACTCCTTAGATGGAGTATAAAGGACGCGCGCGGAGCCGTCCTAATAGTGATATCGCGCTTGCAGGAAATCGATCCTGTCCTTGCTCACCCGGTACACTAGCCGATGCTCCTGGGTGATTCGCCGGGACCAGCTACCGGCCAACACATAGCGCAACGGTTCGGGTTTGCCGATGCCTTGGAAAGGATCGCGAGTAATCGCTTCCACCAGGTCGAGAACCCGCAGCGCGACGGTTCTATCCTCTTTGACCCAGTATCGCAAGTCTTGAAGAAATTCGAGCTGGAAAATCGCATTACGAACGCTTTTTGCGGCCATCGCTGATGCGTCGCCGGAGAGCTTCCGCAGAAGTGCGCGTTCCGCCGCCTTTTTCGGCACGTTGCAACGCTGTCAGCAAGCGCCGCGCGTTACGCGGAGAACGGAGCAAGTGGGCGGTTTCCATCAGCCCGGTCAGCTCTGTCGCGGGAACCAGCGCGACGTCTCTGGCGCTTTTCCGCCGCACAATGACTACTTCCTGGTCATTGACCACGCGATCCAGCGTGCGCGCCAGATTTCCTCGCAAGTTGGTATAGGTAGTTTCGAACGCCATAAGATCGCCCACTTACATTGTACAGGAAACCTGTACGCACGGCTTACCGGCGGACGATCACTTCGCGCAGGTGGTCCCGCGTCAGAAAGAACTTCACCGACTCGAAATCCTGAAATAGTTTCTCCAGGCTGCGGTTGTTGAAGTACTGCGCCGGACGCCGTCTTCCGCGAGGACCGAGCGTAATGGTCTTGCGGTCCGAGATCCGGTAGGAATACGTCGGGATCGTCTCGGCCCGTTCCTCGGAGTGAAACAACGCCAGCATGTAACTGCCGGGGCGAAGCATGTGACTCAGGCGCTGCACCACCGTTTCGAGCAGCGGGCCGCTGAGGAACTCCAGCGTGTCCCAGACCAGAGCTCCGTCGAAGTGCTGGGCGGGATATTCCAACGCTGTCGCCAGGAACTGCGCCACCTTTTCTGGATCCGACTGGTTCTCGTAGAAATCGCCGTTGTTGCCGAAACAACGGTCCATCTGCAATAGGAAATCGTCGGAATAGATACGATGCCCCTGATTGGTGACGAAAGCGACGGTACTCTGGCTAACGCCGGCCAGATCCAAAAGAGTGAGTCCGGGCCGCTCGACCAACAAAGAGCAGAATTGGTCCAGACCGCTGCTGCTGCGGGTCTCCAACCTGATTTAACGCTTGATATCGCCAGCGCCGGCGGCCATGGCAGGAGAAGCCGCGGGCGAAGCCGTCGCGGGGCCCTGGGGCCTGGGAGCTGATGCAGAGGAGGCCGTAGCGGCCTTCGGAACCTCTGCGCGCACGATATCCACGTTGCCCTTGAAATAGGCGCCGTCTTCGATCATGATGCGCGCGGTCCGAATATCGCCCACCAGCTTGGCTTCCTTGCGAATGTCGAGACGATCGCTGGTCTCCACATTGCCATTCAAGGTGCCCAGCACGATGACCTCGCGCGCCTTCACGCTGGCACGAACCTTTCCGTTCGGACCGATGGTGAGGCGGTGTTCCTGCATTTCTATCGTGCCTTCCACTTCGCCGTCTATCGTCAAGTCCTCGCGGCTGAGGATGTGCCCTTTCACGACGACCGACTTTCCGAGCACGGCATTGCCGGTGCGCGGCGCATCAAAAGACTCAGTAGGACGACTCGGAACGGTCGACATGGGACTTGCCTCCTTGGCGGGTTGCGGTCTGGCAGGTTGCGATGGCGGCTGAGCCGCGGCCGGCCTGGGTGCTGGTGGTTGTTCTTCTTCTTTGCGCCGATTCCACATCTTCGGGGCGCCTCCTTCTTTAAGTGCTTCTAACAATCCTACTACGGCGGCTAAGTTCGGGAGATGCTTAGGCGGCCAAAAACGTTACTACCCTACAATAGAAAAGATGGCGATTGTTCGTATCCTCGCCGCTGCGCTGCTTGGTGTGTCCGCAGTGTGGGCCGCTCCTCCGATCTTTCCGCTCAAAGACATCCGCGCCGGCCAGCACGGAGTAGGTCGTACGGTCTTTTCCGGATCCCGCATAGAGGAATTCCAGGTCGAAATTCTAGGTGTCCTGGAGAATATCGGACCCAAGCAATCGATTATTCTGGCACGTCTCTCGGGTGGGCCGCTGGCACAAACCGGAGTGATGCAGGGCATGAGCGGTTCGCCCGTGTATATCGAGGGAAAGCTGATAGGCGCGGTAGCGCTCGGGTTCGAGCTGGCCAAGGAACCGATCTGCGGCATCCGGCCGATTGAAGAAATGCTCCGCGTGGAGCCGGAGCCCAAAGCAGACGCGAAACTGCAGCGCGCTTTTTCCAGTCCGGACGCCAGCCCGCGCGGTCAGTTCCTTAGCGGCGAAACGCGACTCACCGAGATAGCCACGCCGGTTTCTTTTTCCGGATTCACCGCCGCGACCCTCGAACATTTCGCTCCGCAGCTGCGCCAGTTGGGACTCGATCCGCGCCAGGGAGTTTCCAGCGGCGGGCGGCTTCCCGACGCGTTGGGAGATCCCAAAAAGATCGTGCCGGGATCCATGATATCGGTACAGCTTCTTTCCGGCGATATGAACGTCGGGGCCGACGGAACCGTCACCATGATCGACGGCAACAAGATTTACGCCTTCGGCCACCGGTTGCTCTCGGCAGGCGAGACTGAGCTGCCCTTCGCGCGCTCCGACGTGCTGGCGCTGCTGCCCAATCTTTCAAGCTCTTTCAAAATTTCTCAGCCGCGCGAGTGGATGGGGACCATCACCGAAGATCGCAACAGCGCCATCTCCGGCGTGACGGGACGGCGCGCGCGCATGACCCCGATCGAGATCAAGATCGGATCGAATTCTTATCGCATGGGCATGATTCAGGATCGCGTGCTGACGCCTTTAGTGGCCCAGATGGCGGTGTTTTCGGCCATCGACGCGACCGCCAGGAACATCGGCGCCGCCAGCTACACCGTTCGCGGCAAAATCAATTTCGAGAGCGGGTCCGTCAAACTGGACAACGTCTATAGCGGCGACGTGAGTGTTTCGACGTTCGCTTCGGCCGGGATCGCCACCCCCCTCAGCTACGCCCTGGCTAGCGGCTTCGATGCGCTGAAGCTGAAGGACATTTCGATCGAGATCGGCGCGCTCGATCAGCGCCGGCAGATGCAGATCGCGGACGTGATTGCGCCGCGGCGGATCCGCCCAGGTGAAGAGTTCGAAATCGCTGTGGTTCTTTCCGGTGAGAACGGCGCGGAGACCATCCGTAAGGTCCGCTACCGCGTTCCGGTGGGTGCAGAAATCGGTCCGCTGTACCTGACTGCTGGGGACGCAACGTCTGCGAATTTAATGGAGATGCAGGCCGCATCCGGCGCCGCGTTCCGGTCGCCATCGCAAGTCCTGGACATGTTGAACGGACTGCGCACCAACACCAGCGCCTATCTGCGCGTCTGGCGCGCCGGCCCTTCCTATACCGTAGAAGGTCGCGATTTGCCGGATCCGCCGACTTCGATCGCGATGATTCTGGGACGCGCACAGCCAGGAGGGCCGGGCCTCTTGAATGTCCGCGGCGCCGAGCTCACGGAAATCGAGGTGGCATCGGGTGGGAACGTGGTCACCGGATCCAAGACCATCCAGATCGAGGTGCGAGAGTGAAGCGGCTGACACTGGCCGCCTGCCTCAGTGTCGCAATCGCCTCGGGCGCGAGCACTGCTACCTGGGAGATGAACGGGTACCAGGATTTCCTGCGCGGACGGATGAGCGGGCTGGCTCTCACCCGCGATGGGCGTCTGGTTCTAGGCCCGAAGCTCGACACGCTTTTTACTTCCGATCAGTCTGAGATCTGGAACATCGCCCGCGGGCCCGATGGATCGTTGTACCTGGGTACCGGCAATCGGGGACGATTGTTCAAGCTCGACTCCTCTGGCCACGGCACGCTGCTGTGGACCGCGGACCAGCCTGAGATCTTCGCTATCGCCGTCGATCCCAAAGGCGTGGTGTACGCGGGAACCTCGCCCGAGGGCAAGGTGTACCGCATCGAGAACGGCAAAGCCACCGAATATTTCGCGCCCGAAGCTCGCTACATCTGGGCGCTGTCGATCGCTTCCAATGGCGAGCTCTTTGTCGCGACCGGAGACAAGGGCCGGATTTATCGCGTCACCGGCGAGGGCAAGGGCGAGATCTATTATGAGACCGGGCAGGTGCATGTCACCGCGCTGGCGATGGATTCGCAGGGTCGCCTTCTCGCGGGCACCGAGCCCAACGGCATTCTCTATCGCATCACGGCCCGGCAGAAAGCGTTCGTGCTCTACGACGCGAGTCTGCCCGAGATTCGGGCGATTGTTCCCACGCCCGACGGCACCATCTATGCAGCGGCGCTGGGCGGGGGAATTGCTCGCCAGATGAACGCGGCCTCAAGCGCGGCCGCATCGCTCACCAGCAGCGTCTTGCCCACGGTTTCGACCACCATCACGGTTACCGATCAGCAAGCTGGATTGATCGCACCGCCCAAGGCCGAAGCGCCCAGGGTTACCGCCGCCACCACGCCGCCCGCGACCACTTCGTTTTCGTCGCCGGGATACAGCTATGGCGATGACCGCTCGGCGCTCTACAAAATTCATCCCGATAACACCGTCGAGACGCTATGGAGCTCGAAGGAAGAGAACATTTACGACCTGGCGCTCGATCGCGGCTCGATACTGTTTCTGACCGACGCCCAGGGACGGATTTACCGCTTGGATCAAGGGTTGACTCAGGACCGGACCACCACGCTAGTGGCGCAGGCCGGGGAAGGCGATGCTACGCGATTGCTCGCGGCGCCGGGCGGGACACTGGCCGCAACCGGCAATCTGGCGAAGATCATCCGGCTCGGCAGCGATCCCGGAGCAAGCGGCTGGTTTGAGTCGCCCGTGCACGATGCGGGGACGGTGGCGCGCTGGGGGCGCATTGGATGGACCGGGGTATCGGGCGCAAAGCCTGGCGGGCTGGCGTTTCGCACGCGCACCGGCAACACGGCTCGTCCCGACGGAACCTGGAGCGAATGGTCCGATCCGATCAGCAATCCGGAGCGGGCCGCGATCACCAGTCCGAACGCTCGCTATATCCAGTGGCGCGCCGAATTCACGGGCGGATCAAATGCGTCCCCCGCGCTCGACCACGTGTCAGTTGCTTATCTGCCGCAGAACACGCCCCCCGTAGTGCGCAGCATCCACATAAGCTCGCAGGCCGCGGTGGGTGCACTGAAAACGGGTGCGAGTTCCACCAGCACGCCTGCCAGCACCGCCGCTTTCTCGATCACGGTGACCGATACCGGCGATGTTTCGACGCCCACGGGGACTCCGTCGCAAATGGTCTCGCGGTCGGCCGGATCGCAGATGCAGATCGCCTGGCAGGCCGACGATCCCGACGGCGACCGGCTGCTCTACAACCTCTACTTCCGCGGCGAAGAAGAAACGCAGTGGAAGCTTCTTCGCGGCGATATGACCGAAAACACCTACACGCTTGAGGGCGACGTGCTGGCCGACGGACGCTACTTTTTCCGCGTGACAGCCAGCGACCGGCTTTCGAACCCGCTGGATCTGGCGCGCGAGGCCGCGCTGGTCAGCGCGCCGGTGCTGATCGACAACACGCCGCCGGTAGTGACGGCGAGCATCCCGCGCCGTCGCGGAACATCGTTCGAAGCGGACGTTGATGCGGAAGATCGCGGCTCCGTGCTGCGCCGCTGCGAGTATTCCGTGGACGCGGGCCCGTGGACGCCTGTCGAAGCCGCCGACGGTGTAACGGACTCCGCGCGCGAGCGGTTCCTGCTGCGCCTCGAGAATTTTCCGCCAGGCGAGCATCTCGTGGTGATTCGCGTGTACGACGCGGCCGGCAACGCCGGGCTGGCCAAGATCGTAGTTCATTAAAAAGTACGTGAAATGCCGCCGATTACAGCAACTTCGTACCGCACACTGAGCGGGTTGCCGCTCGATCCGGTCTATACGCCGCAAAGCCTGAATCAATTCGAGCTTGGCGCACCCGGCCGGTTCCCGTATACCCGCGGCATCCACGAATCCATGTATCGCGGCCGGCTCTGGACCATGCGCCAGTTCGCGGGTTTCGCTACCGCCGAGGATACTAACGCGCGTTATCGCTATCTGCTGGTGCAGGGTCAGACCGGTTTATCGGTTGCGTTCGATCTGCCGACGCTGATGGGCCTGGATCCCGACCATCCTACGGCGCTGGGCGAGGTCGGCAAGTGCGGTGTGGCGATTTCTTCGCTGGCCGACATGGAGACGTTGTTCGAGGGAATCCCGCTGGGCGACGTCACGGTCTCGATGACCATCAATTCGCCGGCATCGGTTTTGTGGGCGATGTACCTGGCGGTCGCGGAGAAGCAAGGCGTCGATTGGACGCGGCTGTCGGGCACGCTTCAGAACGACATCTTGAAGGAATATATCGCGCAGAAGGAGTACATCTATCCGCCGCGCCCGTCCATGCGCCTGGTGACGGATTCCATTGAGTTCGCCACCCAGCGAGTGCCGCGGTTTAACCCGATATCGATTTCCGGTTATCACATCCGTGAAGCCGGATCCACGGCTGTCCAGGAGCTCGCGTTCACGCTACGCGATGGCATCGAGTATGTTGAGCACGCTCTGGCTCGCGGGCTGCCGATCGATTCCTTCGCGCCGCGCCTGAGTTTCTTTTTCAACGCACATAATGATTTCTTCGAGGAAATCGCGAAGTATCGCGCAGCCCGAAAGATTTGGGCTTACGTGATGCGTGACCGGTTCAACGCTGCGAATGAAAACAGTTGGAAACTGCGGTTTCATGCGCAAACCGCGGGGTGCTCGCTGACGTGGCAGCAGCCGCGCAACAACATCGTGCGCACCGCGCTCCAGGCCATGGCCGCTGTGCTGGGCGGATGCCAGTCGCTGCACACCAATTCGCTCGACGAGGCGTATGCGCTGCCCTCCGAGGAGGCCGTGACTCTCGCGTTACGAACGCAGCAGGTGATCGCCTACGAGACCGGAGTGACAGCCACGCCGGATCCCCTGGGCGGAAGCTACTTCCTCGAACGCTTGACGCTCGACGTCGAAGCCGCTGCCAACGACTACATCCGCCGCATCGACGAAATGGGCGGGATGATTCCGGCTATCGAGCGGGGGTTCCCGCAATCCGAAATCGCCCAGGCCAGCTACGAATACCAGCGCGAAATCGAGCAGGGCGAGCAGGTGATCGTCGGTGTGAACAAGTTCGCTGAGGAATCCGAACAACCCATCGACGTCTTGCAGATCGACGAAACTGCTGAGCAGAGGCAGATCGAGCGTCTGAACAGGGTCAAACAGCGCCGAAGCGCCAGCGAGGTCGCCAGAACTTTAAGCGATTTGCGGCGTGCGGCGGAGGGCACGGAAAATACCATGCCCTACATCCTGGATGCGGTTCGCGCGTATGCGACTGTGGGGGAAATCTGCGGGGCGCTGAAGGACGTTTTTGGCGGCTACACCGAAACCAGCATTTTATAGCCGAAAGAGTACTAATCGTCCGCGCCGGACACCCGATAGATAAATATGTCTCTGGCCCGGCGCACCGGCGTGGTGTTCTTGTGCGCCTTTGCGTATCTGGGCTGGCTGGCGGCCTCGCGATTCTTCCTCGCCTTGAACGATGAAGGCATCTATCTCGACGGCGGACTCCGCGTTTTGCACGGCCAAGTGCCTTACAAAGATTTCTTTTCGCTTACCGGGCCGGGAACGTTTGCTCTGGAGGCCGCAAGCTTTCGTATGTTCGGCACGACCCTCGCGGCGGGAAGAATGCCGGCGGTGGGGGACATCGCGGTGCTCACCGCGTGCTTATTCTGGCTGGTGTCCAAGCTGGGCAATTCGATGACGGCAGCCTTCGCGGCCTTCACCTACCTCGCTTTTGCGACGCTCGGGGAAACGGCGGTGGTCGCCAACCATCGCTGGGATTCCAGCGGATGGGCGGTACTAGCAGCAACGCTGATCATTGCTGCTGCCGAGAATCCGTCTGCCAGGCTTTCCATCTGGATCAGCTTTGCGGCGGGAATCGCGGGCGGAATCGCCGCATGGTGTACGCCGCCGGTGGCTTTAGCGATCGCTGCGCTCGGCGCTTGTCTCGTTATCTATCGTGCGACGCGACGCTTGTTCGCGGCCTATGCGGGTGGTGTTGCTGCCATGTTGGCGATAGGAATATTGTGGATCGCCTCCACCGGAGCGCTTTCCGCGATGCTCGATTCGCTCCTATGGAGCGCGTCCAATTACTCGGGTCCCAACCGGACCTGGTATGGCTCGGTGACCGGCGGTTACGCCAACCTTTTGCGCGGAACATCGCCGGATCAGACGGCGACTTCTATCCTGCTGCTGATATTCCTGACCCTGCCTGCGACGCTGCCGTTTCTTAGCGCGATTTGGTTGTGGAAACGCCCCTCGATGGGCGTCGCATTCCTGCTGGCGTTCGGGTTCGCGTTGATTCTCTCAACCTATCCTCGTTGGGATCTCGGTCACCTGACGTTGGTTTCAGCGCCGTCCTACGCGCTCGCGGCGGCGTTGATCGCTCGATCTTCATTTCCCAGGGCCTCGGCGATTCGAAAGGCTGTGGCGCTCATTGTACTGATCGCCGCGGGCTCCTGCTTAACGGTTAGCATCCAGCAGCGTCTTCGCGAAACTCTTCGCGAAACAACACGCGCCAGCGGTGTCGGAAGCGTCCACGGACAGAAGGCCGACCTCGACACCCTGGCGATGATCCAGGCGCGGGTTACGCCATCCGATACTATATTCGTCTTCCCCTACCGGCCGTTGCTGTACTTCGTTACCGGGGCGCATAATCCCACACGATACTCCTTCTTGCAGCCGGGAATGTTTTCCGAGAAGGATGAATCGGAGGCATTGAGCGAGTTGCGCGCGCATCCTCCGCGATGGGTCTTTTATACACAGGTTTCGCCGCAAGCCTATTTGCGAATCTGGCCCAGCAGCGATCCGCGACGGCTGCAAATGCCCGGAATCGAGGCCTTCGTGCGGGAAAATTATCAGAGGAGGGAAGAATGGGCGGATTTTCAATTAATGGAGATGTTGCCCGCGAGTCAATCTGCTCCGCAGGCGCGAGCCGGAGGCCATTTGCCGCACCTGTTCTAGCCCCTCGGCGTCGCGGTTCGGTGGACACTGCCTTACACCGAACCACGAACGCCAGTAAGCGGCTATCCGGTTAGAACCGGAATCCGAATCCGGCCGATGGCTCGGCGCGATGGGTCAGCAGCTCCGCATTCACCGTAGACGCTCCCAGTGTCGGACTGTTGTAAACCAGCCCGCGATACTGCGCTCGCAGGAAGAAACGTCTGCCGAGATCGAAATCCGCGCCAGCGCCATAGACGAACGTCGGACGAGCCAGCACATCGCCGCTGATGTCCTTCGGATCGAACACCAGGCTGCCCGCTCCGGCTAGCGCAAACGGAGTAATCCGGTGGAGCGGCAGGCGCCACACGTAGGCCGCTGTTGCCTCATGCGAATAAGCCTTGGTGCTGGAAATGTTCCCGTCCAGCGCGTATCGTTGCGAGTTCAGCGTGTAGCCGTAATTGAACTCGACGCCGTGGTGGCGGCCGAAATAGTAACGATAAGTCCCCAAGACGCCGCCGCTGTTGGAGGCGGAATGAGTCACTCCGTTATCGGTCGTATCCTTTACAAAACTGCCCAACGCTTGAACTGTCACGTCAGACTTATACTCCTCGCTCTGCGCGAAAGCCGGCAGCCCCAGAGCCGACGCCCCTAGCAGAAGCGCAACAACACCTTTATTTCCGAACATATGCGAGTTCCCTCCTTTGCCGGCAACCGGCCGGCTTTCAATTGCATCTACAGACCTATGGATGCACTGGGGCTAAAACTGGACCTGATCGATAGTCCGCAGATTCTATCCGATCGTCCAAAGCAAAAGGTGGGTTGTTCATGGATGCCATTACGGATTTTCTCAGCGCTGTTCGTGTCCAAGGGGCCTGTTACGGACGCATTCAAGTAACCGCTCCGTGGGGTCTGCAGTCTGAAACTGGATCGCACGCGAGATTCGGATTAATTTCGTATGGTCAAGCCTGGCTCACCCTGCCTGGCACGGCTGACCCTATTCATCTTTCCCACGGCGATTTCTTTCTGCTCGCGCCCGGCGGCGAATACATCTTGTCGGACGATCTTCACACGGCGCCCCGCCAGCTTAGCGAGCTGCTCAAAGAAAAACGCTGCGAACCGATCCGATTCGGCGGAGGCGGTGCGCCCACGGCAATCATCGCCGGCAGGTTCAGTTTTGACGAAACGCATGGCCGGCCGCTTACGGATTTCCTGCCGTTGCTAATTCTCATACGCGCAGGGCAGCCGCACTTACTTGCGTTGCAGAAGACGCTGGAGCTGCTGGCTTCCGAAGTTGACGCCTCCACGCCCGGCTCACAAGTAGCGGTTCACCACCTGGCCGACCTGCTGTTAATTCAGGCGCTGCGTGCCCACATAGCTGACACCCAGGCCGAAAGGACCGGGTGGCTGCACGCGCTCTCCGACGCCCACATCGGCGCTGCGCTGAGCTCGATGCATAAGCGTATCGAGCATCCATGGACGGTCGCTACCCTGGCCTCGGAGGCCGGTATGTCCCGCTCGGCTTTCGCACAACGGTTCAAGACGGTCATGAGCGAGTCGCCGCTCGAGTATCTGACGCGCTGGCGGATCTATCGCGGAAGCGACCTGCTGCGCGAGAGCGACCGGAAACTGGCGGATGTGGCCCAGGCGGTCGGCTACGACTCGGACGGCGCCTTCCACAAGGCGTTCAAGCGGGTCCTGGGAATCGCGCCGGGGGAGTACCGCCGATCCGTGGGAGCCACCCAACCCCTTTAGCCGCTATTGTGTCTAGCCACCGCCGGGTGCCCAGCCGTGATATCCTCAAGGTCGTGGATGCACCGCTCATGCCCTAGGAGGCAATAGCGGCGTATCGTAGTCTCAATCGCAGTCTTTTATGGATCATAGAATCCGGGTGCTGGTCGCCAAACCCGGCCTCGACGGCCACGACCGGGGTGCCAAGGTAATCGCCCGCGCGCTACGGGATGCCGGTATGGAGGTCATCTATACCGGTCTCCGGCAGACCCCGGAAATGATCGTCAACACATCGCTTCAAGAAGATGTGCAGGTTATCGGCCTGTCCATCCTTTCCGGAGCGCACAACGCCATCGTGCCTCGCGTGATGGAATTACTCAAACAACAAAAGATGACCGACGTATTGGTCATCATAGGCGGCATCGTACCGGATGAAGATGCCGCGCAATTGAAACGGCTGGGAGTGGCCGCGGTTTTTCAACCGGGAGCCTCCCTTCATGAGATTGTCGAGTTCATCCGAAGCTCAGTCAAACAGACAGTTTGACTCGAGACTGGAGAAGAAACTGATGCAGGACAAATTGAATATTGCGGTGTTTGTCGATTACGACAACATCGAGATCGGACTCAAGTCGACCTTGCGTCGCGAGTTCGACGTATCGCTCGCGCTGGACGCGCTCAAGGAGCGCGGCGACCTGGTCGCCAAGTTCGCTTACGCCAACTGGGGACGCCAGGATGGAGCCACGCGCCAGATGGCGGAAAACGCCGTACAGATGGTGCAGCGGATCCCTTCGCCGCGCGGCGATAAGAACGGAGCGGATATCAACCTCGCCCTGGACGCGCTGGAGATGGCGTTTACGCATACGCATGTGAACGCCTTCGCCATCGTCAGCGGCGACAGTGATTTCATTCCGCTGGTGAACAAATTGAAAGAGTATGGGAAGACGGTGTTCGTGGTGGGCGGCAAAGCGTTCACCTCCACCATCCTCCAGCAGAATTGCCACGAATTTATCAGCTTTGAATCGCTGTTATCGGATCTGCCGCCGAGCGTCCTCGCACAGGAAGTCCGGCAAGTGCGGCCGCGCCCCGACCGGCAAGGAAGTGAGCGGCCCGAACGCACCGACCGGCCCGACCGAGGCCAGGATCGAGGCGGCGACCGTCGCCAAAGGCCCGCTCCGCTGGAGCTGGCCCAAGCGATGCCGCTAGTGGAGCGCGCCTTACAGGTGCTGGAGCGCCGTGGTGTGCAGCCGCAGCTCGGATTGCTCAAATCGACCATGCTCCAGCTCGATCCCGCGTTCAACGAGCGCGCCTACGGCGGTTCGAGCTTCTCTGACTTCGTCGAGAAGCTCAAGCGCGAAGATCTGGTGAACGTCAGTGGAACCGGCGGACGCTACGTCATCGAGCGCAAGAGTTCGTCGCAGCCCGAGCGCGCCACGCTTAAGCCTGAAGACCTGTTGCCGGCGCTGCGCGATGTTGCCGAAAATCACCGCCTGGAGATCGAAAACGGCGTCCCGGTCGAAGATCTCGCTCAGTGGTTCAAAGAGGAGCATCCCAATCTCGACACCACGTCCTACGGATTCCAGCAGTTCAGTGAATTTCTGAACTACGCGCAGGACAAGACAGTGGTTCGCCTGGAGCCGCACGAGGAGCAGGGCGTGATGATGGTATATCTCGGCGCCGAGTTTTATCCGCCGGCCGAGCCGCCTGCCCCTGAGCCGCAGGCCGCTCCGGAAGTCGAAGAGGAAGAGGAGCCGCAGCCGTACGTGGAAGGCCAGCCGACCATCTTCGAGCCGAATCCGCCACCGGCCAAGCCCAAGCGCGCTCCCGCCGCACGCCGGCGTACGCCCAACAAGCCCACGGGAACCGGCGGAGCGGGCCGCCGCCCTCGCGGCCGCAAAAAACCCGGCAACTGATGAGGATCGAGAAGATTGTCCCCGCCGGCGGCGCCTCGCCTCGGGGACACTATACTCCGGCACTGCGCGCCGGCGATTTTGTCTATGTCAGCGGCCAGGGTCCTATCGATCCGGCCACGGACAAGCTCGCGCCCGGCGACGTTGAATTTCAGACACGACTGACGCTCTCGAACATCCACCGGATTTTGGCAGCGGCTGGCGCGGCGATCAGTGACGTCGTCAAATGTTCAGTGTTCCTGCGTGACATCGCCGATTTCCCGAAGATGAACCGCGCATATGCAGAATTCTTCGGGGATCACAAACCGGCAAGAACGACTGTCGAGGCAAAATTTCACCAGGCCGAAATGCTGGTAGAAATCGACTGCGTGGCGTTCAAGCCGCGCGACTAATTTTTCGCCCGAGGCGGGACGTATCCGGGCGGGAGCGCCGCGCCTTCCCCGAAGAAGTACTCTTCCATTTGCTTGAGCAGGAACTCCTGCGCCTCTTGGGTGCCCAGGTTGAGGCGGTATTCGTTCATGATCATCTTCATCTGCTCGATCCAGAGCTTCCAGGCTTCCTTCGAAACGTTTTCGTAGATGCGCTGGCCTAGCGGATGATTGTCGAAAGGCGGCTCGTCCAAGCCGGGCATCTCGCGCTGGAACTTGACGCAAAATACTTTCCGCCCGTTTTGGTTGGCCTCTTCGACGCGAGGTCCTGGCATGCCGCTACCGCAACCCATTTGTAGTTCCTCTCGCCTTCAGGATAGCGCGCCCGTGGTCAAAGCGCGGCCGGATCCGCCTTAGGAGTGGTCTTCTTGGCTTTCACCGCGTCCAGGTACTCGGACAGCTTCAATGGCAGGCGCGCGCCTTTTTCCATATGCCGCTGCACCGCGCGCTGGTATCGGCGCAGGGTTTCCCGCCGCGAAGAATCGCGCAGGTTACAGGCTTCGATGTCCAGCAGCAGCTCGACTTCCCACGGCCGGAACGTGTTGCGGTGCATGTTGCCCCGCAGCAATTCTTGAATCAGCCGGTTGAATTGTGCGAGGACCGCATCGCTATCTGGAAGGGATTCATGCATCGTACTTTAAGAGTTCGAAGGCAATATTAGCATACGCTGGCGATCAACTCACCTGGGCCAGCCACAAGTGAATCGCCTGGAGCTGCTTCTGGATCGCCTCACGATCGGTGGCTTCCGGCTCTAACTCCAGGTATTTGAGAAGATCCCGCCGAGCGGCATGATAGCGCCGCAATTCGAGTGAAAGTACCCCTCGCCGCTTGTACCACGGCGGAGTTTCAGGCGCTCCCAGGAGCAACAAGTCGAGCGTGGTGATCGCTTTCTCAAAATCCCGCGCCCGCAGGTACACTCCGTGGAGATTTTGCAGCATCCGCATGGCAATCTGCTTGGGGGTCGCGCGCTGAAGAAGCAGCGGATCGGCAACTTTGGCCCCGGCCAGCGCGAAACACTCCTGGACTGTAATCGTTCGGCCGCCATGAAATGGATCGATGTAAGTGGCGAAATTCCCGTCGTTGAATTCGAGCACGAAATGACGTGGCAGGCCGATGCCGAATACAGGCATATGCAGGCGTCGCGCGATCTCCATGTACATGACGGCCAGGGTGATTGGGATGCCCGTCCGCCGCTCCAGCACCTGGTTCAGGCAACTGTTGAGGGGGTCGAAAAAATCGGTCTCGTTGCCATGGAAACCCAGCTCGCCGAACAGATAACTGCTGGCCTTTTCGACGAAGTCGCGTCCATCGTTGAAGTTACGGAGCCGGTCGCCGAGCGATGAGGCGAGATCGTTCAAGCGGTCCAGGAACGGCTCCGGCTCTAGATTCGGGAAGTGAATACTGGCCAGATCCAGCGCCGCGCGGTCCAGGCGGACCCGGGGAGTCTCCTCTGCCAGGACCTCATGCAGATGGCGCAGATCGTTCACCTGCTTATATTGTATTATCCGGCTAAAGTCAGGTAGCGGAATCCTGCCCTTGCTACTCGCGCGCGATCGAGTACGTGCCGTGCATCCAATAGGATAGGGGTTCGCATGCACGACGCGAGCGGTTCCCAGTCCAGCTCCAGATACTGCGGCCACTCCGTCACCAGAACCAGGGCATCGGCTTCGCGAGCCACCTCATATGCATCGGATGCGAGGATCACATCCAGGCCCGCATGTTCCTTCTTGAACCGGTCCATCGCGACAGGATCGTGGACCTTCACGCGCGCGCCGCGTTCCAGAAGGTGGCGGGCGACGTCTAGCGCTGGGGCTTCCCGCAGATCGTCGGTGTGAGGCTTAAATGCCAGGCCCAGCAGGCCGATGGTGCGGCCTTTGAGAATTTTCAATTCCGCGAGGAGCTTTTCGACTACGCGTTCCCGCTGCCGCCGATTCACTTCGCGGGCGGCCTTCACGATCGACATCTCGAGCCCATATTCGGAGGCGGTGGACACCAGGGCCGCGGTGTCCTTTCCGAAGCACGATCCGCCCCAACCGATGCCCGCCTGCAGAAAGCGCGTGCCGATGCGGGCGTCCAGGCCGATTCCGCGCGCGACCTGCGCAATATCCGCGCCAACCTTTTCCGCTAACTGTCCAATTTCATTGATGTAGCTGATCTTGAGCGCAAGGAATGCGTTGGCCGCGTACTTGATCAGCTCGGCCGAAGCGAGATCCGTGGAAATAAGCGGAACGGCGCCCACCCGGTCCGGTCTGGGCAGGAACGGGGGCGGCTGAAAGGTCTGATCGAGTATCGGGCGGTACAGCGTATAGAGTATTTCCGCGGTCTGAGACTCGTCGGCGCCGATCACCACGCGATCCGGGTACAGGCTGTCGTGCAGGGCGCTGCCTTCGCGGAGAAACTCGGGATTCGACGCGACGGAGAAACAACCGCGGCCTCGTCCCTGGCGCTCCACCGCGTCACGGACCAGCGCGCCCACCCAGTTGCCGCTTCCGATCGGCACGGTGGATTTGTTCACGACCACAGTAAAATGCGGGCCCATCCGTTCCCCGACACCTTCGGCGGCGGCCTGCAGATACCGCAAGTCGGGCGCCCCTCCGTTGCCAGGTGGTGTGCCAACGGCGATGAAAATCACCTGCGCCTCGGGAATCGCCTCCGCATAGTCCATAGTGAACTGCAGATTGGGGCGGGCCTCCACCAACAGGTCCTCCAGATGCGGTTCGTAGAAGGGCACCTCACCGCGCTGCAGCGCGCCGATCTTGTGTGCATCCGGGTCCACGCACGTGACCCGATGACCGAGATAAGCGAGGCAGGCGCCGGTGGTCAATCCGACATAGCCCGTTCCAAGGATCGCAACGTTCACAATGTCTCCTATTTTACGACCGAAAGGGCCGCTGAAAGAATGAATTCCAGCTGCTGGTGCGCCGCCCGGAGGCCCTTTTCTACTTTATTGACGGATGCCCCCCGGAAAAACAGAAAGCCCAGGTATGCAGATCCTTCAGGCAAGGGAAACATTTCCTGTCCTTCTTTGGCAGTGATCACAATATCTTCTACCCCCGGGACCCGGCGAGCGTCCTCCAGTCCACGGACCCCGCGGTAAACCCCGGCGTGCGGGATAGGTATCATCATCACTCCATGGGCTCCCGCGGCCAAAGTCGCGCTCGAAACGTCTTCGCCCATCGCATGGCGCAACAGCAGTTGCTCAAGTGTCCAATAAGAGCCCGTCAGATGGGGCGACACGAAATGCAGCACACGCGAGCAAAGTCCGCCAATGGGCCGGGCCGCCGCCTCCAGGATCCATACTCCGTGATCGTTCACCCGCATTTCCGCATGGACCGGCCCGTCTGAGAGACCGAGCGCGGTCACCGCGGCCTGTGCGGTTTCGCGAATTTGCCGCTGGATTTCTTCCGGCTCGCGGGAAGGCGTGACGTAAATCGTCTCTTCGAAGTAGGGACCTTCCAATGGATCAGGTTTGTCGAACAGCGCCAAGGTGTGGAGCTTTCCGCCGGTGACGACTCCCTCCAGCGCAAATTCGTGTCCCGGAATATAGTCTTCGACGAGCAGATCGCCATCCTGGATGCGGGCGATGCGCTCCACCGCTGCACGGAATTCTTCCTGGTTATTGGCGCGGATGACGCCGCGGCTGGCTGAAGAATCAAGCGGCTTCAGCACGCAGGGAAACCGGACATGCGCGAGAGCGGCATCTGCCAGCGCCATTCGCCGAAACTCGGGAACCTGCAATCCGCCGGCACGAAAATGTTCGCGCGCCAGCAGCTTATTCGCCGCCGCGCGAGCCGCTTCGGCAGGATGAAAGCGCAATCCCAGCCGCTCCGCCGCCTGCGCGGCCACGCATGCAGGCCGATCGCCGACCGCCAGGATGCCATCAAACGGCCCGCGCGCGGCCAGCCCCTCGATGCCCGGCTCGGGATCCTCGAAACGAACCGCCGCGGCATCATCGCCCCACGGATTTTCCAGAATGTGGCAGCGGTCCGTCGCGAGCACCAGCTCCACGTCGAGGGTCCGAGCTGCCTCGGCAAACTCGCGCACCTGATAGCCCGTGGTCGCCGCGACCAGAAGCACTCTTTTCATGTTGAGCTACACTTGCGGGGCAGGTTCCGCGCAGCAATACCAGGGCTCGTCCAAATGGGGAACGGGCGGCTGGGACCGAAGGGCTGGAGCCGGCGTTTGAAGAACCAGCTCCCAAAGCTCGGCGAAGATTTCCGCGCGCGTTTTATTTTCCTGCTGGCGCCGGCTTACCAGTTGAAAAACCGTGGCGCCCAGAGCGTCGACCTCAGGATCGGGATGCTTCCACGGGTACACGAGGGCTGTGGTGTCAAATGGGCCGATCACGGCTCGCAGTTCCGGCAGCTCCAGCAGCCGCGAGTTCTGCATGACCAGCAATCGCAAAGCGAGTTGTACCGGCGCGGTGTTCTCCACCAGGTCCAGTTCCGCGAGCGCCCGCAACAACTCGCCGTATCCTTTGATCGTGGTCCACGGCATGAAGGCGATGAAGGTCGGCTGGAGGGCCAGGCCGGCCTCGCGCAACCACGTGGCAACCTCGAAGAAGTCCTGACGCGTGTGACCTTTTTCCAAGCGGGCCAGCACGGAATCGTCAATGGATTCGACCGCGCTGGTGATAAACAGGCAGCCGGTCTCCTTCAACTTCGGAAGCAGGTCGCGATGCTGTTTGAGATGCTCGATTTTAATAGTCGCGTCGTAGGTGACTTCGGGAAATTCGGTATGGAACGCTTCCACGACCCGCATGGCGTGGGTCGGGCCGTTGAAGAAATCGGGATCGCCGAAGGTAATGTGGCGCGCGCCGGCTGCTACCTGTTGCCGGATGTCCTCGAGCACCACCTCGCGCTGCACCACGCGAAATTGTCCTTCGTACACCGGAACCACAGGGCAGTGCCGGCACACATGCTTGCAGCCGCGGCTGGCCTCGGTGTATCCCGCGGTCGTCTTGGTCCCGTTCTGCCGCAGATGTGAATACGATGCCAATCCTGGAAGACCTCGCCGATCCGGTGTCAGGAAGGTGAGGCGCGGCATCGATTCCGCAGGTTCCGCCGCGCCTGCACCGGTCGCGAGTTGGACCAGCGCAGCCTCAAACTCCCCACCGATCACGGTTTCGACGCCGAGCCCGCGCAAAAGGTCGCCGTTGAGCGGAGCATACAGACCATAACAGGCCAAGCGGGCGCGCGGGTTGAGCTGCTTCACTCGCTCGATGACCGGTATCGCGAGCCGAGTCGCCGTGTGCATCGGCAAATAGAAGGCGACCAGGTCGGCGGCGCGAATCGCGGCCTCGTCCAACTGAGCAACCGCGAGGTCCAGGCACACCACCTCATGACCTTCCCGGACCAGCCAAGCCGTGGGCGAGCTCAGGCCGAACGGCTGGTGGCCGAGCTCATAAGTCGAAATGAGAACAACGTTCACTATTCGGTCATTTCTTCTTCGGAGCGCTGGACTGCTTGGCGATGATGGAATCCTTCACCTTGTCGTAGGTGGCCTTCGGAACGATGTTCTTCGAAACCAGCTGATCTTTGCGCGCGTACGGCCGGCCCGCGATAATTTTTTGCGAATACGCATCGCCGATTCCCGGCAGGGCCTTGAGCTGGTCGGCGGTGGCGGAGTTGATGTCCACCAGGTCGCCGCTCTTCTTGGCGGTGTCTGCCGTCTTTGACGCCGCTTTGGGGGCAGTTTTCGGAGCATCCTTGGTCTGCGCCAGCGCGACACCCGTCATGAGCGCGCAGGCGATAAGGGGAGCAATCAATCGCCGGAAAAGTGAGGTCTTCATGAATCTAGTGTACCCGTTAACCTAAGAAATACATGCAACCGCGACGGGGCTTCCTGAGATCCATCCTGGACGCGATTTTGCCGACTCTGCGCTACTGGAGCCAAACGGAGGTGCACGCGTTAGCCTTTTCCGTCGCCGCCAACGTGCTGCTGGGATTCTTCCCCTTCCTGATCGTTAGCCTGTCGCTTTCGCAAGTGTTTTTCAGCCGGCAAACCACCGTGGCGGCGATCGATTTCGCGCTGCGCGATTACTTCCCCGACGCGCTCGGCGAATTCCTGAGCAAGAATCTTCCGCAGCGGCCCCTGACCGACTGGGTAGCGCTGTTGCTCCTGCTGTTTTCGTCGAACGGAATTTTTGAACCGCTGGAGGTAGCGTTCAACAAGATCTGGGGCATCCACAAGAACCGCAGCTATCTGCACAATCAGGTGGTGAGCCTGGCGCTGATTTTCTGCTGTGGCAGCCTGGCGCTGCTGTCGCTCGGCATCACCGAGCTGCGGGTTGGATCCGCGGGCGGTTTGCGGATTGAGCTGTGGACCTCTATCTTGTTTTTTAAACTGGCCGCGGTGCCTCTGACCTCCTTGATCCTGTTTCTGATTTACCGCTATCTGCCCAACGGACGGCCGCCGCTGCATCGCGTCATCGGCGCGGCGATCGGCGTCGGACTGCTGCTTGAAGCACTGAAGTACCTGAACATATTCATCTGGCCCTGGATGGATGCCCGCATCCAGAAGGAGTACGGCGTATTTCGCTATTCCGCGACGATTCTGTTCCTGAGTTTCTTCGCCTCGATGCTGGTGCTGGCCGGAGCGGAGTGGGCTGCGCGAGGACATCGTTTAAAGGACGCGAATCCACCTACAAAGGACTGATGCGCGATGATGTGGACATGCTGGCCGTCATTACCGGAGCTTCCAGCGGTCTGGGCGCGACATTTGCTCGAAAGCTGGCCGCTCGCGGTTATGACCTGTTGCTGATCGCCCGCCGCGGGAACCGGCTGGAATCGATTGCACATGAAGTTCGCGAACAGTATCACGTTCGCACGGAGATCCTGGCCACCGATTTGACCAACGATGCCGCGCTCGACCTGGCCGCGTCCAGAATCGGCGAGGCGGCCGATCTGGGCTTGCTGGTTAACAACGCCGGATTCGGAAGCATGGGTTACTTCTTCGAAGCCGACCCCAATGTCCAGGAACAAATGCACCGGCTGCACGTGCTCGCAACCGTGCGGCTTTCGCATGCCGCCCTGACGAATCTGATCCCACGCGCTACGGCGGGAACCGGAATCATCAACGTTTCTTCAGTGGCGGCCTATGTTGTATCGCCTCAGAGTGTCAGCTACAGCGCCACCAAAACGTGGATGAACCGCTTCAGCGAGGGCCTGGCGATGGAGCTGGCGGCGAAATCGTCCCCCGTTACTGTGCAGGCCTTGTGCCCCGGCTTCACGCTAACCGAATTTCACGACACCATTGGCATGGACCGTTCGCGGATTCCGGCATCGCTGTGGATGACCTCGGATTTCGTAGTCGAGGAGAGCCTGCGCGGCTTTGATCGGCGCGCGCTGTTCGTGATTCCCGGGTGGCGCTACAAGCTGATCGTGTGGATGCTCAGGCTGACGCCGGACGCACTGATCCGGCGCTGGTCGATTCAGACTGCGCAGCGTTACAAGCGGCCGAAATCGACCGGCTGAAATCCGCTCC
>JAOAPR010000246.1 GCA_025463005.1 Bryobacterales bacterium | reverse complement strand
AGACCAGCATCAGCTTAATCTTTTTGTCCGGACCGATCACAAACACCGTGCGCACGGTGGCATTGTTGGCCGGCGTGCGGCCCTCCGACGTTTCTCCGGCATCGGCCGGCAGCATGTCGTAGAGCTTAGCGATTTGCAACGTCGGGTCGCCGATCATGGGGTAATTCACCTTGTGACCCTGGGTCTCTTCGATGTCGGCCGCCCATTTGCCGTGGCTGCTGACCGGGTCCACGCTGAGCCCGATGATCTTGGTGTTGCGTTTCTTAAACTCGGGCTCGAGTCCCGCCATATAACCCAGTTCCGTAGTGCACACCGGCGTGAAGTCCTTTGGGTGGGAAAACAGGACCGCCCAGCCGTCTCCGATCCACTCGTGAAAGTTAATCGGGCCTTGCGTGGTTTCGGCCGTGAAATTAGGCGCTACGTCATTAATCCGTAAGGACATGGTCGACCTCCGTCGTCAGAATACTATGCCAGATCGAACTTTTCATGGTGCAATTGCGAGTCGCTCTTGATGAGCACCGGACGCCGCAGCACCTCTTCGAGTTCTTCCAGATACTTGTTTTGATGCGATTTAAGGACTTTGGCTACATCCGCGTGAACGCGCAGGACAACTTCCTTGCCTTCAACGCTGGAAGCCATCTTGCGAGCCTCAGCCAGGATCTCGTTGACCACGGTCTGGACGCTCTTGATGTAGCCGGCGCCGTCGCAGTGGGGGCAGGGCGAACACAACGTTCGCTCCAGTGACTGCTTCACGCGTTTGCGGGTGATCGCCACCAGGCCGAAATCGTTGAACTGGAGAATCTTGTAGGGAGCGCGGTCGGCGCGCATGGCTTCTTCGAGCACTTGCATCACCTTCTGGCGATTCTTGCGCTCGTCCATGTCAATAAAGTCGATGACGATGATGCCGCCCAAGTCGCGCAGGCGGACCTGCCGGACGATTTCCTTGATCGCCTCGGTGTTGGTCTTGACGATGGTGTCTTCCAGGCGGTTGGATTTACCAACGAACTTGCCGGTGTTGACGTCGATCGCCACCAGGGCTTCGGTCTGGTTGATCACGATGTAGCCGCCGGATTTGAGCCACACTTTGGGGCGCAGCGCTTTTTCCAGCTCGTTGGTCACGCCGAAGGCATCGAAGATCGGCGCCTCGCGCGTGTACATCTTTACTTTGCCCACCAGGGCGGGCTGAAAGCGCTCCACGAACCGCAGGACGCTTTCGTAGACCTCCTCGTTGTCGATCCAGATGGCCTTAAAGCTGTCGCCGAGCTGATCGCGCAGGATCCGCTGCACGATATCGAGATCGTGATGCAGCAGAGCGGGGGCGGGTTTCTTATCCGCCTTGGTACGGATGTCCTGCCAGAGGTTATAGAGGAACTGCATGTCGGCGGCGATTTCTTCCTCAGTGCGGCCCTCGGCTGCGGTGCGGGTAATAAAGCCGCCCATCGGCCCGGGACGCCGGGCTTGCAGAACACGTTTGAGCCGGAGGCGCTCCTCGTCGCTGGCGATCTTGCGGGAAACGCCCATGTGCTCGAGCGTCGGCATATACACCACGAAGCGTCCGGGCAGGGCGATATGCGAGGTGATGCGTGCGCCCTTTTGCCCCAGCGGCTCCTTGGCGATCTGAACGATGATTTCCTGACCTTCCTTGAGAAGATCGGCGATGGATAGTCCCTGGACCGGCGCCGATACGGTGCGCTCTCGGCCATGGCTACGGTCGCCTTCGGGCCTTGCTCCGCGCTGGTCACGTTGGTCTGCCTCACGCGGGCCTCGCGGTTGCTCTTGTTCACGCGGACCGCGGGATTCGGCACCACGGTTGTCCGGTCCACGGCCGCCGCGGCGGCGCATGCGGCGCGAGATGCGATGCGGAAAACGCCCGCCCCGTTCGCGGACTTCGGCGCTTCCACTGGCGGGCTCGGCCGCGGCCGTCGCTTCCCCGGCTTCCTCCGCGGCGACGGAACCTTCTCCTGCTTCGGCCCCTGTTTCGGCTTCTGCGGAGGCGTCTTCCTCTTCGGCCATCGCTTCGCCCAGGATCATGGCCTGGATATCGAGGTCTTCATCCTCATCGAGCAGCGGCGCAGTCACCGGACCCGACTCGGCAGCGTCTTCCAGGTCCGCGGCTTCCTGGAGGCTGACGGTTTCTTCCTGCAACATCGGCTCCGCGGCGATTTCGGCGGACGCGAGAGAACCATCTGGCGCAGCGTGCGCGGGAGCGTCCGGCAGCGCGTTTTCAGGAGGATAGTGGATGGGCTCGTCGCCTACGATCTGTTCGATCTGGACGTCCAGTTCTTCTTCGGTCGGCAGGGGCGGCGGAACGGGTTCCAGCACGCTGCTGGTTATAGGTTGCTCTTCTCGGGCCTCTACCAACGACTCCAGCACCTCAGGTTCTGCCTGAGCGTGCGAAGCGCCGCGATACTTGGCCAGCGACTCGCCCGGCAGGACCAATGGAGTTACGGCCGGAGTTTCCGCTAGTCCGGTAGGGGCGGATTCGGTCCGGCTTGTGGCCGCGGCAGTTGGGGCCGCGCTAGGGGCAACGTCGGCGTATTTCGACTCGGGGAATCCGCGTCCACGATTGCGCCGGCGACGCGAGCGTCGTCCGCGCCGGTCACCACGATCGTCAGGACGGTCCGACGGCCGCTCGGAGGGACGCTGATCGGTGGGGGTTCGGTCGAGATGTGTTCGCTCGGCGTGCGCTCGCTCATTGTGGGTTCGCTCGGGCGTCGCAGTTCCGACAACCGGAGCTTCACGGGCGGCTGGAGCTTCACTGGCAGGTGAGACCGAGGCGGCACCCGTAGTCTCCTGCGGCGGCGGCAGGGCGGGGGGACGGCGATCGCGCTCCCGGTCCCGTTCCTTGGAAGGCGCGGGGCGTTCGTCGCCGGTCACGCGATCGATGTCTTCGTGCTCTTCGAGGAAATCCGATACGTACAGGAACGTATCGCGCTCCAGACCCAGATCCACGAACGCCGACTGCATGCCTGGCAGCACGCGCGTTACTCGGCCTTTGTGAATACTCCCGGCAAGCGAATACTCATTGGCTCGCTGGAAGTATACTTCCACGAGCTGATCGTCTTCCAGGAGCGCTACCCTGGTCTCGTGCCGATTGGCCGAAATCACCAGTTCTTTGCTCATCCCCAGCCTCCCTCCCGCGCTTTTACGCGGGGTCTTACAGGACCCGGCTAAGGGTGGGACAGCACTCAGGCGATTCGGGTATACGGCCGTCTCGTCACACGGAGTGGAGTCTGATCCTCGAACACTCCCGACTCAACCGGCCCAGCGAAGCCATCGGGGAAAGGGGCCACTACAACGACCCCGTCGCTTATCCCCAAAGGAACTCCAAAATTCTTTTACCGAAACTCGCCTTCCGTCCCCACGCCCGTACTACACGCAGGTCCGTCATCAAAAACACGCGCACCGCACAACCGTGCGCTTAACTCTAACTGATCGCGCACAACGCCACGTGCAGGCTGTGCGCTTAACTCGAAAACCGCCGGAGCCGGACATTGTTCACCAACCCCAGCATCATGAATATCGAAAACAGATTCGAGCCGCCGTAACTCATCAGCGGCAAGGGAATCCCCGTCACAGGCATATTGCCAACTACCATGCCCACATTGATCAGCAGATGGAACAACAACATGGTCGCAACGCCCATGCAGATATACATCCCCGCACGGTCCGGAGCCATCTGCGCATTCTGCACGATCTGCATCAGCAACAAAAAATATAACCCGAGCACCACCACTACAACTACGAATCCATGCTCCTCGGCGAAGGCCGAGAAAATGAAATCGGTGTGCGGAACCGGCAGGAACCGAAGCTGGGTTTGCGTGCCGTGCGTCACGCCGCGTCCCCACATCCCGCCGTCTCCTACCGCGATCTTGGACTGGATCACCTGGTAACCGCGTCCGCGCGGATCCTGGGAAGGATCGACGAACGAAATCAGCCGTGCTTTCTGATAATCCTGCAGAAAATGATAGCCGACCATCAGCGTGACCCCGCCCGCAACCGCTATGATCGCCAGATAATGCCATCGAATGCCCGCCAGCAGAACCCCGACACCCAGAACCGGCAGGTATGTAAGCGCCGTACCGAGATCCGGCTGGCTCATCACCAGCGCCGTCGGAATTCCGACTAAAACTCCTAATTTCAACAGATCACGCCACCCGATCTCGTCGCGTTTCAGCTCCGAGAGGTAACGTGCTACCACTAATATTATCACCAGTTTGACGAACTCTGAGATCTGGAAATTAAAACCCGTCCCAGGGATGCTGATCCAGCGGCGGGAACCGAATACCATCCTTCCGAATTGGAACGTCACCAGCAGCGCGGCGATCGAAAGCGCGTAAAGCAGGGGAACCTGGCCCAGCAGCGTGTGGTAGTCGACCGACGAGGCCACCCACATGATCCCTATCGCGACTACGACCCACAGCGCCTGCTTCCACCAGGCGTCGGACCACTTTGTGTCATGGGTCGCCGAGTAGATCTGCAGGATCCCCAGCGAGCAGATAATCAGCGTAATGATGAGCAGCGACCAGTCCAGGTCGCGGAACGAACGGTAACGGGACATCCGTGAACTTCTAGTGTAGCGCCGGGCCCGCGGCATTGGGCGCCCCCGTGTGAACAGCGCTAGGGTACTTGGCTCTCGGCGCTGAGGGTAACGATGACCGGCCGGTTATTGAACTGCTGGGCGATGTAGGGGCTGATAAAGTTGATCGGATAGCCGGAGATGGTCACCATGATGCGAGCCTCGGGGGTGTTAATCCCCAGGTCTTGCACGCCTACCATGGAGGTTGTCATACCTGGCAGCACCGCCGGCGGTGCCGTCCCGTAGGTGGCCACATTGTACACTGCCATGTTTTTGATGCCCGTGGTGTCGGTGGGATTGATCGCGCCATAGCGCGCGGCCGCCCGGGCCCGTTCCACCAGCGATTGATGGAAGTACAGCACCTGTCCGAAGTCGATGGTGCCGATCAGCATCATCAGGAAGACCAGAAGGATCAGCGAGGTTTCGACCATCTGCGAGCCGCGTTCAGAGTGTTTTCTTGGCATGGCGATTGTTTAGCAACTCGGACCGTTTGAGCAGTACTGCCCGAAGTAGGGAACCTTGTAGGAGGGTTTCCCGGTTAAAGTGAACGTCTTGAAGACCGCGTCAATCGTATAGCTGCTGATGCTCACGGTGCAGTCGGTTGGGACAGCGCCGGAATCAAAGTTCATGCCGACACTTACCTGGGCAGTGGTCAATCCAGGAACAACCGGCTGATCGCCCGCGGCCGGGCTGGTGTTGCCGTAGACCACCATATTCTTGATCGCCGTGGAGTAGGCGGACGGAATCGAGCTGTCGCCCGAGTTGCTGAGCTTGGCCAGCGATGCGTAGCGCGCCCCAGCCCGCGCGGCGCCCACCAATTCGTTGTACAGGTACATCGAATATCCCAGCTGAAATACCGCCGAAAATGAGTAGGTCAGCACCATGGCGGCCAAAGCGAATTCGATCATGGCGTTGCCGCGCCGCGAGCCGAGACTACGTCCGGTCTTGATTGGGCTTCTCATTGAACTCCTTATTGCACAAGCCTCACGACGAAGGATCCGACGCATGTCCCCTTGGAACACAAAGAACCGCTTCCGGCTCCACCTTGTGTCCTGGATCCCATGTAAATCGCGCACCAGGGTGAATTGCCACCGCCGTTAGAATAACTGGGGTACAGCAAAAAAGCTCCGAACCCGATCACTTTGACCTGTCCGTTGTTGATGTTTTTGTCGTTGACCGGAAGGATTACCAAGCGCATATCATTGCCGTGATAGGCCGGCGCAGTTCCTGGCGTCGCTACGTAAGGGGTCTGGTCCGTGTCCTGGCTCGCACGAGTTGTCATCGCCGAGGACTCGCTATTTTTGTTGCCGTTGGTCAAGGTAATGTAGTCGCCTACAGCAGGATCGGTCAGTTGTGCACCGCCCAGAATTGCAGCCGCGATGGTCGAGGCGGACTGGAGTTGGAAATAGCCGCGATCCGATCCAGGCGTGTTCGAATTAGCTGAGAAGTTGTACGCCGGCCAGCTTACTTGGTCGCCGGCGCAGGCGTTATTCTGATTGAGGTTGCCAGGCCAGCGGATGGCGTACTCCTGACCGACGGTGAATCCGAAATTCGGATCAAGGAGCTTGCCGCTGGCGTCCGTGGCCGCGTTATGGGCGAAGGGCGTATAAGGCAGGTAGCCCGGCGAGGGCTGCACAACCACTCCGCCCACCGCCTGGCCGGTCACCTGCTGGGTGAGGGCAGTCCCGACTGCCGGCAGAAATGCGAGGTTCACGCTGGGCCGGGCGGTTACGCGAACAAAGGCGTAGTCCTTCAAGCTCCCCGAGGGAGCGGCCGACCAAGGACCGGTTTTGTCGGTGGCGAACTCCACGGTCGGAGCCGGAGATGTGGTGGCATTTGATCCGAACTTTGTTGTGCTGAAGTTCCATGTATTGGAGTTGGTACTGCTGGTTACCTCGGTATTGGCAGCATCGAGTCCCGATTGTGCTCCATTCAGCTGCCGGGCAGCAGTAATCGCCGCCATGTCGGCGAAGGCCTGGGCTTCATGCTTGGCGATGTAAACCCGGCCCAGGTCAATGGACAGTCCCAACATTCCCATCAGTACGAATAGTGAAACCGCAGTTGTGATCATGATCGACCCTCGCCGGCGGTTGGTGTTTCGCCCAGTCATGAAATCCCTCCCTTACGATGCAGTGCTCCACCTTCAATTGTTTTGGAAAAGCCGCGTTTTAACACTAGGACAAACACCTAAGAAGGCTCGCGAAAATGACTGGAGCGTACGGAATCCCAGAGAAGCGCTCTACGTCTTTCTAAGGGAACGTACGGTTACTCGGCGGGCGGGGCGGCTATGAACCTTCGATGGGCGTACCCGCGGAGGCGAGGTTTGCCGTCGACATTAGACCAAGAGTAGGCGAAAGCACTCAGTCATTGGCCCGGTCGCCGGATCAAAGCGAGGTTCGGCTGCGTAAGCCGCGACATCCGAACCTTCTTATCGAAGAAAGCTTTGATGACATCGCGCGCGGTGGGCGCAGCCAGGTTGCCGTGCTCGCCGCCTTCCAGAAGAACTGCCAGCACGATCTCGGGATTCTCGCGCGGCGCGAACGCGACAAACCAGCCGTTGTCTTTGCTATCATCACCGCCGCCCTTGCCTGATTTCTTGAGCTCATTGGAAACGCGCTGGGCGCTGCCGGTTTTGCCGGACACGGTAATTCCAGGTATCGCCGCAGAACTGCCTGTGCCGCCTTCATTCACTACGCCATACATACCGGAGACGACTTTCGCGATGTTATCCGGATTCCAGCTCTCGCGCCGCGCCGCTTCGGGATGAGCCGCCATCCTCACCAGATGCGGCTGGTACCAGACACCGCCGCCGGCCATGCCGCCGATCGCCGTAGCGAGTTGAATCGGGGTGACCGTTACCGCTCCCTGTCCGATCGCGACCGAAATAGTCTCACCCGCGTACCATTTCTCGCGCTGGGTACGGAGCTTCCACTTCGAAGACGGCATCAGCCCTTCGGCCTCGCCGGGAAGATCGATTCCGGTCTTTTTCCCGAGGCCTGCCTGCTGGGCATATTCCGCGATATTGTCAATGCCGATCTTATTTCCCACGGTGTAAAAGAACACATCGCAGGAATGCACGATCCCGGCGTGCAGATTCACGCCGCCGTGCCCGCCTTTGACCCAGCACTTAAAGAAACGACCGTAGAAGTTGGCCCCTCCGCCGCAGTGAACGCCGAAATTTTCGTCGATCATGCCGGTTTCAAGGCCGGCCATCGCCACCAGAGGCTTGAACGTCGATCCCGGCGCGAACTGCGCCTGAATAGCCCGGTTGATCAAAGGATTCTCCGGGTTCGATGTCAGCGCTTTCCAGTCGGCGGCCTTTATATGTCCGGCAAACAGATTCGGATCGAAAGCCGGGCGGCTCACCATCGCCAGCACCGAACCATCGCGCGGATCGAGCGCAACCACAGCGCCTTTTTTGCCTTCGAGAGCCAGTTCCGCCACGGCCTGCAAGTCCAGATCGATGGTCAACTGGAGATTCTGGCCGGGGGTCGCTTCCGCGCTCTCGAGCACCTCGTGCTCGCGTCCGGCCACATCGACCACGACGCGCCGCTGGCCATCGACGCCTTTCAGGATTTCGTTGTACTGGCGCTCGAGCCCGGACTTGCCGACCAGGTCACCCTGGGAGTAATTGGCGAACTCGGATGTATTCAACTCCGGCTCGCTGACCTCGCCAACATATCCGATCACGTGAGCAGCGAGGCCATTCTGCGGATACAGGCGGCGCGGCTGCTGCACCACCTCCAGCTCCGGGAACGTGCCCGGGTCGCGGTGCGAATCAATAAACGTCAGCTCGGCGGGAGTGAGGTCGCGCTTGATGGGAATGGGGCTGTAGCGCTTTCCGGCTGCGTACCGCTTCACGGTCGCTTTCAATTCGTCCAGATCCAGGTGCAGCCCCTCGGCGATGGGGGCCAAGTGCTCCAGCTTGAGGTTTTCCTGGGTAAGCTGGACCACAAAGGCGGGCTGATTGTCGACGATCACGCGGCCGTCGCGATCGAGAATTTTGCCGCGCGGAGCCAGCAGGGGAACAGTCTTGATGCGATTGCGCTCGGCCAGCGTGCTGTTGGCTTCGTGGTCGCGAATCTGAAGCAGCCAGAATCCGGCGATCAGAAACAGGAACACGCCCACGGCGGCGTACTGAAAAACCGCGATGCGGCCCAGCGCGAACTTCGCGTCGTCGCGAAACAGGCGGCTCGACGATACTTTTTCCGGGCGGTCGGGATCGCTCACCGGGCACCTTCTCTGACGCTAGTCTGTGACATTCAGTTTATCTAATATGCGAAACAAAGGCACGGCCACCGCGGCGTTCAGGACCGCCAGCACCAGGGTTTGGATGGGTTCGAAGGAAATCGCCTCGCCCAGCAGGGCGCGCGACAACACCCAATAAAAAAATTGGTGGAAGAAGAAGAAAAAAAATGCCAGCACCAGCCGTAGCAGGTCGCTATTGGCTTCGAAACGCTGGCTAACCGACGCCGCGAAGTACCCTACCAGCGTCTTGACGATCCCGAACATCCCCAGAGGATGGTTCGAAAGGGAATCCTGGGCCAGCCCGATACTCATGCCAAACAGCACTCCGGCCGGCGGAGAGCGCCGCATCAGCGAAAAGTATACGGTTACCAGCAGCGGCATTTCCAGGTAAGCCAGGTACGTAAAAAAGCGCGGGACATACACCTGGAACAGAATGGCGGCCAGAGGGATGCCGATAATCGATGCCCACTTGAATTTGGAGACGCTGCCTCTGCGCGGCGGCTCACTGAATGCAGCGGGAATATCGCTCATGGACGGGGCGGAGACACCGGTGAAGCCGCTGGAGGAGATGCCGGAGAGGATGCGCCGGGAGACGGAACGGCCGTGGATTTAGGTGGCGTTGCAGACTTCGCCGGGGGAGCAGCCGGCGCTGCCGGCGGGCGCGCGGCGCCGGGATCGGCGGCCTTGTTGAAATCCGGCGCGCCCCGGCCACGTTCTCCGAAGACATGGTGCTGGTCTTCGCCGATCCGCCGGGCACGTTCCACTTCGCGGTCCAGATCCGTTTGGGCGCCGCTGCTGCGAGCCGCACTCACGGCATCGGCGGGATCGCCTTCGGCCGGCGGCAGGGGTTGCAGGTGAACGGATTGGTTGGGCGCGGGCAGCTCCGGAATGGGCTTGTGATCGCCTTCGAGGATCACAAGAACGTCTTCCAGTCCGTTCTGCAATCCGCTGGGACTCAGGAAAATCTCTTTGACAGTGCGGCCCGAGCGGACGGCGGTAACGTTTCCGGCAGGCAGCCCCTTAGGAAAGATGCGATCGTCCCCAGCGGTATAAAACCATTCTCCGACTTCGACGTTTTGCTCGTTCTGGACGTAATCGACCAGCACACTGCTGTTTCCGGCGCCTTTGAGCGTTCCGTGGACCCGGTTTTTCTGCGAAATTACGCCCGCCGCAAACGACGGATCGGTGATCAGCAGCAGATTCGACGCAGTGGGATAGGAGCTGACGATCTTGCCGACGATTCCATCCGGCGTGATCACCGCCATCCCGGGCTGAATGCCGCTGGCGGAGCCGCGATCGATCAACACCACCCGGCCGTTCGATCCGGGCGAGTTTCCGATGATGCGCGCGCCCACCGTTTTCATACGGGTTTGTTCCTGGAACACGGACAAAGCGCGGCCGCGCTCTGCTGTGTCGAGCTCGGAGCGAAGATACTGGTTTTCGAGCTGAATGCGGTTCAGATCGGTCTGCAGGCGTTTGTTCTGCTCGCGCACATCCAGCAGCACGAAATAATCCTTGAAGAAACCGACCGTGCCGCTGCGGCCGCCTTCGAGCAACCGCGCCAGGGGCGTCACCGCGCTAACCGCCCAGACTCGGATCAGGCGGACTTCCTGGTTACTCTTCACCTGGTAGGCCAGCAGCACCAGTTGGACAAGAATGGCCGCCACTAGCGCCGTCAGATTGCGGTAGCGATTGAGAATTAAATCCATAACAACTTCCGACAACTAAGGAGTTATTCCACAGCGATACGGCGCAAAAGCGCGAATTCGGTGAGCATTTTGCCGGTTCCCAGCACAACCGACGCCAGCGGATCTTCGGCGATCGAAACCGGCAGCCCGGTCTCATGGCGGATCCGCTTGTCCAGGTTCTTGATCAGAGCGCCCCCGCCGGTAAGCACAATCCCTCGATCGCTAATATCGGCGGAAAGTTCCGGCGGCGTTCGCTCTAGTGCCACGCGGATCGCGTTCATGATGGTGGCGATGCCCTCGGAGAGCGCCTCGCGGATTTCGGAGTCGTCCACGGAGATGGTTTTCGGCACGCCTTCGATCAGGTTGCGGCCCTTGATTTCCATGGTGAGCGGCTTGTCGAGGGGAAACGCGGAGCCGATCTGCATTTTCACTTTTTCCGCGGTCGTTTCACCGATCAGCAGATTGTATTTGCGCTTCATGTACTGCACGATGGCGTCGTCCATGGCGTTGCCCGCGACGCGCACCGAGCGCGAATACACGATGCCGGACAGCGAAATCACGGCGACATCGGTGGTGCCGCCGCCGATATCGACCACCATGTTTCCGGCCGGCTCGGTGATCGGCAAGCCCGAACCGATCGCCGCGACCATGGCCTGCTCCACCAGATAGACTTCGCTCGCCTTGGCGTGATAGGCCGAATCGATAACGGCGCGCTTTTCCACCTGAGTGATCTCGCTAGGCACGCCGATGATGATGCGCGGATGCACCAGCATCTTCCGTCCGTGCGCCTTCTGAATGAAGTAGTTGAGCATGCGCTCGGTGACTTTGAAGTCGGCGATGACGCCGTCCTTCATGGGACGGATGGCGACGATGTTGCCGGGTGTGCGTCCCAGCATCTCTTTGGCTTCTTTGCCAACGGCTTCCACTTCGCCGGTGTTCTTGTTCAGGGCGACAATGGAAGGCTCGTTGACCACGATGCCTTTGCCCTTGGCATATACCAAAGTATTAGCTGTACCGAGATCAATGGCCAGATCGGAAGAGAACACACTAAACAGCGACCGCAGATTCATAAGAAATGACTCGAGGTACTAGAACCCCTGAGAGGAAGATCGGCCTGGCCAAGCCAACTCTGAAGGTACCACAAGGGTTAAATGTGAGCAACGTTTTTTGTTTTCAGCGCGCTAGACTGGATTGAGTGATCTCCCGCCGTTCCATTTTGGCATTGCCGTTCGCGGCCGCATGTTCCCGCCCTCAGGAAGGCTTCCGGGGCTATGCTTTTATCGCCAATCAGGAGGGTGGAGCGGTCGCTGCCGTCGATTTGGGCGTGCTGGCCGTGGCCCGGCACATTCCGCTGGAAGGAGCCCCTACGGAGGTCACAGCGGCCGTGCAACGGCCCTCCGTGTACGCTCTCACACCGGCGAACGGCTCGGTGCACGAGATCCAGATCGAAACCCTCCGGACCGCCCGCAAACTAGCCGTGGCATCGGAGGCCATCACCATGGCATTGGCTCCCGACGAGCGGTGGTTGTACGTTTTGGCTCGCGAGCCGCGCGCGCTGGTGGCGGTGGCCCTGGACAGCTTCAAGACCGACTGGAAACTGTCTCTTCCCGAGGAGCCCGTGGGGCTCGCCATTGCGCCGGACGGAAAGACGGCGGCGATCAGCTCGGCTCGGGGGGTCCATCTGGCGGATTTGGACGCCCGGCGTCTGAGCGCGCCCTTGGGCCAAGGCGATTATGGACCCGTGCAATTCCTAAATAACAGCCAAACTTTGGTGGCAGGGAATCGCGGGGAGCGGCTGCTTTCGGCGTACAGCGTAGCGGCTCAACGTTTGATCACGCATCTGCCGCTTGCCGTGCGGCCCGATCAATTCTGCTTCAGTCGCGATGGCGGCCAATTGTTCGTGACCGGGGAGGGAATGGATGCGGTGGTGGTCGTCTACCCGTTTTTCACGCCCCAGGTCGGCGACACGGTTCTGGCCGGCCACGCTCCGGGAGCCATGGATGTGTCCGAGGATTTGCTGTTCGTAGCCAGCCCGCTGTCAGGCGACGTGAGTATTCTGAGCATTTCGACGCGTAAGGTGATCGCTGTGGTACCGGTCGGAAGCGACCCCGGTTTCATCCGGGTGATGGCGAACGATCAGTACGCTCTGGTGCTCAACCGGAAATCGGGGGATGTGGCGATCCTGAGCGTGCCGGCGATCACGCAGAAGAGAAATCGCTACAAGACCGCGTCGCTTCTCACGATGATTCCAGTGGGTTCGCGGCCCGTGAGCGCGGTGGTTCGGGCGGTCTAGCTTTTTCGCTCGAGCTCGATCCCGGCCTGAGTCACGGGATGATCCAGCTCCGCGCTAACCGCCCGGAGCAGGCTCTCGGCCGCTTCCGTGGATCCGAAGGGAGCGGTGGGCGCTGTAATATCACTGGTGCGCTTGATATCTGCGAGCAGCTCTTTGATCTCAGACAGAGTGCCCGCGATTTGGAAGGCTTTGGCCACACCCGCGGCCAATAGTGCAAGGATCATGATACCGGCGAGATTCGCCAGCCCTGCTCCAACGATGTCCATGATTCTCCCGGGTCCTCTTTCCTTGCAATAGATCGGCTGTACTTAAGGGCGGCTTTAGGGTAACGTCGGGAGCGTAGGACGCATCCAAAATGGTGATGATCAAGCACATATACAGCGCCGGATTTTTTCTCCTGGTGCTGGCCGCGGGGGCCCCTGGAAACGCGGCCGAACCCGTGGATCTCCAGCGCACCCTGAAGGGTGTGGAGGATCGCTATAACAAGATCCAGACCTTGCAGGTGAAATTCACGGAAAATTACACGGCGAAGGGACGCACTCGCGCCGAATCCGGCACGTTGTACCTGCGCAAGAAGGGCAAGATGCGCTGGGAGTATTCTGCGGGAATGCTGTTCGTCTCGGATGGCAAGTTCATCTTTTCTTACTACCCGGAAGAGCATCGCGCCGAGAAAATGAGCATGAAGGAGACCGACGACATGCGGGCGCCCCTGGCATTCCTGCTGGGAGAGGTGAATTTCGAGAGGGACTTCGGCGAATACCACTACAAGCCGCAGGACGGCGGCGCACTGATCACGGCTCTCCCCAAGTCAGACAAATTTCCGTATACCGAAGTGACCTTTCTCATCGCCCCCGATTCGACCATCCGCAGACTCGAAGTAAAGCTGCAGAACAACGACCTGATGGCGTTCACCTTCGAGGGCGAAAAGAAGAATCCGCTGCTGAGCGACGCGCTTTTCCAGTTCACGCCTCCCAAGGGCGTCGAGTTCGACGATCTGACGCGGTAATGGCCGAGGGCCGGCCTGCCCGGCCCCCTACAACACCTGAGAATTTCCGACGCTCTGATGCACCAAATTGGCGAGGTGTATCATGCTGCCTGCCGAACGCAATCGTCTGATCCTGCAAACCATCGCGCAGATGGAGAAGCAATTTGGAAAGGGATCGGTGCTGCAGTTGGGTTCCCGCAGCGCCCAGGCGGTAACGGTGATTTCGAGCGGATCTATCTCGGTAGACGCGGCGCTGGGCGTGGGCGGATTCCCGCGAGGCAGAGTGGTCGAGGTATTTGGGCCTGAATCATCGGGGAAAACCACCCTGGCGCTCCAGGTAATCGCACAGGCGCAGGCGGCGGGAGGCGCGGCGGCATTTGTTGACGCCGAGCATGCGCTGGATCCCACGTACGCACGAAAGCTGGGCGTGGAAACCGACAGCCTGCTGGTATCGCAGCCTGATTACGGCGAGCAGGCTCTGGAAATCACCAGCGCGCTGATTTCCTCCGGCGTGATCGACGTGGTGGTGGTGGATTCCGTGGCGGCCCTGGTTCCCAAGGCGGAACTCGAAGGCGAGATGGGCGATAGCTTCATGGGACTGCACGCCCGGCTGATGTCGCAGGCGCTGCGCAAGATCACTGGCGCGGTGGCCAAGGCCAATGCCTGCATGATCTTTATCAACCAGGTCCGGGAAAAGATCGGGGTGATGTTCGGCAATCCGGAAACCACCACCGGCGGGCGCGCGCTGAAGTTCTTCTCCTCGGTGAGGGTCGAAGTCCGTCGCATGTCGGCGCTCAAGGACGGCGAGCAGGTGGTGGGGAACCGCACCAAGATCAAAGTGGTCAAGAACAAGATGGCGGCGCCGTTTCGCGAGGCCGAGGTGGATATCCTCTACGGCGAGGGCATTTCGCGCGAAGGCGACCTGATCGACCTCGGGGCGGAGCAGGGTGTGGTGGAGAAATCGGGTGCCTGGTTCAGTTTCGGCGGCGAACGCCTCGGCCAGGGTCGCGATAATGCGCGCGTGTTCCTGAAGGAACATCCCGAAATTCGCCAGCGCATCGATATTGGGCTGCGGGAGAAAATCGGGCTGCCGAAACTCGAATTATCGGGCGCCAAGCCCGTTTCGCCCGAACCAGCCCGCTCAGCCGCAGTCCAGACCGCCTAAACGCTTTAGAATCTGGCCGCAAACAAACGCGAATCCGCTCAAATCCGCTACCGCGTGGGCAAATGGGCTACCGCCTGGTTTGATAGAATCAGCGTGGAGTTCGCGATCATGACCAAAAAGATCTCGCGGCGGCGATTCGTTGAAGGCACCAGTGCCGGGATCGTCGCAGTTGCTACAGTCCCTGCCGTAAAAGCACAACAAAAGGCAGCCGCTGCGGCGACTCTGCCCGGTGTTCCCAAAACCACCATCCGGATCAACGTGAACGGCGTGGATCGCCGGGTGGAAGTGGAAGATCGCTGGACGCTGGTCGAGCTGCTGCGCGATCACCTGGACCTGACCGGCACCAAGATCGGCTGCGATCGCGGCGAGTGCGGCGCCTGCACCGTGCTGGTGGACGGCACGCCGCTCTATTCCTGCAGCCAGCTCGCCGTATGGATGAACGGGCGCTCGATCCAAACCGTGGAGGGGCTGGCGAAGAACGGCAAACTCGATCCGCTGCAGGAAGCGTTCATCCAGCATGATGCGCCGCAGTGCGGCTATTGCACGTCGGGTCAGCTAATGATCGCCAAGGCGCTGCTCGTGAGTTACGAGAAGAAGAATGCGCGACCGACACGGGACGAGGTTCGAGCGGCTATGACCGGTAACCTGTGCCGCTGCTCCAACTACAACCACTATGTCGAGGCGGTGATGGCCGCCGGGGGAGAAAACGCATGACGCCCCTCAAGACAGTCGGCCACGGGACTCATCGTATTGATGCCTTGCAGCGAGTGACTGGCGGCGCGAAATACACCGGCGATATTCACCTGCCTGGAATGCTCTACGCGCGCGTTCTGCGCAGCCCTCACCCGCATGCCCGCATTCGCAAAATCGATGTCAGCAAGGCGATGGCGCTGCCGGGGGTGAAGGCGATTCTGACGTCTGAGAACTGCGACGTTACCTGGGGCAGCGGCGATCAGCTCAACCAGCGCCGCCTGTTCAACAATCCTGTGCGCTTCGCGGGCGATCCGGTGGCTTCGATCGCCGCGATCGATCGGCACGTTGCGGAAGACGCGATGCACCTGATCGACGTCGACTATGAGGTGCTGCCGTTTCTCACCGACGTCGAAGAAGCCATGAAGCCAGGAGCGGTTGCGATCCACGAGGGGGGCAATCTTTCTCTCAATAATCAACGCCAGCCCCAACCGCAGGTGTACAAGCGCGGAAATGTCGCGGATGGACTCAAAGCCGCCGACCGCGTCTTCGAGGACAATTTCACATCGGCGCATCACAACAACGCCCAGCTTGAAATGCGCGTGTCCATCGCGGAATGGAAGGGCGACAAGCTCACGGTCCATGCCGCAACCCAGGGAATTGCGAATTGCCGCACGGATATCGCGCGCGATCTGAAGATTCCCGTCGACAATGTGCGGGTGATCAGCGAGTATATGGGCGGCGGGTTCGGCAACAAGAACCAGTGCCAGGATTCCGACTTGATGGCGGCGATGCTCTCGAAGCAGTCCGGCGCGCCGGTGAAACTGGAATTCACGCGCAAAGAGGATTTCGTGGCGGTGCACGGGCGCTGGTCGAGCCGGCAATCCTACAAAGTCGGCGTTAAGAACGATGGAACGCTTACCGCGATCCAGCTTACGGCGCTCACCGGCGCGGGTGCGTATCGCAAGAGCTCCTGCGATCTCTCGGGCACCGAGATTTATCAGGTTCCGAACCTGGAGACCACGGTATCGCCGGTATATACCAACACGGCGGTGGCTGCGAACTACCGAGCGCCGGCGTATCCGCAGGGCGTGTTCGGGATCGAGTCGCTGATGGACGATGTCGCTTACGCGCTCAAAATGGATCCTATGGAATTCCGCCTCAAGAACATGACGCGGAAGTTCCGTGACCAGACAGCCTACACCAGCATCGGCCTCGAAGAATGCATCCGCAAGGGCGCGGCAACGTTCGATTGGAAGAAGCGCTGGAATCCTACGCCGGGCTCGGGCGCAGGTCCAGTCAAGCGCGGCGCTGGAATGGCGATGGGAATGTTCGGCTCGGGCCTGGGCCGCAGCAGCGCGGTAGTGCGACTGGATGGGCAGGGCCAGTACTATCTGCACGTCGGCGTGACGGACTGTGGCACGGCCGCGAAAACCACCATGGGGCTGATCGCAGCCGAGGAACTGGGCATACCGCTCGAAAAGGTGAAAGTGGTGTGGGGCGATACCGACACTTGCCCGTACTCGGTGGGCGAATCGGGCAGCCGTACCACTGTGCAAACCGGCATGGCCGTGATCGAAGCCGTGCGCGATCTGAAAAAACAGATCGCCGAAAAGGGCGCGCCTAAGGGGAACGAAGTCCTGACGGCGATGGCTACGACCAATCCGCAACAGTTGCAAGGGGAAAGTCGCAACTCCTTCGCGGCCCATTTTGCCGAAGTCGAGGTCAACATCGAAACCGGCCACGTGATCGTGACCAAGTTCGTCTCGGCGCACGACAGCGGACGCGTGGTGAATCCGCTGACCGCGCAAAGCCAGGTGCAAGGCGGTGCGATCCAGGGCATCGGAATGGCGTTGCACGAAGAATTGCTGTACGACAAACGCTCGGGGCTGCCGCTCAATGCCGGATACTACGGCGCCCGCATCATGACGCATCTCGACGCGCCCTCAGTTGACGTTGTGTGGGTCGAGACGGACGAGCCGTACGGTCCTTTTGGCGCCAAGACGCTGGGCGAACCGACTATTATTCCGACCGTGGCCGCGGTGGCCAATGCGATCTATAACGCGATCGGACGCCGGGTCAAGAGTCTTCCTATAACTCGCGACAAGATCCTGGGGGTGTTGGCATGAAGGCCTTTTCGAACGTCAATCCGAAGGATCTGAAGGACGCCGCGAGCCAGCTCCAGCAAGCTTCGAAGAAGGGCCAAGCCGCCACAATCGTGGGCGGCGGCAGCGATGTGCTCGGGATGGTCAAAGAACGCCTGGTGACGCCCGATGTGCTGGTCAATCTGAAATCGATTCGTGGGCTGGACAAGGTGACGGAGCAGCGCGGCGAGATCGTCATTGGCGGGCTGATCACGCTCGACGCGCTGAGCCGGGATCCCGTCATCAGCAAGAACTACAACGTGCTCGCCGAAGCGGCGGGACATGTTGGAACGCCCCAGATCCGCAATGCCGGAACACTGGCTGGGAACGTCTGCCAGCGGCCGTGGTGCTGGTATTTCCGCAATGGATTCCCTTGCTACAAGAACGGCGGCAAGACCTGCTTTAGCATCACCGGCGAGAACGAATTCCACGCCATTTTCGGCGGCGGTCCGAGCTTCATAGTTCATCCGTCGGATACCGCGCCGGCGCTGGTTGCACTCGACGCCAAGTTCCGCATCGTCGGATCGTCCGGTGAACGAACTATTGCTGCGGCCGATTTCTTCCAACTGCCGACCGATAATCCGGCCCGCGAGAACGTGCTGGCTAGCGATGAAATACTCGCGGAGATCCGTTTGCCTGCGGCGAAGAATAACACGCGCGGCACGTATACCAAGATCATGGATCGCGAGGCCTGGACCCACGCCGTGATCAGCGTCGCCGCGGTCATGGAAATGGACGGCCAGGTCTGCAAGAGCGCCCGCGTGGTGCTGGGCGGAGTCGCGCCGATCCCGTGGCGGGTGCCAAAGGTCGAGGCTCTGCTGACCGGAAAGCGCATCACGCCGGAGCTGGCGGCGCAGGCAGGAGCGGCGGCCATTGAAGGCGCGCGACCACTTGGCAAAAATCAGTACAAAGTTCCATTGACGCAGGCCGTGGTGAAACAAACTCTGATGGCGCTGGGTGCCTGAGCGGACGCAGGTTGGAATCGTCGGGGCTGGTCCCGCCGGGCTCATTCTTTCACACCTTCTGCACCTGGAAGGTATCGATTCCGTGGTACTCGAGGTGCACACCCGCAAGTACATCGAGGAGCGCGTGCGCGCCGGCGTTCTCGAGCAGGGCACGGTCGAGCTCCTTACCAACATGGGCATCGGCGACCGGCTTAAACGCGAAGGGCTGGTTCACCACGGCGTGCAGTTCCGCTTCCGAGGGCAGGGGCACCACATCGATTTCCAGTCCCTGGTGGGCCGCTCGATTACCATCTACGCCCAGCAGGAGGTGGTCAAGGATCTTGTAAACGCACGGTTGGCATCGAATGGTCAGATCGTGTTCGAGGCTATGGATGCCAGCGTTCACGATCTCACATCGAAGTCGCCCAAGATTCGCTATCACAAGGACGGCGTGGAGCACGAGCTGGTGTGCGACTTCATCGCGGGTTGCGACGGATTTCACGGCGTCTGCCGGCCATCCGTGCCGGAAGGCGTGCTTACGATTTACGACCGAACCTATCCGTTTGCCTGGCTCGGCATTCTGGCACAGGCGCCGCCTTCGTCGGAGGAATTGATCTATTCCAACCACGAGCTGGGTTTCGCTTTGCTGAGTATGCGGTCGCCCGAAATCTCGCGCCTCTACATTCAGTGCGACCCCGACGAAGACATCGCGAACTGGCCCGATGCCCGCATCTGGGAGCAGCTCCATCTTCGTTTCGCTACCCGCGATGGAGCATGGAAACTCACCGAAGGGCCGGTGATTCAGAAGAATATCGCCGAAATGCGCAGTTTTGTGGCGGACCCGATGCAATACGGCCGGTTGTTTCTGGCTGGTGACGCCGCGCATATCGTTCCGCCGACGGGAGCCAAGGGGCTGAACCTCGCTGCGACCGACGCGCGTGTTCTGGCGCGGGCACTGGCCGATTACTATTCCTCCGGCAGCACCGATCTCATGCAGCGCTATTCGGAAATCTGCCTGCGGCGCTGCTGGAAAGTCCAGCACTTCTCCTGGTGGATGACCTCGATGCTGCACCGCATTCCCGGCGAGAGCCCGTTCGATCGGCAGCGCCAGCTCGCCGAGCTGGATTACGTCACCAGTTCGCGTGCCGCATCGACGGCGCTGGCGGAACACTACACGGGGCTTCCGTTTACCTTTTAGACATTTACCATTTAAGAATGCAGGGCGAGGTTCTAATTATTGGCGGCGGACTGATCGGCAGTTCCATCGCCTGGCGACTCGCTCAGAAGGGCGCTCGCGTTACCATCGCCGATGCCGGAAATCTAGGCGGCGAAGCGAGCCCCGCGGGCGCCGGCATGCTCTCACCCGGAGCGGAATTTGATAAGCCGTCGGTATGGCTCGACCTGGGTCTTGAGAGCATGCGGTTATACCCTGCCTTTGTTGAGGAGCTGCAGGCCGAGACGGGCATCGACACCGACTTTCGAATGTTCCACCCGGACGACGGCATTGTGGATCCGGCCGCACTTCTACGTGCCTTGCGCTGCGCATGCGAATCGCGCAACGTGCGGATCATGCGGGAGCAGGTAACGGCTGTCGAGCCACGGGAACACGCCGCAGTGGTCATTGCAGCGGGTGCATGGTCAGGGCAAGTTCGCGTGCAGAACGTGACTCTTCCTGCCGTCGTACCGATCAAAGGCCACCTGATCGGATTCGAGCTGGAGCCCGGCGCTCTCGGGCCGGTGCGGCGCCACGGTGAAACGTACGTTCTCCAACGATCCAGCGGCTTTCTGATCGCTGGCTCTAATGAGCAGGACATTGGTTTTGACCGGACCGTGGATGCGGCGATCTGTCGGGACATCCACCGCCGCGCGGCACAGCTATTCCCGCCGCTGGAGCACGCAACGCCGGCAACGAGTTGGATCGGATTCCGGCCGCGATCGGCTGAAGGCGATGCTCCGCACGTCCGCCGCGTTGAGGGAACCAACGTCTGGCTAGCGTATGGCCACTACCGCAATGGGATCCTGCTGACGCCGGTGACCGCGCAGCGCATCGCGGATGAAATTCACAGCTAGGCGCATGTAATCGAGCCGCCAGATTGCCCCAAATGAACGCGAATGAACACAAATGGTCCGAACTGCTACCCGCCTGCTAAAATAAGATCTTGACCGAACTCGAACAGCGGCGCCGCAGCGTCCAGACGGCGCTGGCCGGCCACAAAGCCGACGCGCTGCTGGTTAGCTCTCCCGCCAACGTCCGGTATCTGACGGGTTACGCGGGTACCAACGGGCTGGCGCTGGTAACACCCTCCGAAACGCATTTTTTCACCGATCCCCGCTATGCCCTGGAATCTTCCGAAAACATCACCTGCAAACTGCACATCGCCAAGCGCCCCCTGATAGAGGCCGTCGCCGGCATCGTCAAGCGGAAGAAACCGAAGAAAATCGGATTCGAGTCCGCCTGGCTGAACTTCGAGCAGCACCAGAAGCTGAAGGATCTACTGCCGTTGGGTGCTTCGCTCCTCCCGCTTTCCGGGGTTGTGGAAAATTTCCGGATGACCAAGTCGCCGGCGGAAATCGATCAGATCCGCAAGAGCGTACGGGTCAATTCCGAGGCTTACGCGCGCACGCTGCGGCGGGTTCGGCTCGGCATGCGCGAGCGTGACGTCGCCGCTGAGCTGGATTACCAGATGCGGCTCCACGGCGCCGAAAAGGCGGCGTTTGACACGATTGTGGCAGCGGGCGCACGCTCGGCGCTGCCCCATGCCCAGCCCACCAGCCGCCGGTTGGAGGAGAACGACCTGCTGCTCATCGACATGGGAGCTTGCCTGGACGGCTACATGAGCGACATGACCCGGGTCGCCTTTCTGGGCATTCCCACCAAGCGCGTTCAGGCGCTCTATGATGCCGTCTGGGAGGCGCAAATGGCTGCCATCGAGGCTGTGAGGCCGGGGGTCACAGCCGCGCGAGTGGACGGGGCCGCCCGGGAAGTGTTAAAACGGCATGGGTTGGATCGCCAGTTCGTCCATTCCACCGGCCACGGTCTGGGTCTCGAGATCCATGAGGGTCCCAGAATCGGGAAAAAGGACCAGACGAAACTGCGCGCCGGGATGGTGATCACCATCGAGCCTGGCGCGTATATCGACCGCTTTGGAGGTGTTCGTATCGAAGACACCGTGCTGGTTACTGCTAGCGGCTGCGAAGTCCTGACGCCTACCACCAAGGAGTTTGTTCACCTGTAATGACCTCCCCAATGACCATAGACGAAATCCGGGAGCTGCTGGATCTGTTCAACTCAAGCGGCGTGGGCGAATTGGAGATAGAGCGGGAAGGCGTACGGATTCGCATTCGCAAGGCCGGTGTGGCGGCGGAATACCAGGTTTCACCCGCTTCGGCCGGTGCTGTCCAGCCGCAGGAAACCGCGGCTTCCGTCGAATCGGCGGCGCCCGCCGGAGAAGTGGAATCGGGGAAGATCCTGGTGAAGTCGCCTATCGTGGGAACCTACTACGACGCTCCATCGCCGGGGGCCGGACCGTTTGTCAGCGTGGGCGATGCGATCGAGCCCGGCCAGGTCCTCTGCATCATCGAGTCCATGAAACTGATGAACGAAATCGAGGCGGAAACAGCCGGCGTGGTCGCCGCCAAGCTGGTCGAGAACGGCCGTCCGGTGGAGTATGGAGAAGCGCTGTTCGCCATCCGGCCGCGCTAGTGTCCTGTTCACCTTCCCTTATGTTTGAAAATGTTTGAAAAGATCCTGATCGCCAACCGCGGCGAAATCGCCGTGCGAGTGATCTGCGCCTGCAAGGACCTCGGCATTCGCACGGTGGCAATCTACTCCGAAGCCGACCGCCACAGCCTGCATACTCGCTTCGCCGATGAGGCCATCTGCGTAGGCCCTGCAAAGAGCTCGCGCAGCTATCTGGATATTCACGCGGTTATGAGCGCGGCCGAAATCACCAACTGCGACGCGGTGCATCCCGGCTACGGGTTTCTGTCCGAGAACGCCGCGTTCGCGGAGGTGTGCGAGACCAGCGGTCTGAAGTTCATCGGCCCGCCCGCTGAAGTGATCCGCCGCATGGGGCTCAAGCAAATCGCGCGCGCCGTAATGGAAGAAAACGGCGTACCAATTCTGCCTGGTTCAGCCGGCATTCTCAAGAGCGTGGAAGAAGCTGTCGAAACCGCCGAGCGCATCGGATATCCGGTGATGCTCAAAGCGTCGGCGGGAGGCGGCGGGCGGGGCATGCGCGTGGTTCGCCAGCAGGAGGAACTTGGGTCTTTGATGACCCAGGCGCAGACCGAGGCCGCCGCGGCATTTTCCTGCGGCGACCTGTACATGGAGAAGCTAGTCGAAAATCCGCGCCACATCGAATTTCAGATTCTGGCCGACCAGCACGGCGACGTCGAGATTCTGGGTGAGCGCGAATGCTCCATCCAGAGGCGGCATCAGAAGCTGATCGAGGAGTCGCCTTCAACGGCCATGACGCCGGAATTGCGCGAGTGCACGGGCGAACGCCTGCGGGCCGCACTGAAAGCCGTGGGGTACGCCAACGCCGGTACTGTCGAATTCCTGATGGACGCCGCGGGCAAGCTTTACTTCATCGAGGTGAACGCCCGCATCCAGGTGGAGCATCCGGTCACCGAAATGGTCACCGGCGTCGATCTGGTGAAAAGCCAGATCCTGATTGCCGGCGGCAAGCGGCTGGACGAGATCCTTGCGCGTCCAGTTCAACTCCGGGGACACGCCATCGAGTGCCGCATCAATGCCGAGCATCCGGAAACCTTCGTCCCTTCGCCTGGAACCATCACCGGCCTGAATCTGCCGGGAGGTGCCGGCATCCGCGTGGATACCGCCGCGTACCAGGATGGCGTGATCTCGCCGTACTACGATTCCCTGGTCGCCAAGCTGATTGCCTACGGCTCCGACCGCACGGAAGCGATCGCCCGCATGCAGCGCGCCCTGGGGATGTTCGTGGTGGAGGGAATCTATACCTCTATCCCCTTCCACCAGCGCATCCTCAAGCATCCGGAGTTCATTGCGGGCAAAATCGACACCGGTTTCCTCTCACGAAACGGTTTTCTGGTCGAGAAGAAATAGCGCGGTACCTGGGTTCGAAAGTCCCGAAGCTGCTCTAGACGTGCTATGCTTACCATGTCCGCGCCCTTCTTGGAGGAGAAGCTGGCCCTGACAACATCAATAAGGCCCTGTTTCTCGGAGGATCAGCGGCTGCCAATGGAATCAAATAGTTATACGCTTTGTGGGTGCCCTGCTCGGAGTGTCTCTGCTCGGATAAGCACTCGTTTGAGGTCCCTTTGGCTGTTTTTCCCGCCCTGTATACCTCTGGTTGTAAGGTGACCTTAAGACGGAATTAGGTAAGATCTCGGCCCGATCTTTATGGGCCTCTGAATTGTCAGGGGTACTAGAACCGCTTATGATCGGGACGGAGAGCGAGAGGGAGCAACATGGAAACTGTGACCGAACCTGTGAACGGCAACCCCGAAAATAAAGAAAAGAAAAAGTCGACGGTGCGCATCGTTCTGGCCGACGACCACCCGATTGTTCGCGACGGGTTGAAGAAGCTTCTCCAACTGGAAGAGGATTTTGAGGTCGTGGGCGAAGCCGGAGACGGGCGCGAGGTTCTGGACAAGGTCCATGAGCTTGATCCGGACGTGCTGCTGCTGGATCTCCGCATGCCCAACCTGGACGGCCTGTCGGCTCTGCAGGCCCTGCAGCAAACCAACAAGCGCACTCGCGTCATCATCCTGACCGCCTCCGAAGACAAGAACGAGTTCGTGCAGGCCATGAAGCTCGGCTGCAGCGGCATCGTGCTCAAGCAGACGGCGCCAGATTTGATCGTGAAGAGCATCCGCAAGGTGCATTCCGGCGAAATCTGGCTGGACTCGCTCACCACCGCGGCCGTGATGCGGCAGTTTTCCACAGGTTTGGAAGGATCCGGCGGGCAAGGCGGCGGAAAGGGCCGCGAACGCAGTCCTCTCTCGGCGCGCGAGCGGGAAATCGTGGCGCTGGTTGCTCAGGGCTATAAGAACAAGGAAATGGCCGAGAAGATGTTCATCAGCGAGCAGACGGTGAAAAACCATCTGCATAACATCTTCGACAAACTGGGCGTTTCCGACCGCCTGGAATTGGCGCTCTACGCCATCCACAAGGGCTTGCATCTGCCGGGTGATAACCACCCGCCCGCCCAGTAGGCTTCAGACCGTTTTATCCTTCGCGTAGCACAGCGGGTCCAGCCGGCACTCCGCGCAGCGCGGATTTCTGGCTGTGCACAGCGCGCGCCCATGGTGGATGATCTGGTGCGAGAAGAGAATCCATTTCTCTTTGGGAATTATCTTCACCAGATCCTTTTCGATTTTGCCAGGATCGGTGTGCTTGGTCAGGTCCAGCCGCCGAGCGATGCGCTGGACATGCGTGTCCACCACTATCCCCGACGCGATGCCGAAAGCCGTGCCCAGAACCACGTTGGCGGTTTTCCGGGCCGCGCCAGGCACGGTCAGTAGCTGATCCATATCGCGCGGGACTTCGCCGCCGAATTCCGTAAGAATTCTGCGAGCGGCGCCAATCAGCGATTTGGACTTGTTGTTAAAGAATCCCGTAGAGCGGATATCGAGCGCCAGTTCCTCCTGCTTGGCGGCTGCGAAATCATGAATGGTGGGATATTTCCGGAACAGACCGGGCGTGACTTCGTTAACGCGCTTGTCGGTGCACTGGGCCGAGAGGATAGTGGCCACCAGCAGCTCCCAGGCGTTGGAGTGATGGAGAGCGCAGGTTACGCCGGGATACATCTGGTCCAGCAGGGCCAGTATTTTCTTGACGCGGGCCTGGCGCTCTGCCGCCGTTTTGGGTTTGACGATCGCCCTGGGGCTAGTCAAAATCGATATCCCGCTTAGGCGGCGGCTCGTCCGGATTCTCCTTGGCGAGCTTCAGCATCTCGTCGAACTTCTTGTTGAGCACGTCGTGGTGCACCTTTTGATCGGCGACGGATTTCTTGAAAGCGTCCTCGCGCCGGCCCGCTTCGGTCTTGAAGCGGCTCACCGCGGCCTCCATGTCGGAAAACGTGGCGGGCTTCTCGTGCGCCTTGTGCCGGATCACGGCAGAGGTGGTTGGATCGATGTGCAGCTCCGCCTGGCAGCACGGGCAAGTAACGGTAATAAGGGCAGAGTTCGCCATAACGAAACCATATTAACGTACACTGATCCGAGCAGGAGGACGAACATGTTTTGGGAATTCAGGAAGTTCATCATGCGGGGCAACGTGCTGGACCTGGCGATCGGCGTGATCATCGGCGCTGCGTTCGGCAAGATTGTGACGTCGCTAGTCAACGACATCCTGATGCCGGTGATCGGCTTGGCGGCGGGCAGGATGGATTTTTCGAATCTCTTCGTCAGCCTGAACGGCCAAAGTTATCCCACGCTGGCCGCCGCGAAGGCCGCCGGAGCTCCGACGCTCAACTACGGGCTGTTCATCAACACGGTGATCGAGTTTCTGATCATTGCTTTCGTGATCTTTCTGATCGTGAAGCAAGTGAATCGTCTGCTGCCGCCTCCACCGCCGCCCCCGCCGGCAGCGGTCAAGGATTGCCCGCAGTGCTTTACGAAGATACCGCTGCAGGCGAAGCGTTGTCCGGCATGCACGTCGACGCTTTGATCGACCCGTGGTTACCGCGCCGCGACAGTGATGGAGCGGTCCTAATAGAAAAAGCCCGCGGTTTCCCGCGGGCTCTCTCACTCTAGGGAGAAACTGGTCTTAGCGGCGCTTGAGCGTCGGACGTTCGTCTTCGTCGCCCTTGCTGTCCTTGTCGTCGGAGCCCGAGCCCGGCTTCTTGCGAAGCTGCGGCTTGTTGGGATCCTTATCGTCCACTTTGCGGCGGTTCTCGATCATGCCCAGCCGCGCCTTGACTTCGTTGAATTCCGAAGTGTTCACAACGTATTCCGGACGCGCTTCGAGGTTGTCCTGAATGTTCTTCTGGGCCGCCTGGATGCGATCGTCGGTCATCGGATGGCTGGAGAACAGCTCGGCCACGGCGCCGTGCTTCTTCTTTTCGAGCGCCTGGATCTTTTCGAAGAAGTCCACAAACGAAGCCGGATCATAGCCGGTCTTGTACATGTACTGGAGTCCCAGCATGTCGGCCTCGGATTCGTAGCCGCGTGAGAACTTGAGCAGGCTCATAGGAACCAGGAAGCCGGCTGCCTGGCGGATGCCGTACCCGGCCCAGCCGCCCATGAAGATCAGGGGAATCGACATGTAGTTCGCCAATTCTGCCTTGGTGGCCTGGCGCGTTCCGTGGCGAGCCGCCACGTGCGCGATCTCGTGCGCCATTACGCCAGCCAGCTCCGCTTCATTGTCAGCCTTCAGAATCAGTCCGGTGTTTACGAAGAAAAAACCGCCCGGCAGCGCGAAGGCGTTGACCGATTCGTCTTCCAGAACTTTGATGGTGAAAGGAACCTTGGCGTCGGAGTTGCGGACGATGTTTTGCCCCACGCGATTGACGTACTCGGCCACGATGGGGTCGTCGATGATCTTGGCCTGTTTCTCGACTTCCTGCGCAAGCTGCTTGCCGAGCGCAATCTCCTTCTCCAGTGAATAGAAGTTCGCGCCTTTGGCGACGTCGCGGTTGCCAATCTCGTCGGGATCTTTCTTCTTGTTCTTCTTCTTGGCGTCTTCTTTTTTGACTTCGGGCTTAGTGGGCTGATCCGTCGACTTGGTGTCGGCGGCAAAGCTCGTGAAGGAGAAACCGATGATAATGGCGAGTCCTAGCAAACGACGCATAAAACGGACTCCTTTCAGGTACGAGTATAACTCTCTTTGATGTGACGCACCCGCGCCGCTTGAGTTTCAACAAATATGTACCGGGGCCCGGTTTATCCGTGGCCGAGGTACATCAGCCAGCTCAGGCCGAAAAGGGCTCCCAGGAAACAGACAAAGCAGTAAATGGCGTATCGGAACCGTTCCCGGTCCGTGCGCTTGGTCACAATGCCCAAGACCACCGAAGTCACCAGCGCAAACAGGATAGAAGCCTCGAAATGTGAGAGGTTTACCTTGGGCACCTAGTCTTTTCTCCTGGTGGCGATTTCGAACGCGTCCACCATGCCAAGCAGGTTCAGCAACCCGGCCGCGACCAGAAACTTCGTGCCGTAATCGTGCACGTGTCCGGCGACATCGGGCTGCGCATAGCCTAGCCACACGGTCAGAAAATAGAGGATTCCCGACATCAGGTTCCCCAAGAAGCCGCCGCAGTAGATAACGGTGGTGAGCAGATCCCCGGTTTGAGGCGAGAATAGCGCGCCCCGCATCATCAGGCCCAGAAGATACATGACGCTTACGGACGCCGCGATCAGAGCGCCGCGGCCCGGCCGTTTGAGCAGCACGTGCCCCGCTCCGGGAATCAGCCACGCCAACAGAACTGCCGAAAACCAGTTTGACGACGCGGGGGCCGCCGGCGATGGTGTCGCGGTAGATGGTGTGGGTGTAACGGGGAAGGTCGCGCCGGGGCTGTCGCTCACAGGTTTATTTTATCGCATCTGCAATCTGGCCCTCAGCGAGCGGCCCGCGCAGACGTATCCGCACGCCCACATTGGCGCTGCCCGAAGTCGGCACCTGGAGCGTGCCGCCGGCGTCGGTATCAAGGAATTCCAGCTCCTGATCGTCGATTTCTACGGCGTACTCAGATCGGGGGGCCAATCCCAAGACGAACAGGGTCTCGTTCTCCAGGCGGAACTTCGCGGCGTCCCGCGCGGGTGCGCTGGTGATGGTGGCGGTTCCTACCTTGACTGGGCTGACGGCGGCCCCTTGGCGCAAGGTTTGAAGGCTGCCGTTCTGGAACAGTTGCAGGCGGCCGTCGAAATAGCCGATCCACGTCGCGTCCTCGTCCCAACTGGTGCGCGCGAACACCTCGCCGGTGTAGGGTTCATGAAACACCAGAGGAACCTGATCGTAGTTCAGCCCCGGCTGATACGGATTGGCCCACAGAAATTCGTAGACCGCGCCGAGACTGCCGCGCATGATGAAACGGTCGCGCATCAGCCAACCCTGCAGGAGCTGGCTTTCGAGAGCATTGGTATCGTAGCCGACCATCGCCAAGCCGGCGGCGCGCGACATCGCCGCATCTGACGGATCGGGATTTCCGTCGTGCAGAAACACGGGAATCTCGAATTCATTTTCCGGAGCCGCGAATGGAGCCGGATAGTGCCCGGTCAGGTGCGCCAATGGAAGATCCTTAAAATAAGCGGCTGCCGATTCGCGCAAATCGATCCTGAGGTTATCGCGTAGCGCGTGCAGCATCTCGTATAAGGCGTAGCGTTGTTCGCGCGGAAGGGCGGCCGGCGGCGCATTTCCACGCGATGTGAGCTGCGGAACGATCTGCGCGCGCCACCATTTCTGGACGATTTCGCTCAGGACAGCGTTGCCCTGGTCCGGCAGGCGGTCCGCCAGAGCGATGGCGGCGAATACACGGGCGCTTTGGCCGCGAACGTCGGTCGCCGGAGCTGCCAGCGCGCGCTCGATTTTAACCGCCAGGCGGTCGGATTCGACCGGGGATAGCGCGGGCCCGCACCAGTCGAACACCAACGCGAGCTGCCTGAGGTCGGTTGCATTCCCCAGCGCCCACTCGATCGCTTGCCTGGCGGTCGCAGGCTGCCGGGTGACCTGGTAATAGAGGGCCCGTGCGAAGCCGGGTTCGGCCATAGGCGCGCCTCCGGATATCAGGGCGTCAAATTGCTCCCAGCGGGCCGACTGGCGCTCGCGTTCGCGCTGCAGGAGCCGTAGCCTCTGCGGGGTCAGCAGCAGCCGCGGGGCGTCGCGATAGACGTGGAAATCCTCCGCATCCGCATTTCGTCCAACCGCATTCTGGCCGCTGAGCAGACCCACGAGTGTGAGCCCAGCCAGAAAGATGGGAACCAGGCGCCGCACGCAACCAATTGTGTCACAGCGACACAGCGGGCGAGGCAGGACCCCGCACCTGGAGTCAGGTAAAACCGTGTATCTAGATGAAATAAAGGGCGTAACGCTTGGCAGAGAGCGTGCTTCTACTATCCATGAATTGATGAAGTATCTTTGAAAACCTGCCCTCTGTTTGCAACAGGCGTGAACGGAAGAAGCGAGTGGCTATATTTAGCGTGCTTGCGGGAGACGGTATGAAGTTTCAACCCATCCTTCTTTCGTTGGTGCAAGTTGCAATCAGAGGGGTTTTTTGTGGACACCTTTTAACGAGCAGCTTTTTTTAACGATCTTCATGGGTCCAAGGTCTCAGTCCGGACCGCTTTGTTGAGGAACTTGATTGGACGCGGGCCTCAGCGTGGTTGGAGCGGGCGGATGCCAGGATCCACGCCCAAACGGGCGAGCCGCATCGGAAACGGTAAGCAACACCACCTCGCAGCCCGCTTCCGATGCGGTTTTTCTCGCACCCCAGCATAACCCGTTTATTCACCTCTGTATAGAACTATCCTCCCCCCAATGCGGGTACTAAAACTTTTCGCTGATACCGAAGTGGCGAAGCGGCGCGGGAACTATTGGTTCCATCTGCAGGCAGCAGTACACACTGCGGCATGCATGACGTTCACCAGGTGGTTCGGTTCACCCGGCACTGGATTCACTACGGCTTTCTGGGCCACACTATCGTATGCATCGTGATTGCGGCGCTCGAAGGCTTGCTGGGCCGATAAAGCGGGTGGAACGTGGGCCGCGCGCCAGGAGTCCTTATCATGTTAAGACAAGTCTAGTTGCCGGAGGTGTGCTGCATGCGCCTGCGCGATTTTAGAATTTGGTGTGGAATTTCCGTTTGGCTGCTGGTTGCCTCCATTGCGTCCGCGCAACAAACCCAGCACACTCGCACTCCGGATGTGCCGTATGTTCCAACATCAGAGGCTGTGGTGGAAGCCATGCTCAAGCTGGCCGATGTGAAATCCGGCGAGCTGGTTTACGACCTCGGCTGCGGAGACGGGCGGATTGTCATCGCGGCAGCCAAAAACTTCGGGGCGCGCGGCGTGGGGATCGATATCAACCCGGACCGCATTCGCGAGGCCAATGAGAACGCCCAGGCGGCGGGGGTGCAGAACCGCGTGCGCTTCCTGGAGCGCGATTTGTTTACGGCGGACATTCGGGATGCCGACGTGGTGACCTTGTACCTGCTGACCAGCGTCAACCTGAAACTGCGCACCAAGCTGCTGCAGGAACTGCGGCCTGGCACGCGCGTGGTCTCGAACACCTTCGATATGGGCGATTGGAAACCGGACAAAGAAGTGATGGTGGACGGCCGCAGGGTGATGCTCTGGACGGTTCCTAAACGAGCTGCCGGGCGAGAGTAAACCCTAGCCAGTGCCTTTCGGCAGCAAAGAAACCGTTTGCCTCCGCCGCGATGTTGCCCTACACTAAAGCTTAATTCGCTTCCAAACGATTTAATACCCGAAGCTCTTGCTCACGTCCAGCAGCCCAAAGTCGGGAATTGTCTCCCAGAGGCAATGCAAATTTTTCCTGTTTATTAACAATCCGTAACCTGTGATTTACGGTAAAACCAGAAACTAATTCTCATCTGCAGCGTTCAAACATTAAAAGAGTGCGCATGGATATCCGGCTACCGGTTCCTCCGACGCGATTCTTGATCGTTCACTATCACATCTTCAAGAATGGTGGCAGCACCATTGCGTCGATCCTCGAACGCGAGTTTGAGAATGCTTTTGCGACCGTCCACGGGCCGGACGACGTCTCGGTTCTGGATCATACTTGCCTGGCCGATTTTGTTTCGGGCAATACGGAAGTCCGGGCGATATCCAGCCATCATCTTCGTTACCCCAAGCCGGTTCTGCCGAACACCGTTATTTTCGATTGCTGTTTTTTGAGGAATCCGCTGGATCGGCTGCAATCGGTTTATTCCTATTTTCAGCGGATTGATTCCGACGATCCTCTATGCCGCCTTGCGCGTCAGGAGCATCCGCGCACTTTTTTCAAAAGGCTGATTGACTCTGCCCCGCATCTGGTGAGCAACGTCCAAGTGACGCTCCTGGCGCTGGGCGGGGCCTTCACGCGGCCCGCCGATATTCCTGACGTTGATACCGCGGCGGATATTGTCGGGAAGATGGCGATTCCCGGTCTGGTGGAAAATTTCGATGAGAGCCTGGTCTCGGCCGAGTATTTTCTAAAGCCGGCGTTCCCGCGTCTGCGGCTGGATTATCGCCCGCAGAATGTGAGCCGTCCGTTAGGAGCGAGTTCCAAAGATCGGCAGGAGTGGCTGAGGCATTCCTGGGGCTCGGATCTGTACGCTACGCTCATGCAGCTCAACCAGTGCGATCTGGAATTGTGCCGCCGGGCCGAGCGCGAAGTCGCGCGCAGACTCAGCCTGGTTCCCGGCGCTGAGCACCGCCTAGCGGAATTCCGGGCGCGGTGTCCGGAAGGTCAAGTGAACACGCCTTACCGGAGAGAGCACATCGCTTAGTCGCTCGACTGAAACTAAGACCAGCGCCAGTTCCGGATTTCGGGCATATCGTCCCCGTACCGCGTGACGTATAGTTTGTGCTCGATGAGCTTATCGCGCAGAAGATGTTTCTGCGCCAGGGCGCGCGCCGCCAGGCCGGGTACCCGATCGATCACGTCGCCCGCCAGGTGAAACCGGTCGAGGTCGTTGAGAACCGTCATATCGAATGGAGTCGTGGTGGTGCCTTCTTCCTTGTATCCCCGGACGTGAAGATTTTCGTGATTGGTGCGCCGATACGTCAGCCGATGAATCAGCCAGGGGTAGCCGTGAAACGCAAAGACGATGGGCCGGTCCTTGGTGAACAGGGCGTCGAACTCCTCGTCGGACAGGCCGTGGGGATGTTGGGAGGGGGGCTGGAGCGCCATCAGATCCACCACGTTCACGACGCGGATTTTCAAGTCGGGGATATGTTTGCGAAGCCAATCAACTGCGGCCAGCGTCTCGAGCGTGGGTACATCGCCGGCGCATGCCATCACTACGTCGGGTTCGTCGTTGCCCGTGGTGCTGGCCCACTGCCATATGCCAGCTCCAGCGGCACAGTGCGCGATTGCAGACTCCATATCGAGCCACTGTAACGCCGGTTGTTTCCCGGCGACGATCACATTGACATAGTGACGGCTGCGCAGGCAGTGATCTGCGACGGACAGCAGCGTGTTGGCGTCGGGCGGAAGATATACCCGGACCACCTCCGCCTTCTTGTTGACCACCAGATCGATGAATCCCGGATCCTGGTGGCTGAACCCGTTGTGATCCTGCCTCCAGACGTGCGAGGTAAGCAGATAATTCAAAGACGCGATGGGCCGGCGCCACGGAATCTGGCGCGTGACCTTCAGCCATTTGGCGTGCTGGTTGAACATCGAGTCGACGATGTGGATGAACGCCTCATAGCAGGAAAAGAATCCGTGCCGGCCGGTCAGCAGGTAACCCTCAAGCCACCCCTGGCACATGTGCTCGCTCAGCACTTCCATGACGCGTCCGTTGGGCGAAACGTGATCATCGGTCGGAAGAATGGTTGCCGTGGAGGTTCGGTCCGTCACCTCGAACACTGCGTCCAGGCGGTTGGACGAGGTTTCGTCGGGCCCAAAGATGCGGAAATTGTCCGCATTAAGTTTGATCGTGTCGCGCAGCAATTGTCCCAGCAAGCGAGTGGCTTCGGCAGTTTCGACACCGGGCGCCGCCACGGTCACGGCGTATTCGCGGAAATCGGGCACACGAAGCTCGCGCAACAGCAGACCGCCGTTGGCGTGCGGATTCGAGCCCATGCGCCGCGTTCCTTGTGGCGCCAGAGACCTGATTTCCGCAACGGGACGGCCGTTTTCATCGAAAAGCTCATCAGGCCGATAGCTTCGCATCCAGCTCTCGAGCATTTTCAGATGCTCAGGCTTGCTCCCAAGGTCGGTCAAAGGCACCTGGTGCGAGCGGAAGCTGCCCTCCACCTGCTTGCCGTCGACTACCTTGGGACCGGTCCAGCCTTTGGGTGTGACCAGCACGATCATGGGCCATACGGGCCGCTTGGTGAAGCCGTGCTCGCGAGCTTCCTTCTGAATGCCGCGAATGTCTGCGATCACGGTATCGAACGTCGCGGCCATCTGCTGGTGCACAGGCGCGGGATCGGAGCCTTCGACGAAGTGCGGCTGGTAGCCGCAACCCTCGAGCAGGCAGATAAGTTCCTTCCGATCGATCCGGGCCGGCACCGTCGGTCCCGCGATCTTATAACCGTTCAAATGAAGCACGGGAATCACGGCGCCGTCGCGAACCGGGTTCAGAAACTTGTTGGAGTGCCAACTGGCGGCGAGCGCACCGGTCTCTGCCTCGCCGTCGCCAATCACGCAGCAGGCCAGTAGATCCGGGTTGTCGAACACCGCGCCGTACGCGTGCAGAAGCGAGTAGCCCAGCTCACCTCCTTCATTGATGGAGCCGGGTGTTTCCGGAGCGGCGTGGCTGGGGATACCGCCCGGAAACGAGAACTGCTTGAACAACGCCTGCATTCCCGGGGCGTCCTGCGTAATGTTCGAGAAACGCTCGGTGTAACTTCCCTCCAGCCAGGTATTGGCAACCATGCCGGGGCCGCCGTGACCCGGCCCGCAGATGTAGATCATATTGAGGTCGTACTTCACGATGGCGCGATTGCAGTGGACGTAGATGAAATTGAGGCCGGGGGTGGTTCCCCAGTGACCGAGGAGCCGCGGTTTGATGTGCTCGATCTTTAAAGGCTCGGTTAGCAGCGGATTATCCAAGAGATAAATCTGTCCGACCGACAGATAATTCGCAGCGCGCCAATACGCATCGATACGGCGCAACTCGTCGGGGGGGAGGGGGTCCACTTGAATTCAGCCTAGCGGAATTCTTCTAGTGGATGGTCCGCGTCTTGCGGTTCATATAGTCCATCAACAGGTATTGCCCCAGCGTGTAAGGCGTGGTGAAGTACGCCTTGCCGCGGCAGAGCTGCGTTACTTTCTGGATGAACTGCACCAAACCGTAGTCGCTGGCGAGCATGAACGTGTTGATCAGGATGCCCTGCCGCTTGCAGCGATTAACCTCTTCTAGCGTGCGGCTGATCACCAGCGGATCCAGGCCGAAGGCGTTGCGGTAGATGCGCCCATCTTCGAGCGTCAACGCGCTGGGCTTGCCGTCGGTGATCATGATGATCTGCTTCATATCTTTCCGTTCCTGATTCAGCAGGCGCTGCGCCAGGATCAGACCTTCGCGCGTATTGGTGTAATACGGGCCCACTTGCACGCGCGCCAATTCCTCGATCCGCAGCTCCTCGGCCGAATCATGGAAGAGCACGCAGCGCAGCGAATCTCCGGGATATTGCGTCCGGATCAGGTGCGAAAGCGCCAACGCCACCTTCTTCGCCGGGGTGAATCGATCTTCGCCGTACAGGATCATGCTGTGGCTGCAATCGAGCATCAGGACCGTGGCGCAGGAGCTTTGATACTCGGATTGATGAACGTGCAGATCTTCGTATTCCAGGTTCAGTGGCAGCTTGACGCCTTCGCGCTGCATGGCCGTGAACAGAGTCTGGCAGACGTCCAGATTCATGGTGTCGCCGAATTCGTACCGTTTGGCCGCGCCGGTAGTTTCGACGCCAGTGGCCAGATCGCGCGTATCGTGCGCTCCGAAGCTCGCGTGTCCTAGCGATCCGAGCAGGTCCTTCAAGGTCTTGAAGCCGAGAAAATCAACGCTCTTATCGGTGATCTTGACGTCCACGCGGCCTTCCTGCTTGCCGGCGCCGCCAGACTGCTGTTCGGTATTGATATAGCCTTCGTCAACCAGTTTCTGCACCAGGCGGCTGAGCATCTGGTCCATCTCTTCTTCGCTCATGCTCTCCAGGCGCTGCTTGATCTGCTCGGCGCGCTCAGGATCGAAGAAATCCCCGCGCTGGAGCGCTTCCTCCAGGGCGCGCTTGAGCTCATCGAGCGTGTGCTCGTTGAACTCGCTGAACTGCATGTAAGGATTGTTGAAGCCGCTTTCGAGAAAGAAGTCCGAGAGGGCTCGTAGCAGGTCCTCAGCGCTCAGGCCGAAATCCTCGCCGGTGTAGCGCGAATAGCGTACCGATTTCATTTGGGCCCGAAAATCTCCCTACTTCAAGCTACCACGTAGGCGCCGCATGATCCTTTAATACGAGGGGCCGCAATCCTGCGCGGAGATTCTCTGCCGGTGTTTCGTAGTCCACGCCAAGGATTTCCGCCGCAGCCATTTCGTCACCGCTGTAATGATCAGTCTCGAGGCGGTCTAAGAGCAGCCGCAGTCCCATTTCGTCTCTGCGCCGTGCCAAACCCCAGATCGCCTCACTGCGAGCATCTTCAAATGTATCGTTCAGACGCTTGCGCAGTGCGTCTAGGATTTCTGCAGAATCTTCGACACACTGGGTGCCCAGGCCGAATGTTGCCCAATCTCGGACTTCGTTATCGACGTCGTCCATTAGTCCGATCAGCGTCTGGATCGAGTCTCCGCGGCCGGTGCCCGCGATACCGGATGCCACCGCCCATCTTACCCCCGGATCAGGATGTCCTTTTAACCCGATCAATGCAGAGACGGCCCGATCATTCCTTAGGTGCGATAAGGCCCAGGCTGCGGAACGAACGACGACTGGATCATCGTCGCGCAGGGACACCTCGGCGATCGCAACGCTTTCAGCCAGGTACGGCCGATCGGACGTCGATTTGCCGCCGCCGAGTTGGGCCAAGACATCTAATGCCCGTGCACGTTCTAAGGCGATCCCGGACCGAGAATAATTAACCGCCAGTTTGAATACCTCAGGCGTGTTCCGTTGCCGGAGCTCCGCCACTGCGGCCCAGGGAGCGTCGTCATCGTAGTCGCCCCGGAACGTATCCAGAAACAGCTCTTCGGCTGTTTTGCTGGTGGGCGTCTCCGAAGTTTCATCTGTTTCCATCATGGAAACCATCATTGCTCGGACGACGGTCGCTCGCTCACGTCAACCTACTGGTAGTTCCTGCGCGACGCCTTGGATTTGGGATCGTCGGGGGCGGGCTCCCGCCGCCGCGGTTCGGCTGTGAACCCGATCTCTTCATTCCGGCTGATCCGCCGGTGCGAATAAAGGCCTTCGAGGATAAACTCAGCGGCTGCGGCCCGGACCGCATCCGGTTCGCTCGATCCTAATCCCAGCAGCTTGGTCTTTTCGAGCAATCCCTGAATGCCCGCGAGCTGCTTGACCATCTCGGACGAGGGGGCGGTCTCGTCCAGTTTCAGCGAGCCTCCCAATTCGAACCACTGGACCACGGTAGACAGATTCTCGCCGTCGTAGATCCGCGTGAATACCTTGCCCACCGCCAGGCGAATCAGCTCTCGCGCCACCGCGTCGCCGCCCTTGAGTTCGCCTTCGTACTCCAGTTCGAGCTTACCCGTGATCGAGGGCAGCGCGGCGTAGATATCCATAACGCGGGGAACGGCCACAGAGTCGCCGATCGCCAGGGCCCGCCGCTCGGCGTTCGATATTACGTTCTCGAGAACGGAAATCGGCAACCGCTGGCTGACTCCGGAGCGCTTGTCGACGCGCTTGTCTTCGCGTGCCGAGAATGCAAGTTGCTCCACGGCCTCGCGGATGTAGGAAGGCACCCGGATTTCAATGGGCGCAGGCCGCTTGGACCAGGACTCCTGCTCGGTGATCGTCATTCCGTGATCGAGCGCCACCGGATAATGCGTGCGGATCTCGCTCCCGATGCGGTCCTTGAGCGGCGTGATGATCTTGCCGCGCGCGGTGTAATCCTCGGGGTTGGCGGTGAACACCAGCATCAGGTCGAGGGGCAGCCGCACTGGGTACCCCTTAATCTGAACGTCGCCCTCCTGCATGATGTTGAACAAGCCCACCTGGATCTTTCCAGCCAGGTCGGGCAGCTCGTTGATGGCGAAAATACCGCGGTTGGCGCGCGGCAGCAGGCCGTAGTGGACGGTCAGCTCGTCGGAAATGTTCTGACCGGCGCGCGCGGCTTTAATGGGATCGATGTCGCCGATCATGTCCGCGATGGTCACATCGGGCGTAGCGAGCTTTTCCACGTAGCGCGCTTCCTGCGACAGCCACGCAATCGGGGTGGCATCGCCCATCTCGCGAAGCTTGTCGCGGCAGGCCTTGCAAATCGGCGCGAAGGGGTTGTCGCGAATCTCACAGCCGGCGACGTAGGGAAGCCGCTCGTCGAGCAGCGTGGCGAGCATCCGGATCAGGCGTGTCTTGGCCTGCCCGCGCAGACCCAGCAGGATGAAATTATGGCGCGACAGGACGGCGTTGACCACCTGCGGAACAACCGTGTCGTCGAACCCCACAATCCCGGGGAACAGCGGTTCGCGCTTCTGCAAACGGCAGATTAGATTCTCGCGCAGCTCGTCTTTGACGCTGCGCTGGGGAAGCTTGGCGGCCAGATCTTTGTAGTTGCGAAGAGCTCCGAGGGTTTCCGGAAGGCCGGCGGAAGATTTCATGAAGACCGTACTCCTTGTAACGCGCACCCTGTGCGCTCATACGGCGATTGTATCAATTTGCTATCCTCGACCATTCCCGGATTATTTACGTGCCACGCGAACAACCATCCGAGCTCGAATTCCGGCGCTTCTGGCAACGCCTTCAGGCCCTGGGTTTGAACGCTTACGAAGCCCGGTCATACCTGGTGCTGGTAGGGCATCCCCGCTTCAAGGCGCTGGAGCTGGCCGCTCGAGCGCACGTGCCCCGCCAGAAGATCTACGAAGTGCTGGACAGCCTGGTGGAGAAGGGCTTCGCCCGCGTGATTCAGGACCGTACCAAGCTGTTCTCCGCCGTTCCCCCCGACCAGGCCCTGCCTGCTTACCTGGGTCGCCGCGCCCACGCGCTCGAAGCCGAGCTGGCGGAGCAAAACAAGGCAGCTTCCGGCCTATTGAACGATCTGATGTCGGCCTTCACGGAAGGGCAGGGAGGCAGCGGGACGCTTGATTTTCTGCGCATCGTTAACGATCCCGCCCAGACCGCCGGCCAGTTTCGCAATATGCTGGCCGCCGCCCGCGCCGAGTATCTCGAGTTTTCCCGGCCGCCCTACGCGGTGGATCCGCTGGATGCCGAACAGGTCCTTCAGGCGTGTTCGCGAGGTGTCCGGTGCCGCTTGATTGTGGAACGCGGCACGCTCGATGCCGCGCACGAGCGTTTCCTTGAGGACTACGAAGAAGCGGGGGTCCTGATCCGGCAGACCGAAAAAGTCCCCATGAAGATGGCGGTGATGGACGGCCGCTGCGGGCTGCTGGCGCTGGTGGACCCGGTGATCACGAAGCCCACCTGGACGGCGGTCGTGTTCGAGCACGAAGGCATGGCCGAAGCCATGAAGAGCCTGTTCGAGGATTACTGGCGTCGCGCTTCCGCGGGCGCCGGCAACGCGTAACGCTCGGGAAGACCCCGCGCGAGGAAATCCTCCCAGGAGGAGTACAGCTCCGCTCGTAAGCCCACGGCGCAAGCGCCTTCCACGTTGTCCACCCGGTCATCCAGGAACAGTCCCTGCGCGGGCTCGACTCCCAGTCCGCCGATTGTTTCCAGATAAATTTCCGCCTGCGGTTTGACAAAGCCCAGCTCATACGAAAAGGCAACGTAGTCGAAGTGTTCCAGAAACCCCGGCGTGTTACGCAGCTCAATACCCAGCGGCTGAGGCAGATTGGACAGTATCGCCGTGCGGTATCCGGCGGCGCGCAACTGGTTAATCCAAGCGAAGACGCGCTCGTCATAGTGATTCCACAGCTCGATTTCGCGCCGGATCAGCTCAGGGATTCTGCTCTCTTCAAAATGCGTTCCGGCGATGCGCGCCACGCTTTGCCAGTATTGCTGCGGCGTCCAACGCCCCGCGTCGTATTCGATGCGGTTGGCCCAGAAAGCCTCGATAAAAGTCTCCACCGGCAGACCGGCGGCTTCGGCAGCGCGGCGCCAGCGCGGTTCATCCGGGTGGAAACAGAGCACACCTCCGAAATCGAAGATGACAGCTCGGACTTGCTCCATCAAGAAACTAACGGGCGCCGCCGGCGGCCTTCTCTTCGCGCCGGGTGCGAATTTCACGCACGGCGTAGATACGGCGGCCCTGGCTTTCGAAATAGGTTCGCGTCAGCACTTCGCCCAGCAGTCCGGTGCAGAACAGGATCACACCGTTGATCAGCGCGAGCGCGCCCACCAGCATCAGTGGCCCATGCTCCTGAATGATATCGATGCGGGTCCAGATTTTCTCCGCCGCGAGCCCGGCCAGGATGGCGCTGCCTGTGCCTGCGCTGATCAATCCCCACTTGCCGAAGAAATGCATCGGGCGCGTGAAATATTTAAGCAGAAACCAGATGGTGAAGATGTCGAACATCACGCGGAAGGTGCGTCCCAGGCCGTAATGCGATCCGCCGCTCGAGCGCGGCAGGCTGCGGATGGGCACTTCGGCGATGCGCGCGCCGTAAAACGACGCCAGCGCGGGAATGAAGCGGTGCAGCTCGCCGTAGAGATTGACGTCCTTGAGAATCTCAGCGCGGTAGGCCTTGAAGGTGGTGCCGAAATCACGCAGCTCGACATTGGAAACGCGGGCCATCAGCCAGTTGGCGATGCGCGAGGGAATTTTCCGCGTGACCGCGTTATCCAACCGGTTTTTGCGCCACCCGCTGGCGATATCGTAGCCTTCGTCGATTTTTTCGAGCAGCGCGGGAATATCCTCGGGCGCATGCTGCAGGTCGCCATCCAGCGAAATGACGATCGTGCCCTGCGATTCGTCGAATCCCGCCGCCAAAGCCGCGGTCTGTCCAAAGTTTCGCCGCAGCCGTATTACTTTCAGGCGGGCATCGGTCTCGACCAGATTTGCCAGCAGATCGAAGCTGCGGTCCGTAGAGGCATCATCCACGAACAGGATTTCGTAGGGCTTGCGGATCTTCTCGAGGACTGCTGTCAGCCGGTCGTAGAGCGGCAGAATGCACGGCTCCTCGTTGTGGATCGGTACGACAATGGACAACGTTGGCACGCCCCTCCAGGATACCTGAGAACGGATCGCACAGATCCGGCTATCCCTTTTTCGGCTCCTTGCCGGGAAGGTTTTCGGGATTCTCGTGCACCCGCGCCCGGAAACCCGCGTTCATCCCGGAAGCCAGCGATACGATTCCGTCCTGGCCGTACTTCTCGCGGATCTTATCCACGACGGCCAGCGTCCGGCGCCAGTCCTCGGCGCGAGGCTCCTCGATCAGACTGGTCTGCCCTTCGCTGACCTCAAGCGATTGCGCGTAGACTCCCAGCAGGCGGATTGGCTTTCCGGTCCAGGCCTTATGGAACAGGTCGCGCGCCGCCGCCGCCAGCTCCGCATCGATCTGCGAGGCATGGTCGAGCGTACGCGACCGTGTAAACGTCGAAAAGTCGGAGTAGCGCAGCTTGATCTGCAGAGTGCGCGCCCACAGGCGATGATCGCGCAGCCGCCGCGCCACCATTTCCGAGAGGCGCACCAGGATGGAGTCGAGCGCGCCGGCTTCGGCGGTGTCGACCGAGAACGTGTGTTCGTGGCTGATGGATTTCGGGCCTCCTCCTTCGCCTACTTCCGTGTCAAACCAGCCGCCGGCGTCCATACCGTGCGACTTGCCCGCGAGCGCCAGGCCCCACTCACCGAAGCGCTGTTCGAGGAAGGCTTCGTCGAGCGACGCGAGGTCGCCGACCTTGCGAATCCCGACCGCATGGAGATGACCCTCGGTGACCTTGCCCACGCCGGGAATCTTGCGCACGTCAAGCGGCGCCAGAAAGCTGGCCTCCTGGCCTGGCAGTACCCACAGGATGCCGTGCGGCTTGGCCTGATCGGATGCAACCTTGGCCACCATCCGCGATGCGGCGACTCCGATGGAGCAGTTCAAGCTGGTGGCCTGGAGGACCGCCTGGCTTAACTTGTGCGCCGCTTCGAGCGGTGCGCCATGCAGGCGCTCAGTTCCGGTCATGTCCAGATAGGCTTCGTCGATCGACGCCATCTCAACGCGCGGCGAGAAGCGCTGCAATACTTCATAAACCTTGTGCGAGTATTCGATGTAGCGCTCGCGGTGGCCATCGACGAAGATCGCCTGGGGGCACAGCTTATACGCAGTTCGCAATGGCATGGCCGAGTGCACCCCGAACTTTCGGGCCGCATACGATGCGGCGGAGACCACGCCGCGCTCGTTGGGCCGCCCGCCGACCACCACCGGTTTGCCCTTGAGCGACGGATCG
>JAOAPR010000230.1 GCA_025463005.1 Bryobacterales bacterium | reverse complement strand
AGAAAGGGGCTGGCTTACTCTCGCGCTGCTTCCGTGCCGCTGGGCCATCCGCGTGGAAATGGGCTGCTCTCCAACGCTCCCGCCCCTGCGAACGGATCCGCGCCTAAGCCGATGGTTGCCGGCATCGACGTGAATCAGGCTGGAACCGTCGCGGTAGTTGCCAACTTCTACAACGATTCCATCAGCCTGATCGACCTGAAAACTCGCAAGAGGAGTGCGGAGTTGGATCTGCGGCCGGGTATTCGCGATCGGGCCAAGACGGGTGTTCCTGGAGGAGAATACCCCTACTGGGTTGCGGTCCGCGAGAACGGCCAGGCATACATTTCGAGCCCACGCGACCGCGAAATTGTTGTGGTGCAGCTCGATCAGGTTCCCGTAGTCACCGCTCGGATCCCCATTGCCGGTCAACCAAACAGGATCCTGCTGAATCGGGCACAGGACCGATTGTTCGTAGCAGTCGACAACGCTGACGCTGTGGCGGTCATCGATCCGGCTAGCAATAAGGTGATCGCTAGCTTTGGCGTGGTCGCCCCGGCCGGGCTCTTGCCCTCAGCGAACCTGCCCAAGGGCGCGAATCCTAATAGCCTGGCGCTCTCGCCCGATGAGCGAACTCTCTATGTAACCGACGGTGGCACCAACGCGGTCGCCGTCGTGACGTTGCAACCATCGGGCGCAGGACAACTCGCAGGATTAATCCCCACTGGCTGGTATCCGAACAGTGTGAGCATCAGCGCTGACGGGAAAACGCTCTTCGTGGTGAACGGGAAGAGTGTGCCGGGGCCGAATCCGGGCAACTGCCGCGGGGATGCCAGGGCGCCTAAGATCCCTGACTGCGCAAAACTCCCCAACAATTATGTGTACTCGCTTGAGAAAGCGTCCCTGATGTCAGCGCCGGTGCCTCCGGCGACTGAGCTGGAAGCATTGACCCGGCGCGTCGCCGAGAACAATCGTTTTGATGTCGTGCGTGCCGGGAATGATCGTCCTGTGATGTCTGAACTCAGGAAGCGCATTAAGCACGTCGTCTACGTCATCAAAGAGAACCGGACCTACGACCAGGTGCTCGGTGACCTCGAAGTCGGCGATGGCGACCCCGCTTTAACCGAGTTCCCAGAACCGCTTACGCCGAATCATCATTCGCTGGCGCGAAATTTCGTAACGCTCGATAATTTCCTCGATTCCGGCGAAGTGAGCGGAGTGGGCTGGAATTGGACCACGGCAGGCCGAACAACTGATTACACCGAAAAGACCGTGCCACCCCAGTACGCGGGTCGGGGCCTCATGTATGACTGGGAAGGATCGAACAGAGGTGTTAACGTCGGCATCGGATCGCTGCCGGAGCGGGTCAAGGCGCAACCGTTACTGAGCCCTGACGCGAAAACGTCGGCCGATCCGAACCTTCTTCCCGGGGAATCGGATGTGGCCGCGCCTGACTCGGCGTCCGGAGAATCCGGGCTCGGGTACATCTGGGACGAAGCCCTTCGCGCGGGACTGACCGTACGGAATTACGGGATCTTCTGCGACCTGTCTCGCTACGAGAATCCTCGTTCCAACGCCGGCTACATGCCTATTTCTAAAAATCCTTTCGCGGACAAGATCCCGCAAGCGGTCCCGACGAAGAAGGCCCTTTTAGCTCGCACGGATCTGTACTATCGCAGCTTCGATCAAGACAACGCCGACTTTTATCTCTTCAAGGAATGGGAACGCGAGTTCGATCAGTTCGTTGCCAATCAGGACATGCCGAGCCTGTCCATGGTTCGGCTCGCGCATGACCACTTCGGGAGCTTCGGTACCGCACGCTACGGTATCAACACGCCCGCTTTGCAGATCGCGGATAACGACTATGCCGTTGGCCTGCTGGTTCAGAAGATCGCCAATAGCCCCTACAAAGACGACACTCTTATCTTCGTGATTGAGGACGACGCCCAGGACGGTCCCGATCACGTCGACGCTCATCGCAGCATCGCCTATGTAATCGGCCCCTACGTGAAGCAGCATGCTGTTGTTTCCGAGCGATACACCACCGTGAGCATGGTGCGGACCATCGAAGCGTTGCTCGGCCTGACGCCCAGCAGTCTGTTTAGCGCGGCAGCCGTCCCCATGACCGAGGTCTTCGACCTGAACCAATCCACTTGGACTTACAAGCCGATCGTCTCCGACTTATTGCGAACGTCGGAGCTTCCGCTTCCTCCTGCGACGGCTGAAAACTCCCTACCGCGCACGGCCCGCGTCCTCGCGTACGCAAAGGACACTCGTACCGCGGCGTACTGGCAAAAGAAGCTAGGCGATATGGACTATGAGGAAGAGGACAAGCTGGATACGCCTCGCTTTAACCGCGAATTGTGGAAGGGCACGATGGGCAACAAGCCTTATCCAAAGGAACGCTCCGGCAAAAACCTTCGTACGAACCGTGCGGCGTTCCTGGCAGGCTTTGGGATCGAGAGCGGCCCGCATTAATCTGGATCACCATCTTACGATCGCCTGACGTTTAGGGTCCGGATTCTCGCTTGTAAACAAATCGTCGTCGACCGTTCAAATTCTGCTAACACGGGGGTGGCAGAGTATGTCATGGTTAGAATCTCCACGCTTGTGCTACTCGTGTCTCTCGCGGGGCCGTTAGCCTTTTCGCAAATTGAAACTTCAGAGGTGCTAGGTACGGTGCGGGACCCTACTCGGGCCGCCGTGGCGAAAGCCGGAGTGACCCTGACGAATCAGGACACCGGCGCGGAGGCCAAAACAACTAGCGACGAAAACGGCAGCTACAATTTTCTCAACGTGAAGGTAGGAACCTACACTGTCACAGTAGAGCTCGCGGGCTTCTCCAAGTTCACTGCTCCGGATATCGTGGTGAACGTGGGCGCCAGGCAGCGCGTGGACGTGGCGTTGCAGGTGGGCGCGGTCACTGAGTCGATCACCGTCGCCGGGGCCGCGACGCTGCTCGAGACGGACACGAGCGAACATGGCCAGCTAATCAACAGTCAACAAATCGTGGAATTGCCCCTGAACGGCAGAAGTTCCGCCGACCTGGCGCTGCTGGCCACGAACGTACATCGGTCGCCATTCTCGGTAGCTTTCGCTGCCAACGGGACGCCGCGCGAAGGCTCCTTTAATGCCAACGGGATGCGTAGCACCTACAACAATTTTCCGTTGGCGTTCGTGACTTGATGATTTCCGCCCGCGTTCGCGACTCGGGCGGCAACACGTAAGACTAAGTTGTTGGAGGCGCGGGGGGAATCGAACCCCCGAATAAAGGTTTTGCAGACCCTCCGGTTGTGCGTGGACATCCGACCACTGGAGCCGTGACGTGTAGGGTTGGCGGCAGCCAGACCATTCCCCTGGCGGCCGTCATCCGACACGCATCCGAGTGAGTAGCGAAACGGCGGAGATCCTGGCCGACCGTCGCGGCTTAGGGCGGGGATTTGTCGCTGTTTTGTGCTCCGGCTGGGGGCGTGAACACGAACACGTCGTCAGGTATTGGCTCGTTTATCGTGATGTTTTGATAGACCAAAGTTGCTTCGTCACTGCCCCTAGGGGCTATTCTCTTTCGATCCGCTCGCAATACGATGTGCCGGGCCTTATCAACCCACCACGTCCACTGCTGCGGGTACAAGCCATTCCCCACATCTTCCGGGATTTCCACGACGTAGCAATCCACTTGCCTACCATTTGCGTTGATGGTCTCCTCTCGCAGGAATTTGGCTTCATCCTTGAGCTTGACAGCGGAAATCGGCAGGAACTCATCGATTCTCTTTAGGAAGTCGGGGTCACTGCCAGTTTCTACGGTGTACTGGTTCGGTTTAGAGAGGTAAACCCACGTATTCTTTCCGTCCAGGATCGTCAGTGTCGGGCCAAAATCTGCGCCCGAAGCCTTCGCAAAATTATCATCGGTCTCCCATCGGAGTCTGTCTGGAAACCTCGCCGCGATCCTCGTACCCATCGTCACTTCTGACGTGATCCGCGATTCAATGAAACTTCGTCTGGTTAATGTCATCGAGAACTCGATCTGAGTGATGTTGGCGTAGGTCTCGCGAACTGAGTGCACAATATCCGCTGCGCTGGGCGGAGCTTGAGCCTGCAGGGAAAGTAAGGTGAGCGCTATCACAACTATCTGCCGCAAAGATGCTTGTCGGAGGACGCCGGCCGAAATAGGAGTCATTCTTGGCTGTCCTCAGTCATGATTTAGCCCCTAACAAAGCATACATACAGTTCGGACGTAGAAGCGCAGGTGGCTCACGGGCGCCCCGGGCCACGGAGCGCTGGCCCCTGAAGCGGGAACTACGGGAGATCCTTCAGTGGGTTTACCATGACGAACCTCACAAGAGCGAAGCGATTGTCTTTCCAGTTGAAGTAGTATGTGCCGCAGGAATTCCTGTTTCTAAAGTCCGGACAAGCATTCCGAAGAACAAGCAGGCTGCTATTGGGCCTGAAGTCAATCTCCATCGCGCTCAAGTTGTCCAAAGGCACGTACAACGAACCCTTTTCCGAAAGCGGAGGCGCGTAAACAGTTCCAGTCTTTGCATCCACGGTAGCCATCGTCACGCATTGTGATCCGCAACCCCAACGAATGACAAAGTAGTGCCCTGCAAAGTTTGGCCCGTTGCGTTTGATCGGGTTCTTCCAACTACCGTTCCACACGTCAGCACCCGTCAAGACGCCGTTTCGTATTCGGGTTCGGTATTGCCTTGTCTCGGGCGTGGAGAGAATCGGTGCCACGGGCGTGTCAGTGAATATCTCAGCAACCGGGTAGTCCTCGAAGCGGGGAGTGCGCTCGGTACTGGCTTGTTGTGCCCACATCGGAAATGGGCTCAGTGCAGCCCAGACGAGGATTATCGGAGCGCCGCGCACGAATCGATTTTATCGCGCTGGGCGGGGTTGGCTCCGCCCGTCTAACCCGCTCATTGCGCTTCGATCCGGCTAGAGCGCACCGGGCCACGGAGCGCTGGCCTAGATCGAAGGTCGGCGAGTCTTCCTGCGGGACGGGTTTAGTCACAGGGAGTCATGGAATCCAGGGAAATAATCGCACGGGAAGCTTACGACTTCGAATGTCAAGTCTCCGACGTTTCCAGGAGCCTCTGCGATTTGCGCAAGCGCTATTTTTGATGTGCTAGCATTCCTGCTGATATGGCCATCTATCGTTACTCACCCGAGTCGATTGATCCCCTTAGCCGCAGAATTCGGCTGCATCATGCAGTTGGATTCTTGATTATCATTGCAGGCCAGGGAGACGCATACCGCGGCGGCGATGAAAAAGTTCATCGCGTCTCAGTCTGCCGTTGCGGAACAAGCAAGCGCCACGTTTGCTTGAGCAGGATGCTGCCTACCACCAGGGCAATAACGGTACCGGTTTCATCTTCACCGGTGTTTCAACGTAGTTGTAGTCAGTGAAAGTTGGAGGGAAGTGTATCGACAAGCAGTAACCGGGTTGGACGGGCGACGTAACGATTGCAACGAAATCGACTAGCTTCCGGGAAGTGTCAATAATGTCCGCGACACTTTGGTAGGACTGGTTCGGATCGGCCATGAGGAAGAGAACTCGCTCGGACCTTGACTTGAAGATTTCTTGGAGGTGATTCGCGAATTCACTGCGCCCCACGTCTTCTACTCCGTGATCGAAGAACCTGACATTGCCGTTTTCCAGAACACGGATAACAGTTGTCCGTCCGTCTCCACAATCTTTATCTTGGTGTGCGACCCGAACTGAGAGTCCGTTAGCCGTCTTACTAGCTGCTGTAGAAATGAGCGTCAAAATCAGGAACAGACTGACGAACGGTGCCCACCTCATGGTTCTTGTCCGCATCACCACGTCTCACAGTATAGACACCGGAGCCCTACGAGCGGTTCCTCGATGCCAACGACACGGAGCGACTTTCGCCCCAAGCCATCCGACTCACATCCGACCACGCCCCGCTTTTTCGCGGACGTTCCCGGACGTTGGCGGACTTTGCCGGACTTTCGCGGACCTTGGCGGACCTTCCCGGACCGTCGCGGACCCGGTATCTAGCGTTGTTTTGGGGGTTTGCCGGCTAAATCTATGGAGGCGCGGGGGGGAATCGAACCCCCGAATAAAGGTTTTGCAGACCTCTGCCTTACCACTTGGCTACCGCGCCTCGGGGACACTTCCACAGATACCACATCTGAGACAGGATCCGCGTCGATAGTGTGTCCCGACCCGAAAATCAGACCTACTGCTGACTCAAGGCCGGTGGCGGCTGGGTCGTCTGGTTTTCGGCCCGCGCCGGCGAGCCCTTAGATCCATCTTTTAGTTCGCGACGCGCGCGCCCTCCGCCTCTTTGCGGCCCCGCGTTTCGGCCCACGTTTTCAAGCGTGGAACCTTGCTCACGCTGCCGGCGCTGCAGTTCCTGCCACTGTTGCGGCGTCAGTAGTGCGCGCATCCGCAGGCTCATTTCCGCAACCGATCTGGTCATGTCGGCCCGCGCTTTCGTCAGACGATCGATCGCTTCGAAGCCGCGCCGCTGGTCCACCGTGTCTTCGTTGAACACATCATCCAGATCGCTCTCCGCCTTTTTCACCGCATTGCGGACCTCCAGCATCCGCCCGCGGTATTCCCGGGTCACGGAGCGGATCTGGGTGCGCTGCGTATCGGAGAGATCCAGTCCGTTGACGATGGGACTATCCCACCATGGAAAGAAACCGCCACGCGTTCCCTGGGCGCTGAGCGCCGCGGGAACAGCCAGAATCAGGCACGGGAGCAGGTAGTTCCATCGCCGGGTGGTCATTGGGTTCGGGACTCCTTTGCGGCCGGTTCGAATAAGGCTTCCTGGAACAGAGCACGAATGGGGGCGGCGGCCCTCGGCTCAACGTCTCGTTCCATGGCGTATACGTCTATGAAGAGTTCCGCATCGGTCTCGGCATTTACGCCAGCCGGAGCCGACGGCCCCGATTGGGGAGCTGTAGACGGTTGGTAAAGAAACAGGCCGACCGCTACCAGCGAAGCCAGAGCGGCCGCAGGGATCCATCTCCAGGCGTGAAACCCGGATGAAGTCCGTTCAACTTGTTCCAGAATCCGCTGCCGCTGCGCAGCCAGCGTGCGCCCGCTGATTTCCGTGGTGTGGACCGTGTGCGCGCGTTCCTTCCCGAGCGCCCTCAGCATCGCGTTCCAGCGCTCACCGCAGTCGGAGCAGCCGGACAAATGGCCCTCCGCGTCGCCGAGCCCGTACAACCACCCAATTAATTCGTCATCGCTCAAATGGGGGCTAAGATGTGGGTCTGAAGGGGAGTGGTTCATCTTCGTCCTCCGTACAAATCGCGCAGCTCATACCGCAGCTTCACCACGGCGCGGTGCATGTGAGCTTTTACCGTGCCGATATCCAGGCCTAGAAGGTTTCCGATTTCCTCCAGGCTCAGATCGTCGTAGTGCCGCAGCGTGAACGTAGCCCGCTGCCGCGGCGAAAGCCGGTCGAGCGCCGCTTCCAGACGAGCCCGGATCTGACCCGCAAAATACCGGTCCTCCGCCTCGGGGCGGGCGGACGAAGCCAGCCGCAGGATCAATTGTTCATCCTGCGGGGACGGACGCCGGCGCCAGAACCGCCACCGTTGCGATCGCAGCCGGTCCAGGCAGGTGTTGACCGCGATTCTCGTTACCCAACGGGCGGGATCGTCGAGAACCTTGGCATTCTCCTTGCGGAGCGCCTGGTAAGCCTTTAGAAACACGTCCTGGGTGGCCGAATCGGCCTCATCGGCATCGCGCAGCAGCCGCTGGCACAGCCCGTACACGCGCCTCTGCTCAGACGCCATCCAGGCGCTGAAGTCCAGGAGCAGTCCGTCTTCCGTCCGCGCGGCCAGTGCAGGCCCTGCCATCAGGCCCATGATACCGTTCAGGACGATCCTTGTCAGTGAAAGGATTACTTTATTGCGCGCCGAACACGGCATGCGCCGGAATCAGGGAACCGGACTTAGGAACGTGCGGACGTGTGGACGCTGCGTCGTCCAGGAGTTTCGAGATCGGCAAACGCCCCTCGCCCGCGGGCAGGGAAGCCGCGGTGAAGATCGAAGCCTGCTCCTGCAGACGTTTCAGATCGCTGCCTTCGTCGACCACCATTTCATGCTCCACCCAGTTGGAGAGCGGAATGTTGCGGAAAAACAGGCGCTCCTGCATCACCATGCTGCGCTTGGCGGAGGCCAGAGACCGGGTCTCCCGCATGTAGCTCCGTTCCTCAACCCGGAAATCCTTCAGGAATTCGTCCAGGGCGGCGCGCTTTACGGATTCCTCGGTGGCGCGAATTCGTTCTTCCATGGTGATCTTCTGCGAGCTGATGGTCGCCCTGGCCTCGGCCAGCGATTCCCGCTCCTTCGACACGGCGACTTCCATCTTGGCCTGCATGATGTAGAAGGATAGGAGCGCGCTGCCGCCTGCCACGAAAACTGGAAGGAACAGCCACAATAAGGCATCGAGATGCATAGGCGTTAACCTGCTGGATCTATCGGCGAGGGGTAGGAAGAAGGTTAGGGGCTTAGGGTAAAAACCTAAGAAGCCCTAGGATTACGCAGCTTGCGAACCGTCCAGCTTTTGCCCGCCCGTCAGCTTGCCGACCAGTCCAAGGTCGAAACGGGCCAGTGCTGAAAGGACCGCTACCAGCCGGAAGCTCAGGGCGGCTCCGGTGCCTTCATATTTTCCGACCAGGGCCGCGGCCCCGCTAACGCGATCGGCGCGCGCCAGGGCATCGCCCTCCAGAGGGTCGGACGCGGGGTGATAAGTCGCCCGGATGGCGGGAAACAGGCGAATCTGTTTGCCCGCCCGCCGGATCTGCATGGCCAGGTCGGCGTCCGCCCAGTAGTGGCCGAAGCGCTGGTCAAAATAGTTCATGCTGCGCACGAAATGCTTGCGGATCAGGACAGCGTCCAGCTCGGGATAAGCGACCGTGATGCTTTCTTGCGTGACGTCCAACTGGACGTTAGGAAGTTCCGCCCCGCGGGCTGCTTCCGATAGCTCCGCGCGTGTCGGGATCGGATGGATGCGCGAGGCGGGATGCCCCTCGGCGTCTACCAAAAGCGGACACACCGCGGCGATCTCGGTGTCCGGCGTTTCCGCATGAGGCTGCAGCCGATCGGCCAGCGCGCTGACGGTGTCGGGCCCGACTTCCACATCCGGGGAGATGTAGAACAGCAGATCTGCTTTAGCCGTTCGCGTCGCAATATTCATGGCTCGCGCTGCGCCCAGGTGGTGCGGCAAACGTAGCATGTTGATGGCGGGATAATCGGCATCGAGCTGCGTGCTTTCGTCGCGGCTGCCGCAATCCACCACCAGGATTTCCAGCCGGTCGCGATCGCGCGAGTGCTCCAAAGCTTCAATCGCCCGCCGCAGCGCAGGTGCCTGGTTGTACCCGACCAGAATGGCCGATACTCGGGGGGCTTGTGGCTCTTGCTCGACACGTTCCGGTTTCTGGGCGGGCTCAATACTTTCCCCGGTGGGATTAACGCGCGGATTCGCCGGACGTGACAGGGGCACTCCTGATTTTACCCTGGTTACAATGTGTGCATGCGGTGGATCGGATTCCTGGTGTGCCTGGCGGCGTTCTCGCAGACGCCAGCGAAGGAACTCGATGTTCCCGCCAAGGACGCCTGGGTGGACACTGGGCTCGACCTCCGTCCGGGCGACGTGCTCACGATTACCGCTAAAGGCACTCTGAAGGTTCAATCCGGCCGTTCGAGCTCTTCCGTCACCGCGGCAGGCGCTCCGCGCGGTTTCCGCGATCTGCTGAAGTCTTATCCCGTAAACGAAGCCGGCCAGGGCGCCCTGATCGGCCGCATCGGATCGAGCGAGACGGCCAACCCCTTCCTGGTAGGCGCCAGCAAAAGCTGGACAGCTCCCCGCACAGGACGCTTGTTCCTGGGAATCAACAAGACGGGCAATGATGCGCCCGATGGCACGTTCCACGTCCAAATCGAGTTTGCCTCGCGCGGCGCTGAGATTGCCACCGCGCAGAAAGACGCCCCGCCGCTCAAGCTAACCGCCGAAATGATCGACCGGATTCCGCGCCGGGTGGTCGATGCCCAGGGAAACGAGGGCGATAACACCAACTTTGTGATCCTCGGCGACGAGAAGAAGGTGCTCGCCGCGTTTCAGGCGGCGGGATGGGTGCAGGTGGATCGCGCCCAGGAAGATGCGATCCTCCACGGAATCCTATCAGTCTTGAACAAGCAGGCCTATGTGGAATTGCCCATGAGCGAGCTGATGTTGTTCGGCCGCGTGCAGGATTACGGACTGGCGCACGCGGAGCCGATCGCCGTAGTGATGCAGCGTCATCATCTGCGTCTGTGGAAGGCGCCGTTCACGGCCGACGGCCAGGAGCTGTGGGTGGGCGCCGCAACCCACGATATTGGGTTCGATCGCGATCAGCGCAACAACGGCGTTACTCACAAAATCGATCCCGACGTCGATCTGGAGCGCGAGTTTGTCGCGCAGAGTCTCCAGGAAACCGGCCTGGTAGCTGGTCTGTCTTATCTGGTGCCCTCCCAGCCCTCGAAGGAAGCTCGCACTGCGACCGGCGCAACCTTCCGCTCGGACGGGCGGATGCTGGTGATCCAGTTGACTCCCTAAATCGACAGGCGAGCAGATCGCCGCTCCACTTGCGCTAAACTGGAGGTCCCCGATGCGAAGGGGACCAAGAAGTCACGATTCCAGAGTTAACCACGATCGACGTGACGAAGGGGAGCAGAAATGCTCCCCTTCTCGCATTTAGGGCCTGCTACTCCGCCAGCACCTTGTGTACAAACTGAACCGCCATGGATCCTTCACCTACGGCCGAGGAGACCCGCTTCACGCTCCCCGCCCGAATATCACCGACCGCGAAAACGCCGGGCAGGCTTGTTTCGAGCAGATAAGGAGCCCGGCGCAGAGGCCAGCCCTCTGCTACCTCCGCGCCGGTCTTGATGAAACCCTTGGCGTCGAGCTCGACGCTTCCCTGAAGCCATTCCGTGTTGGGATCGGCGCCGGTCATCACGAACACGTGCTGGATCTCATGAGCCTCGCTCGCCTCTGTCTTGGTGTTTCGCCAATGCACTCGCTGGAGTTGCGTATCGCCTTCCAGTCCCTCGATCTTTGTCCAGGTCAGGACCGTAATCTGCCGTGTCGCTTCGATTCGGGAAATCAAATATTGCGACATGGTCTTCGAGAGGCTTGGCCCGCGTACCACCAGATACACGTGCCGGGCGATTCCTGATAGGAAGACCGCGGCCTGCCCGGCCGAATTTCCTCCGCCCACTACGGCGATCTCTTCGTCGCGGCACACTTCAGCCTCGACGCGGGTCGCGCCGTAGTAGATTCCCACGCCTTCGAATTGCGCCAGGTTGGGCACATCCAGTCTGCGATACCGGCTGCCCGCGGCCATGATGACGGTTCGGCTTCGCGCCGATTTCCCGTCGTCGAGTTCGACTGTGTAGGTGGGACGGCCTGCCTTCAGCCCGGTTGCCGACCTGGCGATCGCGATGCGCGCTCCGAACTTTTCCGCCTGAATGAAGGCGCGATTAGAAAGGTCCTGCCCGGAAATCCCTAGGGGGAAACCCAGGTAGTTCTCGATCCTGGAACTCGCTCCCGCTTGCCCGCCCGGTGCGGTCCTTTCGACAACCAGGACATTCAGGCCCTCTGAAGCGCCATAAACCGCCGCCGCCAGCCCGCTCGGCCCCGCGCCGACGACAATTAAGTCGCATACTTCGCCTTGATCGATTTCGTCGTTCAATCCAAAGCAGGCAGCCGCTTCCGCGTTGGTCGGATTGCGAAGGGCCGACTCGCCACGGCAGATCAGGACCGGAATGTCCGTGACGGCAATACCGAAATGTTCAAGAAGCGTATGGACAGTTGGATCAGTCTCGACATCAAGATAGGTGTGGGGATGGCCATTGCGGGTCAGAAACTCCCGGAGCCGCAAAGTGTCGCTCGAATGGGTGGAACCAATCAGCACGGCATCGCCCACTGAATTCGCGATCAGATACACGCGGCGCAATATGAAGGCGTTCAGGAACGTCTCACCCAGTGCGACATCGGTCTGCATGATGTGGCGCAGCTTAGCGCGATCGATTTCAAGCAGCGTACTGGCTTCACGGGACCGGAGGCGGACCAGGGTCCGGCGGCCGGAGAGCATGTTCACTTCGCCCGTAAATTCTCCGCGAGTGAGAACATGCAGCGCAGCCTCACCGCCGGAAACATTCAGCAGTTCGATGCTCCCGTTCAGAACTACGAAGACGCCGTGTTGAGAGTCTCCCTGATTTAGAAATACTTCGCCTGCCGAAACACGCAGTTCATGCCCAAACGGCGCCAGGCGCGCGATCTGCGCGTCATCCAGCTTGGGAAACATCAAGTCAATCTGTTCGGGAGTTTCGGGCAATGCTTACTACCAGGTCAGTAGACGCCGCGAACTTTCAGCGCCTCATCGATGATCGCCAGCAGCTGCTCACGCGTGAGCTCGAGCTTTTCGCTCGGCTCGGGCATATCCTCGGCCGCCAGCGGCCACCCCGGCTCGAAGTGGTTATGCGATTGGACGCCGTAGCGAGGGCGCGCATCGAACAGCTTCTGGATTTCCGCGCGCGGCAAGACTTTCGCGCCGCCCAGCAGCTCTGCCACAAGCGCGATGCGGGCGAAGTGCTCCACCGTATCCAGGCGGAAGAACGCGCGCATCACGTCCGGCCCGTAAGCCACCGCGCCGTGATTGGCCAGGAGCATGGCGTCATACTTGGGGATGTAAGGCCGCATGCCCTCAGCAAACGCCGGAGTGCCCGGCAGCCCGTATTCCGCCAAAGGCACCGACCCCAGGCAGATGATCACTTCCGGCAATGTTCCCAGGTTGAGCGCCTTGCCCGCCACCGCGAAGCCCGTCGCGGTCGGAGGATGCGCATGGACCACGGCGCTCACGTCGGGACGCGCCCCGTAGATCGTCAGGTGCATGCCGATTTCTGTAGTGACTTCGAGCTGGCCGGAAATCTTGCATCCGTCCATATCGACTACGATCAGGTCGTCGGGTTTCAGCATGCCTTTGCTGACCCCGCGAGGAGTGGCCAACAAGCGTCCATTATCCAGGCGTATGGTGATGTTTCCGTCGTTGGCCGCGATCCAGCCTTTGTCGAACATGAGCCGGCCTACGCGGACGATCTCCTCGCGCAGCTCTTGTTCGCTTCTCGGCATGGATTAAACTCGCGCCCTTGATTCTATCAGCTTGTGCATTGTGTCAGCTTGCGCCCCTGGGTCCCTTACAATTGAGGGGTGGATAAGCGCCGCATGTGCCCGAACTGCCGGGCATTCATCACTTCCGACGACAAAACCTGTCCCTATTGCCAAGCCCAAGTGGGCGAACGTTCCATTGACCGGCGATCTCCGGCGGACGTGCTAGGCGGCCTGATTCCGCACCAGCGCTTCGTGACGATGTTGATTCTGCTGATCAATACCGGCCTGTACGTGGCGATGATGCTGCGGACGACCCAGCAGGGTGGCAGCGGATTCAGCGATCCCGATTTGCAGACGCTGGTGGACTTCGGCGCCAAGTATGCGCCCTACATCATCGGACGCGGCCAGTGGTGGCGTCTGATCACCGCAGCCTTCCTGCACGGCGGCTTGCTTCATATCCTGATGAATTCCTGGGTGCTGTTCGATCTTGGGCCGCAGGTCAACGAAGCCTTCGGGACACCCCGCTTCCTGGCTATCTATCTGGTCTCCTCGGTGACCGGGTATTTGGCCAGTTTGTACTTCTCTCCGGCCTCGGTTTCGATCGGCGCGTCAGCGGGGCTGTGCGGATTGATCGGCGCGATGATCGCGCTCGGCACACGCGACCGTACCGCGTGGGGCGCCGCGATCCGTCGTCAGTATATTCATTGGATGATCTATTTGTTGATCTTCGGACTGGTGATCCAGGGCGTGGATAATGCCGCGCACCTGGGCGGGCTGGCGGGAGGATTCGTCGTGGCCTATCTCGCGGGAACGCCCAGTTTCTCTGAAGGTGTCGAAAACTTCTGGCGTCTGGCGGCCGGCCTTTGCCTGGCGGTCACCGGATGGGCGTTCTTCCAGATGTTCATGCAACTGACCTCGACGCCGACTTAGCGCGGAATTGCCTGCGCGCCCCGTACTGGGAGACTGCGCAAGCCGACGGGTCTCCGACCGCCTTTTGGAAGGAAATCGAGGTAGAACTCCCCGTTTGTAGCGGACACCCTCGACGCCGAGGCTAATTATCTCCAGCCGTTTCCAGAACCATCTGCCACAGCATCTCCGCGCCGCTTTCGATGTTCTGCCCTGAAATGCGTTCGTCGTTGCCGTGCTCGCGGCTCTCGCCATTCTCGCGCAGGAAAACCGGGACGCCGTAAACGGCCACACCGTGCGATCGCAGAAAGCTTCCGTCGGTCGCGCCGCGCGACATGAAGGGCACCACCGCGGACTGGCGCGGATAAATTCGCGCAATGGCCCGTTCGAGCGATCGGTACGCCGTGGCCGCGCGGGGGCTGGACTCAGTGGCGGGCAGCTGAGTCCCTGGCACCAAGGCTATTTCGATAGCCGGATCACGTACAATCTGCCGGAACCGGGTCAGAATTTCGTCCGCGGTTTCGTTGGGGAGCCGGCGGACATCTAACTGGGCTTCCGCGGAGCCGGGGATTACGTTGATTTTGATCCCGGCTTTCAACATGGTGGGAGTTACCGTGGTGTGCAGCGCCGCATCCAGCTCCAGATCCCGCGTGCGAATCTGGCCGGCGGCGGCCTGGGCCGTGGCGGTGTTGTCCAAGCGAGGCAGCAGTTGCCCCAGCCAGTCATACTCTGGAAAAGCCGATAGTTCGCGCAGATAACGGCGCGTAGTAGGGATTAGGTGGACCGGCTGGTCGGCGTCGGCCAGCTTCACCAGCGCGCGCGACAGCCGCAGCACGGCATTATCGGACCGCGGGAGCGATCCATGACCGGCCGGCCCCTTCGCGGTCAGCACCACGCGCGTCGGAATTTTTTCGGCGGTCTGAATCAGAAACACGCGCGTTCCGTTTTTCGATTCCCACACCGATCCGCCTTCATTGAAGGCGAACTCGGCTTCGATCTTAGGCCAGCCGTGCTGGATCAGCCATTGGATTCCCGACGATCCGGCCTCCTCGTCGGCCTCGGACAGCAGAATCAGGTCGCGGCTGAGCTTGATATTGCGCCGCTTGATCTCGACCATCACTGCCAGCTCCGCCGCCAGGAGTGATTTTGTGTCCATCGCGCCGCGCCCGTACAGATACTCATCGTGGAACTCGCCGGCGAAGGGATCCACGGTCCACTGCTTGCGCTCGGCCGGCACCACGTCGCTGTGCGCCATCAGCAGCAGAGGTTTATTCTTTCCGTTTCCTTTAAGCCGCGCAACAAGGTTCAGGCGCTTGGGATCATTGCCCAGCAGCTCAGCCGGGATGCCGCTGGAATCGGCAACCTGCTTCAGATAGCTGGCCACCTTGGATTCGTTACCGGGCGGATTAGACGTATCCAGGCGAATGAGATCGACGAGATATTGGCGGGTCCGTCCGCCCAGGGACCGATTATCGTCGCTCGCCGCCCATGCAGCGAGCCCGGCGGCCATCGCGGACAAGGCGAGGAATGCGGACAACCTGCGCATTTGTTCATGATCTTAACACGCCGCATGTCGGGTATCCTTAAATTATGGCTAGCCGTAGCGTAAACAAAGTCACTCTCATCGGGCATCTTGGACGGGACGCCGAGACCGCTTATACCGCCTCGCAGACGGCGGTGACTAAATTTTCGGTTGCCACCAACCGCCGCTGGAAAGATCAGCAGAGCGGGGAGTGGAAAGAAGAGACCAACTGGACCAACGTGGTCCTGTGGCGCGGGGAAAACGTCGCGCCGTACCTGACCAAGGGCAAGCAGATCTACGTCGAAGGCCGCTTGCAGACCCGCAGCTACGACGATAAGGACGGCAAGAAAGTTTGGACCACCGAAGTGGTGGCCGAAGACGTAATCCTGCTCGGAGGCCGCGGCGAGGGCGGCGGTCCTGATGAAATGTCACAGGAACCGCGCAGCGCCCCGCGCTCGCGTCAAGCCGCCGCACCGGCGGCTCCCACAGCCCCGCATGCCAATGAAGGCATCGGCGACGACGACGTTCCGTTTTAGGGAATGGCCTCCGTCGCTGTACTGTAGATGAAGGATGCTGACGACCGAAATACAGATTCGGGAGCAGCCATTGAGGTGTATTGTGAACTCAATTGCGCGCCGTGTTCGTTGAGGCCGCTGAATCCAGCGCCGCCGGGCGGTAATTCCCTACCGAGCCAGCACGGATCCTGTGAGCCCCAGGTGGCGGTTTGTCGACCAGCAATTTCGAATTCGCTGCTGACTCATTATTACCAGGCCGTGCGCGTCCGCGAGCGTCAGCGGCTGGTCCGAGAATTTGTCCAGCAGGCGGCGCGCTGGAGCGATCGCATCCGTCCCGAACGGTTCAACGGTGAGCGCCGGGAGGTCACCGAGGAAATTCATGAACTGCACGGCGCGGTTGAAGTCGTAGCGACGGAGAAACCACCCATGCCCTTCGGCGACCACCAACCCTGAGGTTACCAGGCGGGGCGGCTGCGCGAACAGCCTGCGGTACAGCGCGTGGTAGCTGTCAGACCGATCCAGGAACGCGATGAAGGCGGACGTGTCGAGGTAGGCCTCGGCCTGCGGCTCAGTCCTTCGAGCCATACACGATTTCGTCGACCGAAGCGCTGGAGCGCGGGTTGCCCGACTCGATGAATCCGGCGTACCGCATCCATGCTCCGGACCCGCGGCCGCCATTCGAAGGAAGCTGGTCGCGGATTGCGCGGCGCACGAATTCGGCCACAGAGATCCCTAAGGCCTTAGCTTCGCGGCGGGCCAGCGCATATTCCTTCGCGTCGAGACTGATCTGGGTCCGAATCATGTTATCACTTATCGATTACATGATAACATCCCGGCGCTTGGGCGATAATCACAAGCCGGGGCGAGCCTAACTGATACGGCTCACCAGCCATGCCCCCGTGCAGCGCGAGCACCTCGAATCCCGCCGCTTCCAGCATCCTGCCGAGCTCCGCGGTCGTGAAAATATAGCTCGACGCCGGCCGCGTCTCGATCGCGCCGTCGCGCACGAATGTGTAGTCGATATCCAGCCGGCTGGCCGCGGCATCGTAGCGGTTCTCGCTGAGAATCATGAGATCGCCGAACCGATGCCAGCGCTTTTGAACAAGCGTGGGCAGTATGGATTCCGCGGCGACTCCTGTCTCGATCGCCAGCCGGGCGCCTGGTTTCAGTGCGCCGGCCAGCGCCGACAGAAATGCGGCGACTCCGGCATGATCCAGATACCCGAAGCTATTGCCGAAACAAAACGCACCGTCGAATGCAGACGATTCAAGCGACAGCGCCCGCATGTCGCCCCAACGCCAGTCCGCGTCGAGCTGCGCCCGCGCGGCAGCTAAAAATTCATGCGACAGATCGATGCCCGTCACGCGGTAGCCGCGACGAGACAGCTCGACCGAGTGGCGACCGTTGCCGCAGGGCACATCCAGCAAGCGTGCTCCTGGAGACAGCGCCAGCGCCTTCTCCAAAAAGTCGACATCTGCGATCGTGAGGGCCGGCGGCATGGCTTTCGTCCAGAACTCTACTGCCGCTCCCCGAAAAAAAGTTTCAAACCATTCGGATTTCAAGCGAGATTCTCCTGTGACCTTGGGTGAGGGGCGAAGGGCCGCGATGTCGGTTATCGGACGGCGAGCTTAGTCACAGGCGCGTAAGTGAGTATATCGAAGCCCCGGCTGCTACGGCCGAACCGATGCCGCGCCCAGAATCCGGCGGGTGGTCCGATCCTGGACGAACAATACCAGCTTGAGATTCGCACGAACCCAATCCTGCCTCAAATTGAGTTGCGCCACGCCCGAATATTCTCCCGGACGCTTCGGATCCAGCCGGCCGAGGCTGGTGAGACTGCGGACCACAGCCGCGTGCACCAACTGGCGTCCGTTGTTTTCGCCGCCATAGACGGGAGTGACCAGTCGGCCCTCGGCCACACCCAGCAGGATATCGGCTTCGTGGCTCCCGGGCGGCAGCTTGGACACGCTATAGGAAAACGTCTGGACCGATGTCATCGAGAGGGTTACCTGGGCGTGCGGATCTTTCGCGGCTTTGGTGATGGCATCTTGCACGGCGCGGGATTCGGAACCCAGCACCTCTTTTTGGCCGTTTACGACGATCTGCGGCGTATAGACGCTTTCGAGATGAAACGCCTTTCCATAATCCTGCTGGCGCGCCGAGAACAGGGGCGACGAAAATCGGTCTTTCCACCCGAGCTCGTCCCAATAGTCGACATGCTCCCCGAGCGCGATCACTTCCACGCCGGGCGGGAGAGATATCGCCTGCTTCGCTCGGCCCGCTATGTTGGATCCGGGTGGAACATACCTGGGCGAGTCCAGTCGCGAGAGAAGTTGATCGGCCGGCGGACAACTCGAGCAGCCCTCGGAGGTGAACAATTCCACCACCACGGGCGACTGAGCGTGTGCACCACTGGCCGCGGCCGCAACCAAGCCGAAAATCGCGATCCGGGCTGTCACTGCACTCATTTTGACGCTTTTCAGAGCATAAGTGTGTAGGGGCGAGGCATGCCTCGCCCGGCGGCAATGTTACCGTTGATCCTTGGCCACCTTTTTTGGAAACGCTGCAGTCGCCGCTGCCCTCAGCGACATGATCCAGCGGGAGCGAATCCCGCAGACGCTGCTCTTATCGGGCCCGGAAGGCGTCGGAAAAGCGACTCTCGTCCGGCGATTCGCGGCCGAGCTCTTGCAGTACGACGCATCCAAAATCGAGCAGGACGACCTGAGCCTGGAATCCAACGCAGCGCTCATCGCCGATCGCGAGAAATGGCCCGCGGAAAAACGCAATGAAGACCCGCTGCTGTTCGGTTCCCACCCGGATTTCCTTACGTTTGCCCCGGATGGCCCGCTGCGCCAGATCACCATCCCGCAGATGCGGCTGTTAAAGGAACGCGCGCCGCTTAAGCCGCTCAAAGGTTCCTGGCGCGTGTTTTTGATCGATTCCATCGACCGCGCCAATCCGCAGGCGGCGAATTCTCTGCTGAAGACCTTGGAAGAGCCGCCCGCGCACCTGATCCTGATTCTGACCGCGCGCAACCCCTACGATCTGCTTCCTACTATCCGCTCGCGTGCCGTTCCGTTCCAGCTCGGACGCCTGCAGGAAGACGACATGCTGGCGTTCATCAAAGCCCGGCAGCTCGACCATCCCGAGCGCCGCCTGGCGCTGGCCGAAGGCGCTCCTGGCTTGGCAGTGTCGATCGATCTTGAAGCCTACGATCGCCGCCGCACGGCCATGCTGGCGCTCCTGAACGTCGCGGGCGGCCTGGCAAGCTTTGATTCATGGTTAAAGCATGCCGATTCCGTTGCCGCGCGCCGCACTGAAAAGCTCGAGTCTTACCTCGAAGTGCTCTATTCGCTGCTGGAGGACGTCATGCTTCTGCGTCACGCCTACCGTAAAGCTCTGCGTAATAACGACGTGAGGCGCGATTTAGAGGCTCTCGCAGGCCGGGTAGACTTCGAGTGGCTCCGCCGGGCGATCGCCCGGGTGGATGAGCTGGTAGAGCTTGGCCGGCGCAACATTCAAAAGTCAATTGCATTCGATGCATTCGCCGCTAGTTTGCGATCCCGCTAGCGCTGTGTTATCCATGAATGAAAGCAGCAGGTCCCAACACCGCTAGTTTGCCTCTGAAGAAGGAGCCCGCAAGTGGAACCCGGAAACCGGCGACTGATCCGGCCGTCGCTGAATGAGATGAAAGATCCCAGAGCCCCCCGTAAAGACGCGCAACCCAAGAAGGCCACTCCGCCGGACCAGACCAACGCGGAAAACTTCTATTACCTGAAGCAGATGCAGGGTAAGACGCAGATGACCATCGTGCTGAAGGACGGCGAAACCCTCAAGGGCGTCATCGAGTGGTACGACAAAGGCTGCCTGAAGGTGAACCGCGACGGCGAGCCGAACCTGCTGATCTTCAAGTCCAACATCAAGTACATGTACAAGGCGTAAAACTCGCTGTATCGTTTGGCGTTCGTGGGCGATCTAACCCCGAACGATGCGATTAGCCCCAGCCATAATCATTCTTGTTAGCTGTGTGTCCGCCCAGGATGTCCGCCTGGTACAAATCGCCACCGGCCTCGGAACGGTAACCGATATACAGGACCCTGGAGATGGTTCGGGGCGGCTCTTCTTCGTCTTGCAGAACGGGGTGATTCGCATCTTCCGAAATGGTGCTTTGGTTTCGCAACCGTTCCTGAATATCGGATCCAAGATCACCAGCGACGGTGAGCGCGGGTTGCTGGGACTTGCATTTCCGCCCGGCTTTGCCCAAAAACAACGATTTTACGTCGATTACACGGATCTCAGCGGCAACACCGTCATCGCCCAGTATCGAGTCTCATCGAATCCCGACGTGGCCGACGCGGGCAGTGAAATCGCGCTGTTGCATATCACCCAGCCGTTTACGAATCACAAGGGCGGGGAGGTGAGGTTCGGCCCGGACGGCTATTTGTATATCGGGATGGGGGATGGGGGCTCGGCTGGCGATCCCCAGCACAATGGCCAGAGTCTGACCACTTTGCTGGGGAAACTCCTGCGAATCGACGTGGAAAGCAGTCCGGGAAGCGTCCGCATTCCGCCTGATAATCCGTTTGTGAACAACGCCGGCGCGCGTCCCGAAATCTGGGCCTACGGCCTGCGCAACCCCTGGCGATTCGCCTTCGACCGCGCGAATGGCGACTTGTGGATTGCCGACGTCGGACAAGACATGTATGAGGAGGTCGATTATCAACCTGCATCCAGCAAGGGCGGCGAAAACTACGGCTGGAACATCATGGAGGGCTTGCACTGTTTCGCCGCGTTCTCCTGCAACACGGCTGGACTGACGCCACCCATCGTGGAATACACGCACGACGACGGCTGTTCGATCACCGGAGGATTCGTATACCGCGGACAACGGTCGCCCGGCCTTCGTGGCATTTATTTCTATGGCGACTATTGCAGCGGCAAGATCTGGGGGATACAGCGACAGGGAAACACATGGGTGAACCAGCTCCTGCTCTCCACCAATTTGTTGATCACCACATTCGGTGAAGATTCCGCCGGCGACTTGTATGTCGGCGATGCAAGCAAGGGTACGGTTCTTCGGGTGGAAGGCAGCGCCGCGCCGCGCTTCACCTCGGCGGGCCTTACGAACTCGGCGAGCTTCGTCTCGGGGCTGGTGGCGGGATCCCTGGCAACCGTGTTTGCACAAGGCGTGCTGGACGACCCGGGTGTGTTGTCGGCGCCGTCCGTCCCACTCCCCGGAGATTTAGGCGGAGTGTCTATCACGGTGGATGGGATTCAGGCGCCGATTCTCGCGCTCGGCAATGTCAGCGGTGTGGAACTGGTGAATTTTCAGGTGCCGTTTGAAATCGCCGGGCGCTCTACGGTATCTGTCACGGTGTCGCGCTCCGGCCAGTCGTCCACGGTGAGCGGCATCCCCGTAATGCCGGTTCAACCAGGGATCTACACAAGCAACGGCACGCAGGCGCTGGTCGTGCACGTTGCCAACTATTCCCTGGTCAACGGCAACGCCCCCTTAGACCGCGGCGAGTTCGCTTATCTTTACGGCGAGGGTTTGGGCACAGTGAAAAATCAGCCCGCGACCGGGAGTGCGGCGCCATCTTCACCACTCGCCGCAGCTGCGGCGGATGTGCAAGTCAAGTTGGCCGGGATTCAATGCGATGTGCAATACGCCGGTCTGGCACCCGGTTCTCCGGGTGTATATGTAGTTAATTTCCGCGTCCCAGCGAATGCGCTGAGCGGATCGCAGGATCTCGTCGTGACCGCTGCGGGGGTAGCAAGTCCCGCAGTAAAAGTTTTCGTCCGCTAACAGCAAAATCGGGACGCATTTTGCGACAGCTAGGGCGCTGCTGCACGCACGATTGCCCGCCGGCTCAGATAACTCTCTAGAAAAGCCCGAGCCTGTTGCACCAGAATGTCGCTGATATTCGGTGAGTCCAGTCGGGCGTCCTCGATCGCGTACTTGAGTGTGCCGTACTCGACCGGAGCGTGATCCTTCTCGACCACATAGACGAACGACAGCATGGTGAGCGTTTCATCGGTAACCGAGAACCGCACGGCATCCGCTGCACCGTCGCGCGGAAAGCGGTCGCAGCGGTCCCGGGCGTAGCCGCAGTTGCACAGCTCGCGTTGACGCGATTCAGGCGGCTCGATGACATCGGCTGGGCGAGCGTGGCACGCGCCGCCAAAGGGATCGCCTAGAGGAAGCCGAGGCGCGCGAATCCATCCAGCGATTTCTAAACGGTGAGAAGGAACGAAGAAAGGGCACGCCACGGAACTGCCTGCAGATTGTATCCTAACAGAGCAGTGCCCTAACAGATTGGACAACATAAGTTTGAGCAACCCACGGCTGGAAACATTACGGCAACTGCTGGCCGAGAATCCCGCCAACACCTTCGCCCGGTATGGCCTGGCGATGGAGCACGTCAGGTCCGGCGACTTGGCGAGTGCCGTCGATGAGTTTGAAGCCGTCCTGACGACCGATCCCAATTATTCAGCCGCCTACTATCACGGCGGTCAGACCCTCGAAAAGCTCGGCAAGTTGGACCAGGCTCGCGACTTATACCGCCGGGGGATTGCTGCCACCCGCGACCCGCACGCGTTGAGCGAGCTCCAGGCGGCCCTGGATATACTGGGTGAGTAGAGGTTTCTTGCGCCGCTTTGCGCATTTTTTGTCGATCTGGCTGCTGACGGCGGCCATCACGTGGCCGCAAACGCGCCCTCCGCAGCGCCAGCCCCAGCCGCCTCCTGATCCCTACAACCAGCTCGATTCGAATCCGACATTATTCTACGTCCTCGCCGCCATTAACGCCGCGGGCTACGACGAGCAGGCCGATTCGTCCACCAACAGTCCGCTGCGCGGCAGAGTCCGCGATTATCTGGCCAAGCAAAATCTTGCAAGCCTCGCGCCCTTGAAGCGGTTCGTGCGGGATCACAAACCGAAGAATCCCGCCGCGGAGCTGGGCCAGTACATTTCTTTCGCCCTGTGGAGCAAAGGTGCGCCCGATTTCACTCCTGCCAATCCGGATCTGCCACAGCCTGCCGACGCGGACGCGCTCTACGAATTTCCTCCACTACTCGCCGCGTTTTATCGCGAGGCTAATCTGGCGGAGCTGTGGCGGCAAGCCCAGCCCGATTATGACCGCGCCATCGCGCAGTTCACAGAGCCGCTCACATTCGCCGTTCAGCAGGTGAACGCTTATCTGCGTCACGTGAACACTGGTGTTCGACGCGGGCGCTTTCAGGTTCTGATCGATCTGATGGGCGCGCCCAATCAGGTCCAGATGCGCAACTACGTGTACGACTACATCATCGTGGTCACGCCCGCCGTAGAGCAGCCCGTCGGCGACATCCGCCACGCGTACTTGCGTTACCTCGTGGATCCGCTGGCCGCGCGCTATGCCGAAGAGCTTCAGAAAAAAGCCCGTCTCGGTGAATACGCTCTGCAGTCGCCCATCCTCGACCAGCCATATCGGGACGATTTCGTGCGTTTGGCTACGGAGTCCTTTATCAAGGCGGTGGAAAGCCGCCTGGACCGGAGATCCGCGCTGGCCGAACAAGCCGCGCGTGAAGGGTTCGTTCTGGCGCCCGCCTTCGCCGAGCTCCTGCAACAATATGAGCGCCAGGAAGTAGCCATGCAGTTGTACTTTCCCGATCTGGTCTCGGGGATTGACGTCAAGAGAGAGCAGCAGAGGCTGGCGCGGATCGATTTCCTCAAGGAGCGGCCAGTTCGTAGTTACCGGGTCACGTCTGTCGTAAAGCCGCCCGAGTTGACCGGTGTCGCCAAGACGCTGGACGACGCGGACCAGTTGTTCCTGGATCGCGAAAAGGGGACGGCGAATACCGTCAAGGCCAAGGAGCTTTTCCTGAAGGCGCTGCAGGAGACCGAACAGAAACCGATGCACGCCAGGGCGTATTATGGTTTGGCGCGGATTGCTTTGCTGGAACGGGACCCCGAGACGGCCGACCGGTTTTTCCGCAAGATATTGGAGCTGGAGCCGGATCCTGCCACCAAAGCCTGGGCTTTGGTGTATATCGGTAAGCTGTCCGATTCGCAGGGCGAGAAAGAACCGGCCCAGGAGAATTACAAAGCCGCGCTCGCTGTTCAGGGTATCTCTGATCTGGCGCGGCAGGAGGCACAGAGAGGTCTGACCGGAGCCTTCGCCAGGAATCCTAAATCAAAGGAGCAGGAGTGATGAAGAAAGTTATTACCGCAGTGGCGCTGCTGGCAATGGGAACGCTGTTGCTGACCGCGCAGCAGAACCCGCCCTCGCCGGATGAGTTGAAGGCGTTGCAGGCCATCGTCAATGCAACCACCGTGGATGCCCGTGTGGCCGCTGCGGACAATTTCGTGAAGAGCTTCCCGAAGAGCGATTACCGGTCTTTCGCGCTCACTATGGCGGCCGAAGCGTATGAGATGGGCGGGAACACCACCAAGGCCATCATCTACTATCAGCAGGTGCTGGAGCTGAGTCCCAAGGACTACAACGCCATGCTCATGCTGGCTGCGGAGACCGCGCGAACCACGCGTGAGTTCGATCTCGACAAGGAAGAGAAGCTCGCGAAGGCGGAGAAATATGCCAAAGACGGTATCGCGCTGATCCCCAGCGCGGTGAAGCCGAATCCGCAGCTCACCGACGAGCAATGGGAAGGCTTGAAGAAGGACGATATGGCGCGCGGGCATGAAGCCTTGGGACTGATCGCCGTAGCGCGAAAGAAATACGATGCCGCAGCGGGCGAATTCAAGACGGCCACGGAAACTGCAAACCAGGTCCAGCCGGCGACGTTCATCCGCTTGGGTGGCTCCTACACCGACGCGGGCAAGCCCGACCAGGCCATCGCGGTGCTGGATAAGGTTCTGGCCATGCCGAATCTTCCCGATCAGATCAAACAGGTGGCGCAGGCCGAAAAGGCGCGCGCCGAAAAGGTTAAGAGCGCCAAACAGTAGCCAACTCCTATATGCTGGCCGACCTGGGGGCTCTCGAAGCGGCCATCGGGCACGTATTTCGCGACCGGGAACTGTTCCAGCGCGCACTCACGCACAAATCCAGAATCCATGAGCGGCCGGGTGAAAACCCGGCCAGCGGCGATAACGAGCAACTGGAGTTTCTGGGCGATGCCATCCTGGGATTCGTGGTCAGCGAATGCCTGGTGCGCCGCTTCCCTGGGGCTCCTGAAGGACGCTTGTCTAAGCTCAAAGCTCACCTGGTGAGCGCCGCACGGCTCTATGAAGTGGCGCAGACCCTGGCGCTGGGCGATTTCCTGTTCCTAGGCCGCGGCGAGGAGATGAGCGGCGGGCGCTCCAAGAAAGCTCTCCTGTCGGATGCCATGGAAGCCCTCATCGCCGCGATTTATCTGGATGGGGACCTCGAAGCCGCGCGGGTGTTCATTGAAACGCACGTGGTCGGCTCCTTCGCGGTGGCCGACGGAAGCGTGGACGGCGCTGTTGCGGATTATAAGAGCGCCCTTCAGGAAATGGCCCAGGCGCTGAAGCTTCCGCCCCCGCGCTATTTCATCGTGGGGGAAAACGGGCCGGAGCATTCCAAGACCTTCACTGTCGAAGTCCGCGTGGGCAAGGAATGGGTCGGCCAGGCGCAAGGTCTTTCCAAGAAAGCGGCGGGACAAAAGGCCGCGGAGAGCATCCTTCAGCAGTTGACCGAATGGGGGCGGTAACATCCGCATAACTTTGGTGCTCTAATGGATACGGAGTTATGTCCGTGGGCCGGTCATTCTACAAGTTGATCGTTGGCACACTCCTGATGGGTCTGAGCGCTTGGGCGCAGGTGCCTCTACCCGGCGTCGGAACGCGAGTCCAGCTCAACAACTCCGATATGGCAGTCCTGGAAGCCCAGGAGGTTCGCAAGGATCTGCCCTGCACGGTGGAACCGGTAAAGCCCGCTCTGGGGTTCGATCTGCGTTTCCATGGCGGCTACGAGATCAACCTGCCCCTGCGCGATGTTGCGGGTAACGAGAATCTACTTTCCGTCCTGGTTCGTGTGACTTCTGATGTCCGCAAAGACGATCCCATGTACTTCGTCCAGCGCATCGCTGTGCCGAAGCTTCCAGACGACGCCAAGGGCGAGGCCGCTCTCGGTGGATTGTTCGACCTCGGGGAAGGCAAGTACCATGTCGATCTCCTGATGAAGGACCGCTCGGAACGAGTCTGTTCTTTTTATTGGGACGCGGAAGCGGTACTGACTGACAAGGATAAAGAAATTCAGCCGGCTATCGCAGCAGGGGCCGTCGAGCGGGCTGAGTACGAACAGTTCAATGAAGAGCCTCCCGTCGAGCGGGCGGCCGGCAAGCCATTGAATATCAAAATCCTGGTCAACTTTGCTCCCCAGAATTCGAACTTATCCAGCTTGCGGCCCATCGACACACTGGCGCTGGTTACGGTGCTCCGGCGATTGGCGCGGGAACCACAGTTCGGCCGATTTTCGGTGGTGGCTTTCAACATTCAGGAGCAGCGGGTCCTGTACCGTCAGGCCAGCGCCGAGAGAATCGACTTCCCCGCGCTCGGCCGTGCGATCCAGGGTGTTGAGCCTGGGAAAGTGGATCTGAAACTGCTCGCCCAGAAGCACGGCGAGGTGGGTTTTCTGGCGGACTTAATAAAAAAGGAGATCGCCAATGACCACCCTGACGCGGTGATTTTCGCCGGTCCCAAGGTCCTGCTGGATGACTCGGTTCCGGAAGATGAGCTGAAGCCGCTGGCGACCGACGTGAACTACCCGGTTTTTTACATGAATTACAACCTGAACCCCCAGGCCATCCCCTGGAAAGACGCGATTGGAAAAGCGATTCGGCCCTTCCGCGGAATCGAGTTCAGCATCAGCCGCCCGCGCGATTTGTGGTTTGCGGTGTCAGAAGTGGTTTCGCGTATAGTAAAATCGAGCCAGGGAGGGAATGCTCTGCTGGCGCCTTCCCGATAGGGGCGATTTAGAGGGGTTTGCTTATGCGGTCCACGGTTGGTGTTCTTCTGGCTTTAGCGACGTTACCCGCTTTTTCCCAGGATCCTCGGGCGTTTTCCAATAAACTGGCGCCTTATGTGGCCTCGCCGGCCCGCGTTGTGGATCTGATGCTCGAAATGGCCAGGATCAAGCCCGGTGAAACGGTCTACGATTTGGGCAGCGGAGACGGCCGGATTGTAATCGCCGCCGCGGGAAAATACAATGCCAGGGCCGTGGGCGTGGAGATTTCGCCCAAGCTGGTGGCTGCGGCAACGGCCGAAATCGAGAAGGCCGGTCTCACCGCGCAGGCCCGGGTCATGCAAGGCGACGTTTTGCTAACCGATCTTTCCGGCGCCGATGTGGTCACCATGTATCTGGAGACGCAGTTGAACG
>JAOAPR010000229.1 GCA_025463005.1 Bryobacterales bacterium | reverse complement strand
ATGCTGAACCACGCATGATCACGTTCAGCCTATCCTTCAGCGCCTGTTCCCTCGGCGTCTTCCCCGGCATCGCCAACCATGCGCTCAGGGCGGCGCCGGAAATTTCCCTATGAACCTCGGGCGCTTTGATCACCACACTCAGGCTGACGAGGTACAGAGTCTCTCGCGGAATGCTCATAGCTTTTATTCCCAGGACTGCCGCTTCGTGCAGGGTTTCCGCGACGACTTCCACCGAGTACTTACACTTCGAGTCGTAATACGAAACTACACACGTGCGGAGCGACATGTCAGGCAACCTTGGTCTGGATGTCCGGCGCGCTCGCGGCGTCGAGGCGTTGGACGACGAGCTTGAGCGGAAGGCGGCACGCTCGGTGGTGGAGCCCCAACCGGAGTTTTCTCGCGCCATCCGGACCACTAGAGCTTCAACTTCTGACGAAACTGGAGGACGACCTGGATACTGCCGGTGTTTAGAGCCATCGAACTTTCGTGCGATCAGCCTTCGATACCAGGCCAAGATGGTGTCCGGTTTGGCGACGCAGGCTACCTCTTGGAGCGCTTTGCGTCCCAGACGCTTTCCAATCTCGGCAAGCGTCGTCCGTTCCGGATCGGAGAGCCGCAGCCGCGAAGTCAACTTTGCCTTCGAAATCCGATTCTCAGTGGCTAAGTACTCGTTCCGAAACAGAAGCTCCTGGTTGACCGCTCCGGTCACGTAGGCCAGAAGTCTTACCCATCGGCTGTTCTTCATGCTGACCGTTCATCTTACTCGTGGCAGTCAGTTTGAGTATTTTGACCCTACGGCCACCTGAGTGCGCTTATTTGAAGTTCGTCGCCCTGGTGCTTCCTTCGCGAGCTTGGCCAGTCTTGATGTCGTCCCAGCGCTGGCCTCGCTGATCCTCTGATGTCTCTTCGATACGGCTAGCGATGGTCCACACGTGTCCCGACGGATCCATTACGCGCGCGGATCGATCACCCCAAAACTGGTTTTGAGCCGGTGCCAGCACGCTACCTCCTGCGTCGAGCGTCATCTCCACAGCTCGATCCACGTCCTCCACATACACGAAAATCACCACCGGCGAGCTCCCGTCTGTTTGCGGCGCTCTGCTCGCGAGCTGCGGGAACTCGGCCTGGATGATGATGTGGGCTTCACCCAAGATCAAGGCAGCGTGAATGGTTGTGCCGTCCGAACCGGGCCGGCGCACACCGACGTCGGCCTTGAGCACTTTTTGGCAGAACGCAATTTCCGCCTCGGGATCGCGGCACACCAGCACCGGAATCACTCTCGGCGATGTGTCGGGTATTGGTTTCACAGGCATAGCAAAATTCCTTGCGTCACTTCAACGCTCTAAGCTACTTGCGTCGAATCCCAGTCTGGGTTCAGACGTCCATTTAAGCCGGTCCTCTGTCTGGGGCAATACTGATTGCACGGCCGCGATCGGAGTGATACACCAAGCCTGGCTTCGGCTGGCGTCCGCGATCGCGCGCTCAAGCGCAGCAAGCGGCAGCGGCGTTGCCAATATCTGGTCCAGTTCCCAGGATTACGCGGCGGATCGGTCTATGAGAGGGACAGGCTCCCTAGATCGCTCAGAAGGTTAGTTTCAATCCCAATTGTACCTCCCGAGGTCCGCCGGTCCCGTTGATTGGGTTACTGGAATTCGGTGCCGAAGTAGCCAAGCCAAATGATGCCGGGTTAGTGATCGAACCATTTCCCGAATATGTTCGGTTGTTGAGGAAGTTGAAAAACTCGGCGCGGAACTGTACACCTACCCGTTCGCGGATTTTCCATCTCTTACTGACCGACAAATCCCACTCATAGAATGCCGCGCCGAAAAGTGCGCTTTTTCCCATGGTGCCGAAGGTCCCCTGAGCCGGCGGCAGGATGACGGACTTGCCGTTGGTGGACACATAACATCCAAATTTCTGGAGGGAAGCCAAACCGCTGGAGGAGCCAGGAATCTGCGCGTTCATCGCGGCGTTTACGGCCTCCCCGTTAGCCGCATCTATGCAGGCTTGCCCCGCCCCGTTGTTGCCCCCCACCGCGAGCGGCAAGCAATTGGGGTCACTTGCAAACCGGCTACCCGGAAACGCGTAACATGAAGTCGGCGTTGTTTTACCAAGATGAAAATCGCGCGGATTTCCGACGAAAGACCATTGCTCGCCAGCGCCACCTAAGAGATTTCTGGCACCCCCGATTCCGGCGAAGTCATCAGTTGAATCGGTAAAGTTAAGAGGGGATCCGCTTTGTAGATTAACGCTGCTGTTGACCTCCCATCCCTCCAGCAGCTGCACCGGCGACTTTCTCCCCGGAAGGGCATAAACCGCCGTAATGCCGATGTGGTGCGTGGGCGTGTAGGGTCCATAATACGCGCCTACATCTCTACCGTCCTGCACGAAGGGGCTATTGCCCCCTTTTGTAGTGGCCCAATCCCGCGCGAGCGAGTAGATTCCCTTCATGGTCAGCCCGTGGAAAACGCGCTGATTGAAGCTCACTTGCAGGGCGTGGTAGTTGGAAAACCCAGCGGGTCCGTATTCAAAAATGCCCGAGAACCACGGAAACTGGCTGTAGTACGGCTCCCGGAACTGATAGCTTCCCGTCACGCTTCCGGGGGTGGAACCCGGTAGAGCCCGGCTGGCCCCAGGCGTCGGCTCGTTGACGTTGACCATGGTTGACAAATTGTACGCATGAGTGCCCACGTAATTCACCGTCAGTGAAGTGTTATTCGTAAAAGCGTGCTGAATACCCACTGTCCATGTGTACATGGGGGACCGGGGCGAATCCACGGACTTCGCGTGAAGATTGCATGGCGAGGGCGTGGTACCATTTGCCACCTTCACCAAGCCGTTACCGCACTCCAACGCGCTGGTCCCAACGGTGAAGACGGGAACCACGGTGGCAGGGGCACCGGGGCAATTCGGCGAGGCATTGCAGACCCAGTTCAAACCGCTGGTCGGAACGGTAACCTGTCCTGACATGACTGCGCCGGGGGCAGTGGAAGGCGCAAACGCGATGTTACCAGCGGAGTTAAAGAGCGTAAATCCCGTGGGAATATTGTTGAGGCCAGCGCCGAAGCCCTGTGCGATCAAGTCATCAACCTGAGGGGTGTCGTAACTGACGCCCATGCCTGCCCGAAGCACCGTCGTGCCTTTGCCCGTGATGTCCCACGCGAAGCCCGCTCGCGGCGCAAAATCGTGGTGATCGGTCTTATAAAGAGGACTGCCGTGTTGCTGCACCATGCCCGTGGGCTGACTCGGATCAAAGTTGGCAGCATTGTTGTTGTCCACCAGAATCGCAGGCTCCAATTCGTAGCGTAAGCCCAGGTTCACAGTCACTCTCCGAGTCATCCGAAAATCGTCTGAAAAGTAGACAGCCTCCCGGTTGAAGGCAACACTGTTTGACTGAGGGTTTACCAGAATCGACCCGCTGGCGGGTTTTCCCGCAAGGAAATCCTGCAGAGCCGTGGAGCCCCCGTTGGCCGCAAACGCCAGGCCCCCTTGGAAATTGAGCGTGCCGTCGAAATTTCCTGGGGCGCCGAGCCCATTGTAGGCGCTGTGATGGAACTCGGCGCCGAATTTGAAGTTGTGGTTACCGCGGATATAGGAAACGTTGTCATATACCGTTTCGGTGTGTTGATTCACCAACTGGTCGCTGATGGATGTTCCCGAGCCCAAGCCGGCAAAGCTCTGTGCCCCCCCACCAATATTCACGACTGGGAAGCCGCACATCGGAGACGGAGGATTCGCGCCGGAAACGAGACCCAACGAGGCATAATCCGGCTGGCCTACCTTCCGTGTACATTCCGCGTTGTAATCGGTCAAGCCGTAGCGGTTCCAGCCAAACCGGACTTCGTTCACCCAACGGGAATTCGGAGTATAGATCCAAACCACTCGGCTCATTTGCGTGCGGCTTTGATTCCCGTTTATCCACCACGGCGCTATGCCGGTTGTGGGAGTATCGGTGTTGGCTCTGCCAAGGTAATATGAGCCGTTGAGGGCGTTGCGGTCGTTAAGGTGATAATCGGTTTTGCCGATAACATTGTTTGAGCTGCCGATGTTATTCAACGCTACGGGAATGTTCTCCGTAACGGTTGAGCTATTCGGGAAGACGCCCTTGGCCGGATTGCAAGAGGCCGCTCCGGACACGACAGTACAACCCGCTAAGTTGAGACTCAGTTGACTCGGTGTCACGCCATTCGCAATTAAGTCGTTAATGGCAAGCGGTAGGCTGTCCGCGGGAGTTTGCGCGTTCGAAGAAGTAGTCGGGGTGTTTATTAAGCTGGGTGCTCCCACCGTGTAGCGCATTCCTTCAAAGTTCCCGAAGTAGAACAATTTATCTTTTTTGATGGGTCCACCCATGGAGGCGCCGTACTGCTCTAAATTGTCGTCCGCTTTCGGTAACGCCGGAGTTATTCCGTTCTGAAACGGGTTATACGCTTCCAATTTGTTATTACGGCCGAACGCATAGACGCTACCGTGGACGGTGTTCGTCCCCGATTTCAGCCCCACATTGACCACGGCGCCCTGAAACCAGCCAAATTCCGCACTGGGATTGGCCATCACATTGACTTCCTGAATGGCGTCAGCCGGCAGGAGCGTCAGTTCGTCGTTGCTGGTGCCGGCACCGATCAAGGGTCCGGAGTTGACAAATATGTTGACGTTCTCCACACCGTCCAGCATCCAATAATTGCCCTGACCGCCGGCGCCGTTGGCTGAGTAGTTTGGTGAATTCCCGCCCGGGCGCCCAATTAATCCCGGCTGGAAGTCCAGCACTTTTGTATACAAGCGGCCGCTGATCGGCAACTCGTTGAGCGTCAAGTTGTCCACCGTGTTGGATATCACCGAATTGCTGGTGTCTATGAGTTGGGCCTCTCCAGTCACCGTCACCGTCTGAGTTTGCGCACCAGGTGGTAATTGAAGGTCTACGCGGAAAGCGGCACCAACTCCCAAAGTAATGTCTGCGCGCTCCACTGTCTTGAAACCTGTGGCTTCCACACGCACTGTGTACTGGCCAGGGGTGAGACTTGGAGCGGTGTACTGGCCGGCACTATCTGAGACCAATGGCCGCGACACGCCTCGCTCCACATCGATGACCGTTACCTTTGCCCCTACAATCGCCGCGCCGGTCTGGTCCGTAATACCTCCGGCAATGCTTCCCGAATTTAGTTGTGAAAAAGCAGGCAGACACAGCAGTAGCGTTCCCACGCCCGTAACCAGAATCTGAGAGGTTTTCGACGCACCGACACACTTCCGACCTTGATGGGCTGATCTCCATAAACTCATATAATCTCCTTAGGCCGCGTAGATATTCTGACGGACCTCGGCACTGAGCCGTGAGGATTGACGGATTCAGCGGAACATCTCGATGCACACACCCGAAGCCCGGGCAATTGTACTTCCCTCAAACAGGGGTGTCAAGGTAAGAGGGCTCCATCGATTGCCACGTGCAACCAGTCTCTAGCACTCCAGATCGCCGCGGTAGTCTACACTACGGCGTGCAGGAGGCGAAATGAGACAGAAAACCGTGTTCGTGATTCTATTGTGGCTTTCCACGTCGGCGTTCCTTTTGGGCCAGGCGCAGGGTGTGGGTGCGCAAGCTCCACCGTGCATGCCGTCGGCCCAGGCCGGTGGCGTGCGCGGGCAAGGAGTTGCGGGACAAAGTCAGCAGGGCCGCGGTCAGGCGACGCAGCAAGTTGCGCGCACCTTAACAATAACGGCGATCCCCGGCGTGGTCGCCGAAGGCGGGAAGTGGACCAAAGTCTGGCAGGCGGGCGGCAACAGCGCTGACGGCATTATCTCCGACAAGGACGGAAGCGTGCTCGTGGCGCAGGAAGACTACGACACCGTCCTCAAGATCGACAAAAACGGCAACGCCTCCGTGGCCGTGGGGAATGCCAAAGGCATTGGCTCAATATCGATGGATCGGCAGGGCCGCCTCTACGGCGTGCACCGGACGGAGAGGCCTGGATCGACCAAGCCGGACCAGGCGTCCATCGTGAACGCGGTCAGCATGCTGGCGCCAGAACGCAAGACGATCGCCGACAAGTGGGTCGATGGCACGACGCTGACGGTACGGCCAAACGATCTCACCGCCGACAACCGGGGCGGCGCGTATTTCACATCGGGCTGCCTGTATTATGCCGGTCCGCAGGGGGTCACGGTGGCGGCGGAGAACCTCCGCACTAACGGGATCGTCTTCAGCCCGGACGGCAAGACCCTCTACGTCACAAATGGCGCAACGCTGGTCGCGTTCGACGAGACGGGACCTGGCGTGCTCACCAACCGCCGCGATTTCGCAACGCTCCCGGGGGGCAGCAATGGCGACGGCACGGTGATCGATTCGGAGGGACGACTGTACGTGACTTCCAACTCCGGGGTGCAGGTCTTTGATAAGGCTGGGAAGTATCTCGGCATGATTCCGACGCCGCGCGGGATTATTAGCATCGCATTCGCGGGACCCGACCGGAAAACGCTCTATGTCGTCGGCAGCGGCGCGGATGACGAGAACGGCCAGCCGATTCGTCAAGGTCCGCAGCAGACAGCCGCAACGATTTACAAGCTGCCGGTAATCGCGCAAGGCCTCAAGGGCCGCGCAAAATAAAGCCGATGCCATCCTCCGTTGGGCGAGGCTTACTATAATTCTGCATAGCGCTGTTAGGCTGACGTTATAACGGGCGGAGGCAGCCTGGAGTGTATTGACATTGCAATTCCAGGGAAGTACTATCCGCTAGTGTGGATTGAACGACCGTGAGGGAGTGAGACCAAATGAGAGCTGGATTATTCGTTCTGTTGGCCGTCGTGGTCCTGATCGCGCTCATCTGGATGTGGCAGATGGCGCCCATTTCGACCACGGTCTTCGCGCAGCAGCCAGCTGCGCAATCCGCGGGGCAACAGCCGGCGCAGGGGCAAGGCAAGCAGGCGGGAGGCGGGCGGGGCGGCGGACGAGGAAATACGCCGACATTCGTAGGGCCACCGGCAGGAATGCAGGCGTTGCCACTGGATTTGTTTTCGTCGAAAAACTTTTATAAGGATCAGAAGCTTTGGTCGGATCAGCGCTATTTCAGGTGCAACACACCCCGCCAGCTAACGGATATCTGGACCTCGCGGCGTATTGGAGAGAAACCGCCCACATCGGCTGCGTGGAGCGACTGCAGCGCGGATTATCCTCGAGAAAAGATTGTGAGCCCTTACCCCTATAAGACGGCCAAGGAACATTATGAGGCATTGTTGGCGGCAGCGAAGGCAAAGGGCGGCCCCACTGTCTACACGAAGGCAACCACGCCGGACTGGGATGGGTATTATGGACGGGACCAACAAGCGGATCATGGCGCCGAGTGGATTTGGGGGACCGTCAACCAAGTTCCCACCATACTGTCTTTGCTCACTCCCGAATACCAAAAGCGCATGGTTCAGATGAACTATCACGAGGCCGTGGACAATGCGCCGCAATGGGAAGCGTCCTTCTGTTATCCGGAAGGATTCATGCGCTGGTGGGCTCAGGCCTCGCAAGGCGGAAATTTCCAACTCACGGTGACCCCGTGGCAGGTCCAGTTCCTGTCGGGCATCGCGGCCAACTTCCTGCGCCAGGTCTTGATCGGAAAGGAGCATGTTCAAAAGGTCCCGCAGTGGTACGGGGAAACAGTGGGATTCTGGGATGGAACCACGCTGGTTTCCTGGACCGCGAATGTACAGGGCTGGACCCTGTCGCACTCGATGTTCGAATTCAGCGGTAAGATCGAGACGGTCGAAACCTTCAAGCCCGTGTACGATGCGAGCGGCAAGTTCACAGGACTCGATCATGAGACGGTATTTTACGATCCCGAAGCGTTTGTCCAACCGCTGCGTGCTACTTATCGTTATGCCCGGAGGGCGACCCCGGACAACCCAACCCAGCGATACACTTACATCGAGTGTTTGAGCAATCTCCGGAATACGGATGGCCGGCCGACTCAACTGACCAAGGCCGACCCTCGATATGTCGATTATTACGGCCGGCCGTGGGCCCAGAATTGGGAAAACTATTTTGAAGTCGGCTGGGATCGGCCGCAGGATGCACTGCCCCAGGACATACTCGATCTTTTCAAGTAGGACAGGAAGGAGAACGCAGTAATGAAACAACCAACCAGAGGCTGGATGATCGCGGGACTCTTCGCATTTATATCCCTAGCATTTGTAAATTTGGCCCTGTTCGTCACACCGGCTTTAGCGCACCACTCGTTCGCCATGTACGATCAGACCAGAACCGTAGTATTAACCGGCGTGGCTTACCAGTTTGTGGCCCAGGCCAACCATGCCGAGATTCACTTCTATCTGGTCGGGCCTGACGGCAAACTCGCCAAGGACAAAGACGGGAAGAACGTTGATTGGGGCGTCGAGATGGCGGGCGCCGCGGCGGTGGCTGCACAGGGCATCACGGCGGATTCGTTCAAGGTGGGCACCATCTTCAGCGTCAAGATGAATCCGCTCCGGGATGGCAGTAATTTTGGATCCCGCGTTGGCGCCATCGCGAAATGCCCCTGGAAAACACCGCCCGCCGCCGGTAAGACCTGCGACACCGTGAAGGGCACCGAGATTCTTGGTGGAAACACGTTCTAGAATGTTGCTCGTCCGCCGAAGAGTCCGAGGAAGCCTGACTTGAAGCAATTTGCCGAGTGGCTGTCCACAACGTCTCCGAGCGTTTTCATACAGAACCATAACAGTTGGGTGATCCCAACGATTCAATCCATTCACATTGTTGGAATTGGAGTGGTGATGGGATCCGTGTTCATGATTTATCTCCGCATCCTGGGATGGGCGGGGATGGATCAGACACTGCGGCAAACCACCATCCGGTTCGGTCCCTGGCTGACTGGCGGGCTGTCTCTGATGCTGGTCACCGGGATCTTGATGGTCATCGGGGAGCCCGTGCGCGAACTGGTGACGTTCTCGTTTTGGTTGAAAATGTTTCTGGTGGCGGTTAGCACGCTGATCGCAGCAGCTTTTCAAATTACGCTCCGGAAACACGAACAACTGTGGGAGGAAACACTCGTCAACCGCAAGTCGATCAAGGGGCTGGCGATAGCAACGTTCCTGATTTGGGTGTGCATTATTATCCTGGGACGCCTGATCGCCTATGACCATGTCTGGGGTCCCTGGTCGCCCGCAACGAAGGCCTAATGGATATTGCTGCGTTTCTGGAATGGCTCGAGGCGTCCGGGCTGGCCACCAGAATTCGCGATTCTAATTATCTGTTTCCCCTGATCGAATCGACTCACGTCTTCGGCCTGGCTCTGGTTTTCGGCACCATTGCGATCATCGACCTCCGGTTGTTGGGAATCGCTTCGACCCAGCGGTCGGTCAGGCGGATGGCGTCAGACATCCTGAAATGGACGTGGGCCGCTTTTGCCTTGACAGCGTTGACCGGGTCGCTGATGTTCATTACCAACGCGCCCGTGTACTATCACAATTTCTTTTTCCGGGCGAAGATGCTGTTGCTTGCGCTCAGTGGCGTCAACATGCTGGTTTTTGAGCTCACTGCGGGCCGGACGATTCATGGCTGGGACCGGGCTCCGTCCGCGCCTCGTACGGGCAAAGTGGTGGCGGCCCTGTCGCTGGTCATGTGGGTCAGCATTATTTTTATGGGTCGTATGATCGGCTTCACAACCAGCCGAGCCGCCGTGGCGGTGCCGCCACCGGCCGGCCTCAATTTCGACGACTTTCTCCAACGGACGCCGAATGACAGTGGCGGAACCAAAAACCCGCCCCCACGTAACAAGTGAGATCTATATTGGAGGATAAGAAATGAGAAGATTGCTTGCCGATAGCTCTCTGGCCTGCTTTCTAAGCCTGGTTGGCTCCCATCTTGTGGCTCAAGATCTGGTGATTACCAACGCCCGGGTAATCGTCGGCAACGGCACTGTCATTAATTCGGGTACCTTGATCGTGCGAGGAGGCAAGATTGCCTCCGTTTCCGCAGGCGTCGCGAATACCCAAGGACTGAAGACCATCGATGCCAAGGGCATGAGCGCCATGCCGGGGTACATCGATGGGCACCGGCACGTCAATACCGGACCCAATGAGAAGGTGCAGATGCAGCAACTTCTCGAGGCAGGATATACGACCATCCTGTCTGGAGGCGGCCCTGCGGAAGGGAACCTGACACTCAGGGATCATATTGAGAAGGGCGTCATTAACGGACCGCGCATCATCCCATCCGGGTCAGTGAGGCTGAACAGCACCCCCGAAGAGGCCCGTGCCGAAGTGCGGAAGATTGCCGAAATGGGGATCAAGTATACCGGCGAGATTGCCCTCACTCCCAAGCCGGGGCCGTCCGCCAAGGAATTGGAAACCCTCAGGGCTATCGTGGACGAGTCGAAGAAGGTCGGCGTCCTGGTTCAGGTACATGCCGTGAGCCCGCAGGCGATGATGGCGGCTGTAGACGCCGGGGTGCTCCTGCTCGTTCACACGCCCCATTTTGGGTGGCTGAACTTTGAGGACGCGAAAAAAGTGGCTGCCGCGGGCGTCAAGCAGTTGTCGACGATTGGCTTCGGAGTGCCGGTCTTCGGCGTATTTGCGGATGACAACAAGCCTCGGTTCCGGGACGGGAAATCATGGCCTGAATCGATCCTTGACGGGGACGGCCGAGGGCAGGAAGCAGGGTACAAGGCGGTGAACGCGCGTACCTCGTGGGATGCGGGCGTCATCTACGGTTATGGTACCGACACCGGCTATAACCCGAAGGCCGGACTGGAACACGAACTGAAGTCCCTAAACCTGATGTTCTCGATGCAAGACATCATCAAGCTCATGGGACCGAACACTGCTTCCTACATCCAGATGAGCGACCAACTAGGAACGCTAGAGCCGGGCAAGCTGGCGGACCTCATTCTTCTGGACGGGAATCCACTAGATGGTTATTGGAACATGCTGACTACTAACATCGTGCTCAAGGGCGGCGTGATCGTGGTCGATAAGCGTTAGCTAACGCCCGA
>JAOAPR010000280.1 GCA_025463005.1 Bryobacterales bacterium | reverse complement strand
TCTTTCAGCCAAGTCTGCTTCGAATTCAAACTTGCGCTCGGCGAGGTCTTTTTCGGAAGCAATCTTTTCAGTGTTGATGCCGCGCGAAGAGCGAATTGAAAAGATGTTGCCAAGGATGGTGACGAGTCCAGATACGATTGCAGCGACAACCGCGGGGCCAACCAAATCGTTCAGCGTCATCTTAGCCTCGGCAACGTCAGAACGAAACTAATCGGTTCGCAGCGGTTTATGAAAGCCGTTTGCAGCCTAGCCTTAGCGCAATCGCTAGGCCAGCGCCGCCGGCCAGTTTAGGTTTTTATATCCTGCCACAGATAGCTCCTGCAGCAGCTTGGCCTTCCAGCCGCCGTGATCATCCATCGGCTCTCGGCTTTAACTCGGGATGGAGATGGGAGGCCACAGCCAGCCCGCCAACATCGTCGGGCGTAGCGATAACCACTGCAAACCCTGCAGCGGAGCCATGCTTCTCGAATTTTTCGATGATTGTTTTTCCTTCATTCGCCTGTTGATGAAGAATGATGGGGTTCAGACCTGCGCGCCGGATTACCGCAGCGACTTGCTCTTTGGCTGCCTCATCGCGCCCATGGACCACAAAAATGTCGTCGCTAACTTCGACGGGCGTCGGGTTTGAAGTAGCAATGGCCGCTCCCGCCGGTGCCGAAAATTGAAGGTCTTCCTTTAAGGCGTCGATCTCGCCTTGCAACGCAGAAATGGCTCGGCGGCGACCTCGATCAACCCCTTCCTGCACCTCGTGTGTAGGCGTACGTGTACCGTCGAAGTTGAAGGCGTAAACGGTCATGTCCAGATCAGCGGCAATTTGCAGCCGATCGTACTCCGCGCTTTCTTGGCCATATATGGCCGCAAGCGTTGAGCGGATTCGTCCTTCTAAATCAGTGACCGAAGGATCATCACCACTGGCTATATCTGTGAGAGAAAGTTCGCGAAGTTCCTTGACCCGAGCCTCGAGCCTGGTGATAGCGGACTGCTTTTCGAGCGACGAAAGAGACCTCGACGCTTTTGATGCGGGCGGTTTTCGAGCCATTAAGGTGTCCAGATCGCAATATTGTGAGCGCGGGCAACGCCACCTTATACGTGCCCGTTGTGTAAGACGTTTCTGTGGGACAATCGGCTCGCGGCTCAGAAACCCTTCAAACCTGGTGGGCGCACAAGGGATCGAACCTTGGACCTCTCCCATGTGAAGGGCAGGGTCGGTCACGGGATGCTGTCGGAGAACGTCGCAGTGATATCGCAGTGAATTGGGTGAAACGAACGTGAACAAAACGTGGAGATAAGCTACGCAGTTGCTATAAAAATCAACGACTTAGAAAATATGCACTGCGTTCGGGACGCAGGGGTCGCAGGTTCAAATCCTGCCACTCCGACCAGTGTTTTCAATTGTTTATCACCAATTTCAAGCCTTTTCCCGGCTTGCCGGGACAGAAACGTTTCCTGAGCCTCGCGTCACCGGGCCTTTTTCCGGTCCACCATGGCGATGCTGGCAAGATGACCCTGTGCATGGGGACTCCCGTGAAGTGGAAACTGTGGACCCGAAACGAAAACGTCAGGCCTGCGCTGGAGGCATCAGAGGAACACGATTCGAGGGATAAAGCCCTTGAGGCGGCGTGTGACCGGATGAAGCAGCGGCACGTCAAAGTTCTCCACATCGAAGGACCGAACGGCCAGCGGATCGACTCCGCGACCATTGAGGCGTGGTGTAAAGGCAAGAGCCGCAGCGTGCCCCGCGAAAAGTCTGAATTTTGAAGTTTGGTTTCTCATGATTACGGCCTATTTCGACGATAGCGGCACGCATGGGCAGGCGGCTGATATCGTCTTGGTCGCTGGTATCTTCTTGGATCACAATTGGAAGCATCATCTGGATTCGCCGCTATGCGGACAGAAAGACCCGATCAGCCGGTTTCACGCCTACGATTGCGACAACAGCATCGGAGACTTCACACGTTGGACCCGGACTGAAACCGATTATTTCCGCCATCAACTCCGGACTCTGATCATCGAATCCGATGTGGCCGCCTATGGAATGGCTTGTTCTCGGAAGGACTGGGACGAGCTTATTACTGGGGATATCAGATCGGTTTTGGGAACGCCTGAAGGCTTCTGCATCAATCAATGCTTTGTGCGCTCTGTAGGTTGGGCACAGGCCAACACTTTTGATCCGCACATGACGTTTGTATTCGATAACCGGCCTGCCGGAGTTCAGCGATACGCCGGAACCGTTTATGACGCCTTCGAGAAATGGGTTTACCCGCCGCCACAACTGGTAGGCTGCGCCTTTCTAAGCTCAACCAAGATAAGGCCATTGCAGGCAGCAGATTTGATTGCTTGGGAACTATATCGATATGCAAACTCTATTTTGATCGAGGGTCTATCCGTCCCCGCTCAAAAGGAGATTTTACATCTTAAGGCGGGTATCAATTTTGATGCTCAAATGGCCACTCGTGAAAACATCATGAAAGTCCGAGATCATTGGCTGAACTACTTCAAGGACAAGCCGGGTTGGCTAGAGCAGTTCGCTAATCACTTCGACTTTTTCGATCCTTTGAATCCGAACTATTCAAATCTTTCGGACAAATGACCACCCGCCCACAGAAGATCACCTTCGGAGAAATGCGAGCCGGTGGCGTTCGCGGTCTCCTGATCTATTGCTCCGACTACCATTGCAGCCATTGGACCGCGATTCAGCGGCGACCGATGGCCGGATGATGTTCGGCTGTCCGACATCGAGCCGAGATTCATCAGCCAAGGCTGCGGCACGAAGGGCGCGGATGTCCGGCCAAACTTCCATTGGGGAGCAAGAGACCCGACGAGCGGCGATTCCGGTGTCGGCCTGAGTTGTCCATGGCTCGAAAACGTTGCGTGGTGCCTGACAAGACAAGGCTCAATAATCATCGCCAAATGAACAGGACGCAAAGGGATGCAAAGAGTGAATCCAAGCGATGAAATTGACACGGTCGCCTATGCGGTGTCGTTCATGGAAGCAGCGAAGCGCCTAGCAGAAACTGAAGAAGAGTGGGAGGATAATCACTCGCTCATCGTTCCCTTCTATATGCTGATCGGATTCTCATTGGAGAACGCATTAAAGGCCATTTTAGAGTTCAACGGTTCGGACCCAGAAACAAAGTGGTCTCGTTCACATGACTTGCAAAAGCTCCGGTTATTGGCCGAGCACCATGATTTTGTGTTAAGCGATGACCTGCGGGAGTTTGTAGACCACCTCTCCCCACTCCATAAAGACCATCATTTCCGCTACCCGCAGAAAGCGGAAACGGCCCACCTATTGAACCCCATCGCAGCAACGAAGCTCACCGAGAGGTTACTTGTGGGAGCGTTTTTGGCCATCGACGGCGCGAAACGCATGGACGACCGAAGGGCCTGACTGGCGCTTTATGATCCCATCCGGGCTGCCGCGCGGAGTCTGGGGAAAGCATCTCCCGATCTATATCGCCGAGTTGCAATTCCGGTATGATGCCCGCTTAACGTGGGCATTTTTGGAGTGGTAAATTGAGCGGCAAATTACCGTGGTGGTGGCTCAGACAACAAGAACCTGTCGCCCGCTTCACCGCGTGGTTGGTCATTGTGACTACTGTACTTTGTATCGCCACCATCGCAAGCGTAGTGGCGCTGATCGTCACGGATCATACTTTGAAGGATACAGCACGCAGACAACTGCGAGCCTACATTTATGTTGATCACGGAAGTTTTGGGCCAGCCCGAGCCGATGCACTCATAGGGCCGACAATTACAATTCGTTCGGCAGGGGCAACGCCCGCTTACAAATTGCGCTTGGCAGCCACCATTGAGATCGGAAAATTTCCGTTGCCCAACGCATCTGAACTCTC
>JAOAPR010000213.1 GCA_025463005.1 Bryobacterales bacterium | reverse complement strand
GTCCACGGATTGTTCGCCCCATCACGGTTAACTCAACAAGGTCGCCAAGTGCGATCCGCATCTGTTCGGCCGTTATTGGAGAGATCCATATGGCGTTGTCCCAAGTCATTTTGTTCTGCGGCTTGGGTAGCTCTTGCAGCCACGCGTTGTTGGAGAGCGAGCCATCGCCGACGGTCGGGTCCGGACGAAACGTGATTTCCACGTCTGAACGGGAGGGAGCTGGCGCAGACGGTTCGGGTACACGGGCAGCCGGCGGCGTCTTCGCAGGGAATTGGGTTCCCGCGATTACACCATCGTGCAGCGATGTCTGCCAAAACCCGGTGAAGTCTTTGCCCTTGTGCTGATTCTCCCAGAACGCACGGACGGTGTCGTGAGCGGAGCGATCGGCTTGGTTCGGAAAAGCGTCCGCGAGGACGACGCTGAGAACCTCGGATGCTGTCTTTCCGTCGTAGATGGGCGAAATTAGAGGCTGCACGATGGACGTAGTCCCATCCCACGCGCGCGTATCGCCCCAGGATTCCAGATAATGCGCCTGCGGCACGTGCCAATGGCACCACGCCGCGGTTTCGTCTTCGAACAATCCCAAATGGGTCCGGAATTTGACCTTTTGCAGCGCGTCCAAGAACGCCACGTCGGCGGGTGCGTCATAGACGGGATTGCCGCCCAAAATGAACAGGGTGTCGACCATACCCGCCCGCATATTCGTCACCAGCTCAGTCAGCGATGCGACGTCATCAACTGGGTCCGCCTCCACCGAGTCGGTGTAGTACAAGGTTTGGCCGACATTTCCAAGGCTCTGATTGATCAAGTGTGCAATCGCATGCACGCGGGGCGGCTGAAACTGGCCGGGAATCACGATGCTCGATCCGCGATGACTCATCAGATCTTTCGCAATTGCGCGCACCGCGTCGGTAGACGCGCCGCCCGGCACATTTAGGCCGAGCTCCCGAGCCAGGCTTGCAGCGAATCCCTCCACATCGGCCGCGCGCAACGAAAAGCGATGTTCCGCCATTCCGCCAGTAATCGATGGCGTGCTCTCGACTACGTACATCCGCGGCGGTTCCGCGCTGGCATTCTCCGCGGCCCCTCGTCTACGCGCAGTGTAGTCGCGCGTGTATTTTAAGTGCCCGGGTGTTGTCGAATCCAGGAAATCGGCATCGAGAGAGACGATGCGATCCGCGCGATCGAATCTGTAGACGGTGTTCCAGGGCTGGCCAAATGCGGCAATCGCCCCCGCTCGTTCTGCATGCCGGCCGCACGGCTCCCACTGGTGCCATTTCGCCTCGGGAAAGGCAGTCTTGAAATCCTGGATCTGTGCAGCTAGAGAAGGCGAGCTGAAAGAGCCGGTGAGCACGCACAATCCGGCGCCTTTTTTATTGGCCGCTGCCTCGCGCACGGGAACCAGCGCCGTGAGGAAGCTTCCCCAGGTGCTGATTTCGCCGTTACGCTTGACCGTTTGAGAACGATCCGGATCGTAAAGCGTCAGGATGCTCGCCTGCATCATGGCGTTGGTAGCGCCCAGACTCGCGGGATGATCGGGATTGCCTTCTATCTTCGTCGGACGGCCCAGATGACTTTCGACCAGCACCCCGGTCGCAATTCCCGCGACGGTCATCGCCGATGCGTAAAACAGAGGCTGGCCGGGAAGAAACTGTTCGGGCTGCCGGACGTATGGAACTATCGTTTCCTTGGGTTGTTTGGTGCAGGCCGAACCGGCTAGCGCGATCGACGCTCCCATGAGTCGCAAGAAACGGCGACGTGAGGCTTCGTCATTCCAGTCGGGAGTTCTGTCGGGAAACTCGTCGTCACTCGCGCCGTGCAGCGGATCGGAATGAAAGCTCGAAGGCATGGCTTAACGGTGACAAGTCACACAATCTGTGAGGCGCTGGATTCCGTACTCCGCCACTAAACGCGTCCCGAGCTGCTCCTGATCCGGCGGCGGCGCGTATGCCATGTTGAAAACCTGCTCGCGGGGACGCACATTCCTTTCGGGGTTTCGGTGGCATTCGAGACACCACTTCATGTAGAGGGTGTTCACCTTGTAGGTGAGCGGCATTAGATCCACGCGTCCGTGGCAGGTTGAACAGCCGATTCCTTTGTGCAGATGGATGCTGTGATTGAAATAGACGAAGTCGGGCAGGTCGTGAACGCGCGTCCATTGGAGAGAGCGTCCCGTTTGCCAACTGGCGCGCACGGGCTCTAATATCTCGGCGTTCTTCCAGATCTGCGAATGGCACCCCATGCAGGTTTCCGTCGGCGGCAGCCCAGCGAAGGGCGACGTTTCAACGGAGGTGTGACAATACCGGCAATCGATGCCGTCATCGCTCACATGATGCTTATGAGAAAAGGGGACCGGCTGATCCCTAGCAACATTCACGTCGGTGACGAACGCTCCGTCGTTAATGCGGTATGCCGCCCAAACGACACTCGCCAGCGTAATGGCCACGGCGGCAATGCTCACTCTCGCCAGGCTATTCGCACTCCGGTGAAAGAGTTGTGCCATGGGAACGAAGATCGCTCATGTCCCGACGGGTATGCGGTTCTCTGTCTATGAGATCCGTTCCGCACCCGCACGCTTTGCTTTCTACTATTTCTTATTTGCGGCGGGCGGCATGCAGGTCGGGGAAACATGCTCGATCTTGGTTACGTTGAGCATGGTCTGGCCGCCCTGCGTCGTCTGGCTCCCAGTCAGTTTCACGGTGTGATTCGTTGAATGCTGTTCCAGCTCGGATGGGCCAGTGACGGTCACCTTTTCCCCGGTGTTCTGGTCTGTCAGGACGTATCCCTGACCAGGACCCTTGTTCAAGCACCCCGTCATGGTCGTCTCCGTAATGTTTCCCTTATCCTTGCCCTTCTGGGACGTCTTCGCGGGATCCTGGCCGTATAGCGCCGGGATCGAACTGGCAAAGAGCACGATCATCGACGCGCAAAAAGACAGTCTGATTCGGTTCATAGTAAAACAACTTTCTAGGATCGTTTGATCCCGTAGGTGGATCCTGCCCGGGAGAGTTCGTTTCGCTTAGAAGTCTTCGCGCCCGGCTACAGGTCAGCGCCCACGACCGGGATCGCAGCTCCCGTAATCTGAGATGCCTGATCCGAGGCCAGATGCACCAGCAGGCTGGCGACCTGAGCCGGCTGCACCCATTTTGAGGGGTCCGCACCCGGTATCGCGGCGCGATTAGCCGGTGTATCCATCATTCCGGGTAAAATGACGTTCGCGGAAATCGCGCGGTCTTTGTTCTCCAACGCGACGGCAAGAACCAGGGAAACCAGCGCCGCCTTGGACGCCGAGTAAGCGCCCACCATGGGTTGCGGCTGGGCTGCGGTCCGGCTGGCGATCGCCAGGATGCGGCCGCCCTGGCGCGTACGCATATCCGGAAGCACCGCGCGGAAAGCATTAAAAGCGGCCCGCAGGTTCACATCGAGCATCCGTTCCAGGGTGGCGTCGTCGGTATCTGTCACCGACTGTCCACCGGCGAATGCGCCAACCAGGTGGACCAGCACGTCGATCCTGCCGAATTTTGCGATTACAGCCGCGACAACTGCACGCGCGGCCTCGCCGTTCCCAAGCTCCGCTGAGTACGCGGTGAAGTTGGCATGGGGAAAGTCGGAGCTATGGATCTTCCTGGCGACACCCGCAACCTGGGCTCCCGCCTCAAGAAATGCCTTCGTGACGGCCATGCCGAGGCCGCCATTGGCGCCAGTGATCAGGACCGTTTTATTGCTGAGGGTCATCGCGATCGACCTCTACGCAGGTCCTTTATATCATTACTGTTGTCCGCAAGTCATCGTCGTAGGAGAATGCTTGTCCGGTACATTCAAAGTTTCGATTGGACAGACCTTGAGATTCCAGCTAGACTGGCATTCTCAGCGAGTCATCCTGTTCCGTTGCCGGCCGTGTCGCGCTGGCGCGCCCCTCGCTTGGGCAGACGCGCCGCATGACCACTACTTCCCACATTCAAGACGCTCTTCAAACCGTTTACGAAAAATACAAGGACGTTCACGACGGCGAAGTAGCTACCTACATTCCGGAGCTGGCCAAAGCCAAGCCCGACGATTTTGGTATCTGCCTGGCTACCGTGGATGGCCAGGTGTTTTCGGTGGGAGATTGGCAGCAAGAGTTTACAATTCAGTCCATATGCAAGCCATTCGCGTTCCTTATGGCGCTGGAGGAATGCGGCCGGGAAGCGGTGCTCCAGAAAGTCTGCGTCGAGCCGAGCGGCGATGCCTTCAACTCCATCGAGCTCGAGCCCAAGACGATGCGTCCGTTCAACCCGATGATTAATGCTGGGGCGATCGCGATCGCGTCCATGATCAAAAAGTCGTCGCGCGAAGAAGGCGTCCAGGCTTATGTGGACAAGATGCAAATGGCCGCGGGCCGAACCCTGGATTTCGATGATGCCGTACTCGCCTCTGAAACCGCTACCGGCAATCGCAATCGGGCGATCGCGTATCTCATGCTTAACTTCGGCATTATCGATGCTGCGGTGGATCATGCGCTGCACCAGTATTTCTCCCAATGCTCGCTTCTAGTGAACTGCGCGGATCTCGCGATGATGGCGGCGACGCTGGCAAACATGGGCATCAACCCGGTCACCAGGAATCAGGTATTCGAGCTGGAGTACGTCAAGGATGTGCTGGCGGTGATGTTCACGTGCGGATTGTATGACTACGCGGGAGAGTGGGCCTACCGGGTTGGTCTTCCAGCTAAAAGCGGCGTGGGAGGAGGAATTATCGCGGTTGTAAATCGCCAATTGGGTATTGCCGTCTACTCGCCGCGGTTGGACCCGAAAGGGAACAGCGTGCGGGGAATCGGCGTGTGCAAGGAGCTCGCGCTGCACTTAGGCTTGCACGCGTTCGAGTTTACGAACGTCGGATCGAGCTTTATGCAGTGGCTTTCCGCTGATTAGGAGGCAACCTGAGGGGAAGCGGCGCTGCCCAGAAACACGTTCGCGGTTCCATCGAACTGGGAGAGTTCGATGGAACCGCGCGTGAGAAGAGCAGTTGTTAATGATTTAGAGTTACCGAGCCGAACGGCGCCGGCGAGCGGCAAACAGCAGTCCCGCCAGTCCGGTGCTCAGCAGCACGACCGAAGCCGGTTCCGGAACGCCGGGGACGACCTGGCTAGCCGTGACAACTTCCTCGAGAGAAAACCACGCTGACGTATTGTTGGCAATACCCGCGCAAGAACCCAGGCTTGTCGAGGTGCAGCCAAAGTTCACCGTGCCGGAGACGCCGCCGGGGGCGATTGCGCTAAACAGTACGCCCGGGCCGCCGTAACCGAAAGGATCTACAGTCCCGGCAGCACAAGTGATAAACACGCAAGCACCGTCGCCGTCAAATCCGAAAAGATCGTTTGGGCTACCGGTGCTGGCGAGCGAAATTGACTTTAGGACTCCGCCGGAGCTGTTCTGAATGCCGAAGAGGGTGTCCTCAACACCATCGTACGGCCCCAGCGGCGTGCTACCCGTTGAGGTGGTGCCAAAAGTCGTGCTGAAAGCGGTAGCCGCACCCGAGGCGTTCACTGCGGTAACAGTTACCAACACCGCGCAGCCCGGATCTGAACCAACGGCTGGACACTGTGTAAGTAGGGCGGCATGTGCCATAGAAGCAGCACCAACCGCACCAAAAAAGGCAAGCAAAATCTTATTCATGAAACTGACTCCTCCGTTCGTCAAGTTACGTTTATTCCTTTTATGGAACTCAATAAGTCTAAGGCCAACCTTAAGTAGTGTCAACAAGCTTCTAAGGTGGAAAAGTTCTGTAGGTACTATGGTTTTTTGCTAGTACTAAGGGTTCTGGGACTGGCGATTTCAGGTGATCGTGCCAGGTGCTTTGAGGTCCGTAATTACACGCTTATGTCTTTAAACACAATAGCTTAAGTAGCTACCTGGTAGCATCGACGCGTAGAGGACGGTCGAGCTTGAACGTCAGGATGGTCTCGGCGGGCACCCGAATGGCGCTGCCCTTAGTAAGGACCTGCGTGAGCGCTCCCGCTCCGGCGCCCGAAGCCGCGCCGATGGCTGCACCCTTCCCGCCGCCCGCGATCGCCCCGATAATGGCGCCGATAGCCGCGCCGCCGCCCGTGAATACGGCTGTACGCTTATTCGCGCCGACCCCGTTGCGTCCGCTCTTCTGAATATCCGAAGTCCCGATCAAGTACTCCTGGCCTTCCACCGACACTGCCCGCAGATCCAGAACCAGGTCCGATTGGCCGGCAAATCTGCCGCCCTTGGAAACCGACTTGATTACGACCTTGGCGTTCGATCCGGCGGGAATCACCACCGCGCCATCAGCATCCAGAACGTCCTGGGTGACTTCGGCCGCGTAGGTTTGCCCCTCGGACCCTTTGCTCGAGTCAATAGTCTCCTCGGCGCGGACCGAGATTTCGGTTCCTACGGGGAGCAGATAGGTCTTGGTATTGACGACCGACTGGGGCGGATGATAGTGGTCCTGGTGCGCGGCCTGAGAACGGACAACTTGCCGTTTTGTATTCGTTGACGCGGTCGCCGGCGCCGGGGTCGTCGCGGTGGCCGGAGTCGTCGCAGGCTGGGCGGGTTCAGCCGCCGCCGTGGCTGGCGCATCGTCATATTCAATCGATCTCACCTGGTTCATGGGGATCGTCCGTGAGGATTTGTCATCGCCCGCCAGCGTGATTTCCGAGGCCGAACTCGAGGTGACGTTGCCGGCGAACGTCGACCCATCGCGCATCGTAACTGTTGCATGCGGGCGCTCGGCGTCTTTCGTGGCACAGGAGCACAGCACCAGAAACAATGTCGCCAGTGGCAGTGATAAACGGTTCAGCATGAATCTTTCCTTTAGTTCTTAGCTGTATCGACGGCGCGCTGGCGAAGATTTTCCTTCTTGACCAGCGTCTTGGGGTCGGTGCCCCGGGGAACCAGCAGCGTGATCCCGCCGCCGAACATTTCTTCCCAGATTTGCTGGCCCCATCGGACCGTCGCCGTGGGATCGGGATTGTTGGGATTATTCGGGGAATTGTCCCAGTGCCCGTCCATCTCGAGGCGCGTGCCCGCCGGGAGCTCCAGCATTTTTTCAAAACGATAGCCAGGTTGCCAGGCGTAATCGTACTTCGGAACGTTCAAAATGATCTGCGATTCGCCGGTAGGATATACAAGTCGATACACAAAATCTTTGCCCCGCAAATGCATATGCGGATTAAGCGAAGCGAGCTTTACCGGCGCCGCGAAGGTAACCGATCCGTGCCCCGGCGCGCTCGGGTCGCCAGGGAGAATCTTTAGATTCCCAGCGGAGGTGCTTCCGTCATCGCCCGCCAGAACGCTGATCAACTGGTTCTTCGGCTCAACGCTCGCCAGCTCCAACCCCAGCCTGGACTGATCGGAAGTCTCCGTCCCGTTGGAGGTGTAGTGCATGTTGAAAATCAGGAAAGACCCCGCGGGAACCAGCACCGCGGCATCGTAGTCGTCGAATCGTCGCGCCGGTGCGCCTGGGCCAAGGGCGACTAACGCTTGAGCCGCCAGACCTCTTGGTAGCGCGACCGGCTCGCCTGTGGCAAGCGCTTCCAGCGCTTTCGTGTCAGGTCCTGGGGGCACGAAGGTAATGGTCGCGTGATGGACCACGGAACGGGCTCCGGGACGGATTTCCCCGGCAGCGACCCAGGTATCCTTGGTGAAATTCGTCGGCACCACGAAATCGAGCCACGGGATGACAGCCTTAGCGGGAACCAGGTACGGTTTGGGCAGTGGAATGATGACGTCCGGCCGGATGTTCCAGCCGTCCCGCCATTGGATAGGAGCCGGCTTATCTTTTGCGTCGCCTTCTGGAGCGCCTGCGTCGACCCAGGCCGCAATGGTTTGCACATCCGCGTCGGGAAGACGAGGGTCGTTCAGAAAATGGCTGTATTTCGGATCGGCGTGCCACGGCGGCATCTTCCGGGAGACCACCGCGTTCTTGATGGCTTTCGCCCAAGGCCGAGCGCTCTCGTAGGTCAGCAGCGAAAAGGGAGCGGCTTCCCCCGGCCGGTGGCAGACCTGGCAGTTCTTTTGCAGGATCGGCAGCACGTCCTTGTTGAACGTCGCTGAATCGGTTGCCCCGCGCGCGACCAGCGCGAAAACCGCCACCAGAACGGGATAGAATCGAGGGCGCATTACGTGGCTCCTTCGCTCTTGCGGCCGAGCGTTCACTCGGCTCTCAAAGGAATCATCTCACAAGCTGACCACAGACAAGACGATACGTACGGGACAATGGAGGCGATGGCACGATCCAAAGGACGGCGTCGCTTTCGGCTCCTGACGTGGGTAGGCGCCCACGAGATGACCGTGTTACTGGCGCTGGCCTGCATCGGGGCCGGTGTGTTGGGGTTTGTTCTCCTTGCGGACGAAGTTCTGGAGGGTGGTACCCAGGCATTTGACCAGAAAATACTACTGGCATTTCGCCATAGCGATTCCCTTGCTCCTCTGGGTCCGCCGGCGATTCAGGAAGCAGCGCGCGATATCACAGCACTAGGCAGCGTTGCCGTGCTGACGCTGGTAACCCTGATTGTGGCCGGGTATCTGATCCTGGACGGAAAGAGTCACATGGCGTTATTCCTGTGCGTATCGGTACTAAGCGGTGTGGCGGCCGGAACGATTCTCAAGGACCTGTTCCATCGTTCCCGGCCGGACCTGGTTCCGTACTCTGTGTATGTCTCGGGTGCGAGCTTTCCCAGCGGGCATTCCATGATGTCGGCCGTGACGTATTTGACGTTGGGCGCTCTGCTCGCCAGGTCTCAGGAACGAACCCGCATCAAGGCGTACTTCCTCCTGGTCGCGATGTTCCTGACGTTTCTGGTCGGCGTCACTCGTGTGTACCTGGGCGTCCACTGGCCCACCGACGTTCTGGCCGGCTGGACGGCGGGCTCGGTCTGGGCGCTGCTGTGCTGGCTGGCAGCGCGCCGGCTGCAAACGCGAAGCACCCTGGAACACGCAACGGAGCACACGCACAGCACAGGCTGAAGGCTTGGTTTTTTGTACGGTTAAACTGATTCATGCACAGCCTGTTTGATCTGAACGGCCGCGTCGCGGTGGTGGTGGGCGCAACTTCAGGACTGGGACGCGCGATCGCGATCGGTCTGGCGCAGCACGGCGCGGATGTTGTCCCCAGCGGCCGCCGGAAGGAATTCGTCGAGAGCGCGTGCAAGGAAATCGAGGCAACCGGTCGACGGACGATGTCCAAAGCTGCGGACGCGCGCGATCGCCAGTCGATCGACTCACTGCGCGACGCGGTGCTGGGCCATTTCGGGCGGATCGACATTTTGGTGAACGCCGCGGGAAACGTGATCCGCCAGCCCACGGCAACCATTTCGGAAGAGCAGTGGTCGTGTGTGCTGGATACGCATCTGAACGGCGCCCTGCGGGCTTGCCAGAGCTTTTATGAACCGTTAAAGGCTAGCGGCCGCGGCCGGATCATCAACATCGCGTCGCTAAGCTCCTTTGCGGCGTTCCACCAGGTGGCGGCCTATTCCGCCGCGAAAACCGCAATTGTATCTCTGACGCGCAGCCTGGCTTGCGAATGGGCGAAGGACGGAATTCGCGTGAATGCCATCGCACCGGGCGTATTTCCCACGGACTTGAATCGCTCGGTCATCATGGGCACCGCGCGAGGCCGCGAGATGCTGATGCGCACTCCCATGGGCCGGTTCGGTGAGCCGGAAGAACTGGTCGGAACGGCTGTGCTGCTGGCTTCCGATGGCGCGAGTTTCCTGACGGGTCAATGCATCGGAGTCGATGGCGGGTATCTTGCGCTGGGCGTCAATTCGTAGGGGCCGTCAAGCCGGCGGCGGGGCGCACACGGCGTCGTAGGGGTAACGTCGCGGGATCTGCCCGGTGTGCTCGAAAACGTTCAAAGCCTGCTCGTACAAGTCGCGCGGGATTTCGATTCCGCCCTCCCAGCATTCGAGAGCCTGGTAGCTTCGCACCGCCGCAGCGAGCACTGCGGTTTCGACTCCCGGGAAAAAAGACGCCTGTTTCGCCGCAATCGCCTCAGGTGGAGCCTGAAGCACCCAGTGTTTGGCCTTCGCGAACGCTCGCACGAAAGCGCGGCAGGTATCGGTCTGCAAAAACTCCCGGGATGCGCACAAACTGCTGAATGCGACAGGCGGCATCGCCTGTCCCACCGCCGCGACGATCGGCCCGATTCCGTCGCGCTCCAGCGTGTGCGGACCAGGGCCCTGCAAATGAACGTAATCGCCGGCACCCGCGCGGAACGCAGCGATCATCTGCTCGGGCTTTCCCGCGTCAATTACGCGGAGGCGGGTCCAATCGACTCCATTGCGGCTCGAGGCGTAACGCAGCATGGCCATCGGCTGCACTCCATGATCGGCCAATAGCGTCTTGCCTTCTAGATTCTTCCATTCGAAATCCGGCTCGGGACTTCTGCCGGTCAGGAAAAAGCCGTCCCGCTGGTTGATCTGCGCGAAGTGCACGGGTAGCGGCGATTCGCCGCGTTCCAGAGGTCCCCAGTTGGAAGATACGGCGGATTGCACCACGTCGACCGCGTTTTCCCGGATTAATTCATGCGAGCGTTGCCCCGGCGCGAGAACGCTGTAGGTCGCCTCGAGCCCTTGTTCGTGCAAAAATCCGCCGGCGATAGTCACGATCAGAGGGCTATAAAACGCAGCATGGCGCGAGACCATGATTCGGACAAGAGTCTGATTCACTGCTTGATGATATAATCCCCGCCAGGATTTTATGAGGCGAACACTCTCCCAGCTCTCGCTGCTGCTGCTCACGATACTGCCCATCTCCGCGCAATCGGGGGCGAAGAACGGAGAGTGGACAACGTACGGGGCCGATCTGGGCAACACGCACTATTCGCCACTGGATCAGATCAACGCGGGCAATTTCAATAGACTGCAGGTCGCGTGGCGACTCAAAACCGACAACTTCGGACCGCGCCCGGAAACTAATCTCCAATCGACTCCTTTGATGGTTAAGGGCGTTCTGTACACGACTGCGGGTACGCGCAGGGCTGTGGTGGCGTTGAATGCCGCCACGGGCGAGGTCCTGTGGACGCACAGCGAAGACGAAGGCGCGCGCGGGACGAATGCCCCCCGGCAGCTTTCGGGACGCGGACTGGCGTATTGGACGGATGGCCGGGAGGAGCGCATCCTTTACGTGACGCCGGGCTATCGACTGATCGCGCTGAGCGCCAAAACTGGTATTCCCATTCCCGGCTTCGGCCGCAATGGCATAGTCGATCTGAAACTGGACGACGATCAGGAAATCGATCTCGAGACCGGGGAAGTCGGCCTGCACGCGACGCCAGTGGTGGCGGGCGATGTGGTGATCGTCGGCGCGGCTCACCGGGCGTCGGGCGCGCCGCGAGTGAAGCATAACGTTAACGGCTATGTACGCGGGTTCGACGCCCGCACAGGCAAGCGTTTGTGGATCTTCCATACAATTCCCCGTCCGGGCGAGTTCGGGCACGACACCTGGGAAAAAGATTCCGCCGAGAATACTGGTAATGCCGGCGTCTGGGGGCAGATCAGCGTCGATCCGGATCTGGCGATGGCGTTCATCCCGGTAGAGCTTCCCACCGGCGACGAGTATGGCGGCCACCGGCCTGGTAACGGTCTGTTCGGAGAGAGCGTGGTGGCGGTGGATCTGAAAACGGGCCAGCGAAAATGGCATTACCAGCTTGTGCACCACGGCATTTGGGATTTCGATATCCCTTGCGCGCCGATGCTGATCGATATCACGATGAATGGGCGCACCGTAAAGGCCGTCGCGCAGCCGACCAAGCAGGGAATTCTCTACACCTTCGATCGCGAGACCGGGCAGCCGATCTGGCCATTCGAGGAACGGCCGGTCCCCAAAGGCGACGTGCCAGGCGAGTGGTATTCGCCCACGCAGCCTTATCCGACGAAGCCCCCGGCTTACGGCGTCGCCGGCATTCCATCGGTGGACGATCTGATCGACTTCACGCCCGAGCTTCGAGCCGAGGCTTTGAAGGTCATCTCGAAATACAAAATCGGCCCGATCTTCACACCTATTGTGGTCAGCAAACCGGAGGGACCCTTCGGGACGATTCTGACGACCGGAGTCACCAACTGGCCCGGCGGGTCGTACGATCCGGAATCGCACATTTTGTACGTGCATGCGGCCACGGGAATGGTTTCGAACGGACTAGTTCCTGGGGATCCGGCGCGCACCGAGTTCGCGTGGGTGGGCGGAAACGCAGCGCCCGCCGGAGAAGCGCCTGCGCTGCGCGTGCAAGGCCTGCCGCTGGTGAAGCCGCCGTGGGGGAGCATCGTCGCCCTGGACATGAACAAAGGCGAGATTCTTTGGAAAGTCGCGAATGCGGAGACTCCGGACAATGTCCGCAATCATCCGGCGCTGAAGGGTCTAAACATTCCGCGCACGGGCCGGTCGAGCAACACGATCGGGCTCCTGGTGACCAAAACTCTGCTGGTCGCGGGCGAGCCTGGAACGTTTACGATGCCCGATGGACGCATGGGAGCGATGCTGCGAGCCTACGACAAAGCCACTGGTAAAGAGCAGGGCGCCGTCTACATGCCCACGGGCCAGACCGGCACTCCGATGACCTACATGCTAAACGGGAAGCAGTACATCGTGGTGGCGATCGGCGCGGCGAATTATCCCGCCGAGCTGGTCGCGTTCCGGCTACCGGATTGAGGTGAATCATGAATTCGAAGATCCTTGGTGGCGCGCTGCTTATAGTGGCAATCGCGGGCGCGTTTCTATTGCAGCGAACGGGATCCGCGCAGGCTGGCGTTCCCAAGTTCGAGGTCGACCCGTACTGGCCCAAGGACCTGCCGAACCAATGGATGCTGGGCCAGGTTTCCGGGATCTTCGTCGATTCGCACGATCACGTGTGGGTGACAAATCGGCCGCGAAGCCTCGAAAATCACGACAAGTACGCTGCATTTGATCCGCCGCAGGCCGATTGCTGTAAGCCTGCGCCGGCCATCCTGGAATTCGACGCTGCCGGAAACTTCGTGCAGGGATGGGGAGGTCCGGGCGCAGGGTATGAGTGGCCGGATAACGAACACGGCATTTTCGTCGACTACAAAGAGAATGTCTGGGTCGGCGGGAATGGCGCGAAAGACACCAACATTCTTAAGTTCACCAGGGATGGAAAGTTTCTTCTGCAGATCGGGCATCACGGGAAGACGGGCGGCAGCAACGATACGGAAAATCTGAATCGGCCGGCGGGAATTGTGGTGTATCAGAAGACTAACGAAGTTTTCGTCGCGGACGGGTATGGAAATCGCCGCGTGATCGTTTACGATGCCGATACGGGCGCGTACAAACGCCACTGGGGCGCGTACGGCAAGAAGCCCGACGACAAGGAATCGAACGCGCGGACGGTGGAGGGTCCGGGGCCGAAGCAGTTCAACACCGTGCACTCGCTCCGGATTTCAAACGATGACCTGGTGTATGTGGGCGACCGCCGGAATAATCGCATCCAGGTGTTCCGGCCCGACGGCACGTATCTGAAGGAATCCTACGTCGAGCGGAAGACCACCGGCGAGGAAGGCACCACCTTCGATTTCGCCTTTTCACCCGACCCGCAGCAGCAATTCATCTACATTCCGGACGGAACCAATAAGAAGGTCCAGATTTTGAACCGCCAGACGCTCGAAGTAGTGGGATATTTCGGCGGCCATGGCGGGCATGGAGCCGCGCAGTTCTTCCACATCCACAGCATCGCCTCGGATTCGAAGGGCAACATCTACCTGGGCGAATCTTTCGGAAAACGCGCGCTAAAGTGGAGCTACAAGGGAATGGAGGCAAACAGATGAAAGCCACATTGCTAACAGGGGCTCTGATCATTACGTCTCTAGCTTCTGGACAATCGACCAAGCCCCGGATAGCCCCGCGCACGGCCGACGGCCAGCCCGATATCCAGGGAGTCTGGTCGACGGCGACCACTACCCCGCTCGAACGGCCCGCCGAATTCGCCGGGAAACCGACGTTGACCGCCGCGGAAGCCGCCGAATACCAGAAGAAGGCGATCTACGACGTGAATGGCGACCGGCGCGATGGCGGCGGCGCGGCCGATGTCGGTCGCGCGTACAACGAGTTTTGGCGCGAGCGCGGCAAGGTTGTGCCCGACCTGCGCACGTCGCTGATCACGGACCCGCCGGATGGGAAGATTCCCGCCCTTACTTCCGAGGCCCAGAAGCGTCAGGCGGACAGAGCGGCCGCTGGACGCGGTCACGAGTTCGACGGTCCCGAGAATCGCAGCTTGCAGGAGCGCTGTCTGCTGGCGACCAACGCGGGGCCTCCCATGACGCCGGCCAATTACAGCGCCAATTATCAGATCGCGCAGGGTCCCGGATGGGTGGTGCTGGTGAACGAGATGGCTCATGATGCTCGCGTGATCCCGATTGACGGGCGGCCGCATATTCCCGAAAATATCCGGCAATGGATGGGCGACGCGCGCGGCCATTGGGACGGCAACACGCTGGTGGTCGAGACCACCAACTTCACCGATAAAACTCCGTTCCGCGGATCGAGCGACAAGATGCGCCTGGTGGAACGCTTCACGCGCACCGGAGCCGATACGCTGCTGTACGAATTTACTGTGGACGATCCGGCGACGTTCGGAAAGCCGTGGACCGCGAAGATCCCCACCACAAGAGCCGACGGCGTGATGTACGAATTCGCCTGCCATGAAGGAAACTACGGCATGACGGGCGTTCTCTCCGGAGCGCGAGTGCAAGAAGGGAGTAAAGTGACTCGATGATTTCGCGCACAGTAGTGACATTTGTCCTGGCTGTTTGCATCCTTCCGGCACAGCAGTCTCGCCGGGTGGATGACAACACCCTGAAATCGGCCGGCAAAGCAGGCGAAGAGTGGCTGACGTACGGGCTGACGCAGGGTGAAACGCGCTACAGCCCGCTGAATCAGATCAACACCAGCAACGTGAGCCGTCTCGCTCCCGGATGGTCGTACGATCTGGGACCGGGAGGCGGTCCGCAGGAAGCGACGCCGCTGGTCTCGAACGGCACGCTGTACGGGATCACTAACTGGAGCGTGGTGTTCGCGGTGGATGCGCGCACCGGTAAAGAGCGCTGGCGCTGGGATCCTGAGGTCAACCAGACCGCCGTCTTTCCGAAAATCTGCTGCGGCGTCGTCAACCGCGGTATTGCGATCTACCAGGGCATGATTATCGCCCCGGTGATCGACGGGCGGCTTCTGGCTCTCAACGCGGAGACCGGCAAGCCGATCTGGGAAGCGCGCGTGGCGTATCCGCAAGACCAGCAAACCATCACCATGGCTCCGCGCATCGCCAAAGGCAAAGTGATTATCGGGGTAAGCGGCGGGGATCGTCCCACGCGCGGATATTTCGACGCGTATGATGCGATGACAGGCAAGAAGGCTTGGCGCTTTTACACGGTGCCCGGCGATCCTTCCAAGGGGTTCGAAAACTCGGATATGCGAAAAGCGGCCGCCACCTGGGATGGCGAGTGGTGGAAGCTCGGGGGCGGCGGGGCCGTCTGGGACGGCATGGCATACGATCCGGAAGCGGACCTGATCTATATCGGCACGGGCAACGCCGAGCCGTGGCCGGAAGCGCTTCGCAAAACCAACGGCAAGGACAATCTGTATGTGTGCTCGATCCTCGCGGTCCAGCCCGAGACGGGCGAACTGAAGTGGCATTACCAGATGGTGCCGGGCGATTCGTGGGATTACGACAGCGTGCAGCACCTGATTCTGGCGGATTTGAATATCGGCGGGCGGCAGCGCAAAGTGATCATGCAGGCCAACAAGAATGCCTTCTACTACGTGATGGATCGGGTAACGGGACAGTTCATCTCGGCGCAGCCCTTCTCGATGGTCACCTGGGCCAAGGGCATCGATCAGAAGACGGGACGCCCGATCGTGAACCCTGAGGCGAATTACGGCGAGGAGGCGATTCCGATTTCGCCCGGCGGAGGCGGGGCTCACAACTGGTCGCCGATGTCGTTTAATCCGAATACCGGGCTGGTTTACATTCCCACGTCTACCGCAAATACGTTCACCTATGCTGCTGCGGATACGTACTCGGGAACGGGCACGGGAACAGCGCGTCCGACGCCTCCGAACCCGCGTCCGGCCCCGCCGGCCATCGGTCCGGAGCCTCTGGAAGGGCAGGGCAACAACCGCGGCGCGCTGGTCGCTTGGGATCCTGTGGCGCAGCAGATGAAGTGGCGGATGCCGGGCGGCGGCGGGATTGGTGGCGGCACCGTCACCACTGCCGGGAATCTGGTATTTCAGTCGATCAATGACGGGCGTCTGGTAGCCTATAGCGCCGACAAGGGCGAGAAGCTGGCGGAAATCCAGACCGGGCTGCGCGGCGGCATGGGCCCGCCGATTACATATCAAATCGACGGCAAGCAGTATGTCGCGGTGATGGGCGGCACAGGTCCCGTGATGCCTCGAAACGGACAGGCGCCCGCTACTCCGGCGACGCCGCCTGTTTTGCCGAAGCTGCTGACATACAGTCTAGCGCCGTGAAAATAGTAATCGCCCTGGCGGTGGCGCTTCCTGACCTGTTGTTCCCGCAAGCCCGAACACGCGAGATCATTCGCCACGACAACGTCACCATCGACGTGATCGCCGAAGGGCGCGGACCGCTGATCGTGATGCTGCCGTCGCTCGGCCGCGATTCGGAGGAATTCGATCCGGCGGCAGCACGCATCGCAGCGGCGGGATTCCGGGTGCTTCGGCCGCAGCCGCGTGGGTATGGCCGCAGCACCGGTCCCATGGAGAAATTAACACTTCATGATTTGGCCAAGGATGTCGCCGCCGTGATCGAGCGCGAGAATTCGGGCTCGGCGATCCTGGCGGGGCACGCTTTCGGGCATTTCGTCGCCAAGATGACGGCGGTGGATTTTCCGAAGCTGGTCCGAGGTGTGATTCTGATCGGCGCGGCGCAGAAGAGGCCCGATCCTGAGGTGCAGCGATCGGTGGCAATCGCGACCGATCCATCGCAACCCGAGGCCGAGCGTCTCAAGCACCTGAAAATCGTTTTTTTCGCGCCCGGCAATGACGCGCGGCTGTGGCTCACTGGATTTCATGCGAATGTTCGCGCGTCGGAGATCATCGCGCGCGACTCGACGCCGCAGAAGGAATACTACGCGGCGGGAAATGTGCCGCTACTCGACATCCAGGGCGAAAACGATCCGTACAAGCCTCCATCCGCCAGGAATGAACTGGTGGAAGAGTTTGGGGCCAAGCGCGTTTCGGTGGTGCGGATACCGCACGCCGCCCACGCGATCATTGTCGAGCAGCCCAATGCCGTGGCCGACGCTGTCATTTCTTGGTCACGACGCGTGGGCCCGTAAGCTCTAGCCCTTCTGTAGAAGGGGCCGCAATTCGAGAACGCTCTTCACGTTCTCGATGTCGAATACTTTGTCGATCAGTTTCGTACAGGTCGCGCCGCCCAGAACCGGCGTGATCAGGTCGCGCGCTTTGGCGATCACTTCGTCGCGCGGCATGGGATTTTCAGATGTGCCGCGCACGTTATCGACGCGCTCGGTGAAGCGCATCCCATCGTTGAGCGTGACTTCGACGATCCCAACGCGCCGAGGCATCAGTCGCTCCAGTTCCTCATCGCCGACGAGCTGCACTTTGGCGCGCTGCCGCAGAATCTCCGGGTCCTTCATGCGGGCCGCCTCGTGCGCGGACTTAAAGGAAGCTGTCTTGTCGATCAGCATCACCGCGATCATGTGCTGCATGCAGATGTCGGGGATTTCGCGATTGTCGACGATCTTGGCTTCATTGGTCGCTGCGCGGACCACGATCTGCTTAACCTGATCGGGCTGAAACTTGTGCCGCTTGAGCAGGATCTCGAGCGCGTCCAGAGGCGCTTGAATCGGTGATCCAACCGTCCACTTCTTGATGTTGGTCCGCGTGATCTCGTAGCGCTCGCCGAGCTTCTCGATCACCATGGTTGGATCGTTCTTCGGCATGAACGCGTCGAAGAAGTTGTCGGCTCCGGAGAAAATATCCTCCACGCCTGTTCCTCCGGCCTGCACCAGCAATGCGGAGGTGACGCCGTTGCGTGCGGGCATTCCGGCGAAATCGAACGCCTTTTCGACATGCTCGGTGTCGCGCTGCCAGGCTGCTGTTCCAGAGGCCTGCTGCGCGGTATAGGAAAGCAGCCAGCGCATTTGCTGGGCATTGAGGCTGGCGGCACATCCAGCCGCGGCGGCCGCGCAGAAAGTTCCGGCGATCGAATGCGTACTGCGATGACTGTCGAACATGTATTGCAGCCGGCCTAGAGTCGCGGTCACGCGCGTGCCGATGTCGTAGCCGAGCGTGACGGCGCGCAGGAACTGACGGCCGCTGATGTTGAAGCGCTCGCCCGCCGCTAGAGCAGCGGGAACTGTAGCGCACCCAGGATGCGACTGCGAGGGCGGATGTGTGTCGTCAGTCTCATCAGAATGCGCCAGCATCCCGTTAGCGAGCGCGGCTTCGATCGGCCCGCACAGAACGTTCGAACCAGCGACGGTCGCGACCCGGTCGCCTTTGTACGCGCGGGCGAAATTGATCGCGAAACGGCCCGGAGGGAGTTCGGAGCCCGAAATCATCGCCGCCAGAGTGTCCAGGATCATGTGCCTGGTTTTCTCCACCACTTCGGCGGGAAGCGTGGCGGTTGCAGCGCTGCTCATGAAGGTGCTGAGCTTGACCATGATCGGGCTGATGGCGGGACGCGGCGTCTGGGCTTTCGCGCTGGAAGCGGCCAGCAGTCCGCCTGCGTAGTACAGCATTTCGCGACGACTCAGGTTTTTCATCAGACCTATCGTATCAGCGAATTCTCCTGTAGAATATGCGACATGCGAATACGAACCCTGGCACCTGGCGCGCTCTTCCTGGTGGCGGCTTTTACAGCGGTGGCGCAGAACGCTCCGGTGCATGTGCTGGCCTCAAACGGAGTCAAGGCCGTGATCGAAGAACTACAGCCGCAGGCCGAGCGCGCGATCGGAAGGCCGCTCGCGATAGAGTTTGATACTTCGTCATCGGTCAAGAAGCGGATCGAGAGCGGGGAGGCGTTCGACGTCGCGATCCTCACTTCCGATGTGATTGGCGACCTGGCGAGAGCTGGAAAAATCGCGGCGGGATCGCGCACGGAGATCGCCCGCTGCGGGATCGGCATCGGAGTACGCTCCGGCGCTGCCAAGCCCGATATCCATTCCTCAGACGCGCTAAAGAAAACGTTGCTGGCGGCGAAGTCGATCACCTACGCCCAGGACGGCGCGAGCCGGGTCCACATTCTTGAAATGGAGGACAAATTGGGGATCGCGGACAAGATGAAGGCGAAGACGATTCTGGAGCAGGGCTCGGTGCGCTCGAACGCTCGGGTGGCCGACGGTTCGGCGGAGATGGTGCTTACGCTGGTGAGCGAGATCCTGCCGGCGAAGGGTGTCCAACTGGTGGGACCGCTGCCCGCGGAGGTTCAGCACTATGTGGACTTCGCGACCGGAATCAGCCCGAACAGTAAAAATACGGACGCCGGGAAAGCACTGGCAAAGTTTTTCGCTAGCCCTGCGGTGGCGCCGACGCTGAAAGTCAAGGGAATGGAGTCGCCGCGTTAGGGTTTGACGGAAACCTTGACTTCTCCGTTGGTCCAGCAGCACTGGAACCCGCCGCCGCCGTCTCCGGAATAGTCGTTCACCTGGACGTGCAGCACGTAGTCTCCCGGTTCGCTGAAGCGAGCGTTAGTGGTCGCGCTGCCGTCTTCCACGGGCGGGCGGTCTTTCGCGAACATCACCGTTCCAGGACCGCGATACTTCGTCCAATGCAGCGTGATCGGAGCGCCGAGATTTTTGGGCCGGGAACCGGATGAGCTGGTGAACTTGCCATCATCCGTCACCCAAACTGCCAGCGTCAACGGATTCGCCAGCGTCGTGGTGCGCTCCACCGTCAGCCCTTGCGGTCCTTGCATGGAAGGACCCTGCGGATCGAAGCGCAGCACCGGCGGCGTGTTGCCCACGGCCTCTTCTCTTAACGGAGAGATCTCGTAATCCGGATGCAAACTGGCGGGGATCGTGGTGGTCTTGCCGTTAATCGTCAGCGTCCAGGCCAGCTTATTTGACCCGAAGTCGCTGGGCACCTTGATTACGAACATGCCCCACTTCCGGCCCGCGACGAAGTGAGTCGGCTGGCCGCGGTCGGGCCCGCCCGGCTCAATCCGATTATTGGGGCCGATCGGAACATCCACGTCCTGCTTTGTGTTCCGGTTGAAATAGCCAAGCAGAAGGTTGAAACTGCCGTCGGGATTTTTGTACCACCCCTCGAACGCTCCCGTGACGTTGGTCCCCGATTCGTGCGGCGGTTCGAGCGGGAGCGACTGCGCGCATACGAGCATCGCCCCGGCGAGCAGGATCAACAGACGAAGCTTCATCGCCCGGCGCTGGCCGTCTCACGAGGCGGCTTGTGTTTCGCGGCCCAGGCGCTGTAATCTTCGTCGCTGATATAGGTGACGTTCACCCAGGCGTGCGCCATCTCGTCTACCGTACGGTGTCCGTAGCCGACCCACTGCTCCGGATCGGGATTATGCGGATTGTTGCTGGTGTTGTCGTGCCAGGTGGTGACCTTGATGACGGTGCCTTTGGGCAGCACGGGCGCCGCGTCCTCATCGTAGATGTAGTTCGTCATCCAGTTGAAGTTGAAGTTGCCGACGTAGCTGATCATCTGATTGGTCCCATCCGGCAGGATTGCTTCCAGAGCCATGCCTTTCCCGCGCAGATGCATGTGCGGCTGGATATTCTCGAGAATCGCCGCCTGCTTCAGCACGGTAAAGCCCTGGTTTTCCGTGATGCTGTTGGGCGGCAGATCCAGATTCGGGCCGGTCTTTCCCGGAAACGCGGTCAGATGCGTGCGATACTTCGGCTCCTGGCCTTTCGGATACAGCCACAGTGCCAGTTGGACGCCCGAGGGAATCTCTTCGCCCACCGCATGAATGTGAACATCCCACGAAATCTTCGATCCAGGCAGCAGTAGCTTGCCCGTGTTGGGATGGAATATGTCATACGACTTTCCGATGGCCCACTCCATCAGCACTCCCTGGCGGTCGGCATCGTTGGTCGAGCCGGCGGTCGGAGCATCGCCGTCATCCTGCACCAGATAAGCCACCGCATGATGAATGGTCTTGCGCGCCGTTGCCGTGGTTGGCCGGACCTCGACTGCTCGCACCCATCGCGGCTCGGTCAGAGGAATATCGGCAAGCGGCCGCCACCAGACGTCCTGGCTTTTTGCGGGCATGGTGTAAGAAGTCGCTTCGATGATCAGATCGGGCTGCGCGCCGATCTCTTTGGCTGCCTGCCACTCCGTCGCCTTGGGCCACTGCTTGGGCGGCGGCATATCCTTGAGATCGCCTTGCGGCGCGCCGGAATCCACCCAGCGGACGATGGTGTTGATCTGGTCGTCCGATAGCGACATATCATTCTTGAATTTGTGAACACCCACCGTCATATCGATGTGCCACGGCGGCATCTGTCGCGTGACCACGCGCTGGCGGATGGATTTCGCCCACGGCCGGGCTTCTTCAAAAGTCACCAGCGACATCGGCGCCATGGATCCGGCGCGATGGCACTCCTGACATTTCTCCTGCAAGATGGGCGCGACGTCCTTGGTGAACGTCACCGGCCGGTCGCTGCCCAAATCGGCGGCGATTGCGGAAACGGAGAGCACGAGCAAAAGACGGGATGCTTTCATGTATCCCTCCTGTATCTGGCCTAGATTCTAAATGCCCTGCGGGTGGGTGTCAACGAGGGTCGGGCATGCGCGACCCCTACGGTCCAACGAACGTTGCCTTCAACCCCGCCCGGTCGACCTCTTTCCCGCGAAGATACACCTTCGCGATCTTCCTGGTGTTGGTGATGTTGTCCAGCGGATTCGCGTCCAGCACAATGAAGTCGGCGCTCTTGCCGGCCGCCACTGTTCCGAGCTGATCAAGCTTCATGATTTCGGCCGAGGTTTTGGTGGCAGCCGTGAGCACTTGAGCCGGTGTCATGCCGGCCGTGACCATGTCCGTAAGCTCCTCGTGGTCGGTCCAGCCAACCGTGACCCCCGAGTCAGTGCCGAAGCCGATCCGGACGCCGGCGTCGTTCAGTTTTTTCAGATTTCGCGCCTGTACAGCAAAGAACTCGGTCGCCTTCTTCACATCCGCGGGCGAGCGGTTCTGGAAGGTATCCGTTAGCCGTTTCACCTCTGCGGGAGGAACGGTTTCGCTGAGCCAAGCCGGATCCTGCAAGCCTGTTCCGATATCCGGAAGATTGGGAATCACAAAAACGTTGGGACGATCCTTCATCAGTTTCATGAATTCGTCGTCGATGTCCTTGTCTCGGACGCCGTGAGCGAAGCCGTCGATACCGGCGCGGAGCAGCTCCTTGGCGTCCGCCAGATAGTAGATGTGCGCGACCACGCGGAGATCGTGCTTGTGCGCTTCGTCGATAATGGCGCGATAAAGTGGCGGCGTAAGCTTGGGAACGGTGCCGTTACGGTCATCCACCCAGATCTTGACCCAATCGACTTTCTTGTCGGCCAGTTCCTGCACGGCCTTCCTGCCGTCGGCTTCTGAATCGATCGCGTAAGCCACGGGTTTCCAGTAGGGCTGGCCGGGACCAGCATTCGGACGGCCCATCCCGCGCCCGGCGGTGTGAAACAGGGCCGCATCGGGAACCGGATTGGCTCGAACCTCGTAGGGCGTCTCGCCGGGGTCGATTCCCATGCTTTGCGTCGCCGCGACGCCGTAGTAGGCCAGGCGATGCAGGTGATCGATGAGGTTGTCCTTAGTATATGTATCGGGGCCGATGCGGCCGGTTTTGATAATCGCCCACCCCAGATGCGTGTGCGTATCGACCAGTGCGGGGATCACTGTTTTGCCGGTCAGATCCACATGCGGCGCGCCGGCGGGAGCAGCGACGCTTCCCTTTGTCCCGATGGAGGTGATTTTCCCGTTGTCGACGACGAACGCCGAATTTTCTTGAGCAGTCTTGCCGTCGGCAATGAGCTGCGCGCCTTCGAACACAATCGCGGACGGGGGCGTCTCCTGCTTGCTCGCAGAACAGCCCGCCAGAATCAACAACACACCAACGAGGAGAGTTTTCATAGGATTCCTTTTCACCCGAGCGGCGCGGCCGGCATCGCGAGGAACGCGTGCATGGCATGCCAGAAGGTCTGGCGATGCAGGCCCAGCACCACAGAATGCGCCATTCCCGGCAGCACCACGAACTGGCGGTCGCCGCTGGGGAGCTGCGAGAAGAAGTCGGTCAGGTCGCTCATGGTGGCGATGCCGTCGTATTCGCCACGAATGAGCAGCACCGGCGCGGTCACCCGCTTCGGATCGACTACGGGCAGGTTCGCCGTCATATCGAGATACGTTCCGGTGGGCACCCGGTCGCCGAACTTCATCTCCTGGTCCGCGAGGAATTCAGCGATGGCCGGATCGGTAGTGCCTGGCTTGTCGCGCGTAAAAATGCTGCGGATCATGTCGCGGTCGCGCAGGCGGCGGTTGTGGGTGCGGTAGTAATCCAGGTTCTTGGCGCGCTCCGCCAGAGTCGGGGAATTATCACCTTTATAAGTGAACGCGCCCAGGACCAAACGGTCCACGCGATGAGGTTCGGCCATGGCGTATGCGCCGGCTCGCAGCCCTCCCGATGATTCGCCGAACAGATGCGCTCTTTGCTGGCCCGTTTCGCGCGCGATGACTTCCATGCCAGCCTGGATATCCTTGACACCGCTGGCGATGTCGGAATTGCTCTGGGTCTGACTGGACCGGCCGTAGTTTTCGTGATCCATGGTCCACATGTCGTAGCCGAGGTTGGCGAAGACGTTCATCACGGAGTACTCGCCTTTGCCCGGCGTGGCGAGATCGAACGACGAGCGGCTGGAATTCGAAGAACCATGAATGAGCAACAGCACCGGCAACGGTTTCTCGCCGGTTTTAGGAGCTGACGCCCGCTTGCGGAACATGAACAGCTTCACGTCGCCCTTTTGCGCCCAGTATTCCTGCGACCAAGGTTTCGCGGTTGTTTTCTGTGTACTGTTCTGCGCGAGCGCGGCTGCGGGTGCGAGCAGCGCGCCAGCCATTACCCTGCGTCGCGAAACTATTTTCTTCATCAGGCGAGCTCCCATTGATCAGAACACGGCGATCGGATTGACGGGCGAGCCGGTCCCGTTGGGGATCGGCAGCGGCGCTACAGTAAGCATGAATTCCCACCGGTTGCGCGCGGCGGCGGCTTCGCTCAAGGCTTCGAAATCCGCGCGGTCGAGAATGTGGACGCCCAGGATCTCCAGAACGAAATTGTGCAGGGACGCTTTGGGAATATCGCCGGGCGGCTGCGGCGCATAGCCGGCCGTCTCCCACCCCAGCAGCGCGATATCGCGTTTCTTGAGCCACGGCATCACCGAATTATCAAAACCAGCCGCCTCATCGTTGGCCCACGGTCCGAGCTTCGCCCGTCGCGCCCACTTGCCCCACCGAAGCAGGAGGGCATCCCCCGGTCCCGCCTTCACGCCGCTCTTCTTTTCCCAGGCTTCCAGATCTTCGGGGAAAATCCGCGTTCCGGGCTCGAGATAGGGCAGCCCCTTCAGCTTTGGAATGTCATAGAGAACGCCGCGGGTCACAATGCCGTTCTTCATCGTCAGGATGGAACTTCTCGTAGCGCCGGCTTCTTTCGTTACGAGGCTCTTGGGGTAGCCGTTCCACATCTTGCCGTCGAAGAAGACGTGCGCGAACGAATCCAGGTG
>JAOAPR010000209.1 GCA_025463005.1 Bryobacterales bacterium | reverse complement strand
AAGCCACGATTCATCGACCGAAAAGATATCACCGGAGCTGACAATCAAGTACCTTTCAATTACGTTCTGCAACTCGCGAATGTTGCCTGGCCAGGGGTACGACTGAAGCAGATCGAGGCTCTTTTTGTTCACCGCCTGAAAGCTCTTTCCTGCTTGCCTTGCGAAACGATCAATGAAGTATTCAACCAGCAGAGGAATGTCTTCTCTTCGTTCCCGCAAAGGAGGCATCTCAATCGGAAAAACGTTGAGCCGGTAGAACAGATCGCTCCTGAACATGCCCGCAGCGATGGCAGCCTGCAAGTCGCGGTTAGTGGCAGCAATTACGCGAACATCATTTCGGATGGATCCGGTTCCACCGACTCGCTCAAATTCGTGTTCCTGCAGAACACGTAACATAGCGATCTGGGTCTCGGCAGGAAGCTCTCCGACTTCGTCGAGGAAGATCGTGCCTCCTTCGGCCAGCTCAAATCGCCCTAAACGCCGCTGGATTGCGCCCGTAAAAGCGCCTTTCTCATGGCCGAACAATTCTGACGCGATCAAGTCGCGCGGGATTGCCGAGCAGTTCACACTCACAAATGCGCGTGAGGAGCGTCGGGAACGCCTGTGAATGGCGCGGGCGACCAGTTCCTTGCCCGTGCCGGTCTCGCCGGTGATCAGAACGCTGGAGTCGGTCGGAGCGACCTTGGATATGCGGGAAAGCACCGTCTGCAGGGGCGGCGAGGTTCCCACGATTTCTTCGAACATCGATGCCTTATCGATCTCCTCGCGCAACGCGACGTTCTCGTTGTGCAGTCGCTGCTCCGCCCGCTTGCGATCCTCGATATCGGTCGCCGCGGCATACCACCGCGTGAGGCGTCCTTGCTCATCCACAACCGGCTTATAGCGAAAAAGAAACCAGCGATACTGTCCGTCTCGTCTCCGCAGTCGCACTTCGATCTCGTACGGGGATCCGCTTAGGAATTTGCCTGGACCTTCGCGCGTAACGCGTTCCGCATCCTGCGGATGAAACAGCTTGTTCAGGTCAGTCCTCTGCCACTCCTCAAGAGTAAGACCGTGATAGTCAAGCGCGGCCTGGTTGTTATAGAGAGGACGTCCATCGGGCCCAAATTCGGTAATGTGCTGCGGCGTGAGGTCAATCAGCTGTCGCAGCTCCCGTTCGCTTTGCCGGATCTTCTCTTCCGCTTGCTTTGCGGCGGTAACGTCCATCGCGGTCCCCACAAATTCTACGAGGTCGCCCGATTCGTTCAGGACAGGATGGCCGATAACATGGAGGTGCTTGATGGCTCCGTCGGGAAGAACAATACGGTAGTCCGCTTGATAGTCGCCTTTGTCAATTTCGGCTCTTTCAAACACTTCCCGAACGCACGCGCGATCCTCGGGATGAACCCTGCTAAAGAAGAAGCCCGTTCTGGACGCATCCTCACCAGTCTCGATGCCGAATATTCGATAGATTTCAGGCGAGCCGGTGACGGCGCCAGATGCAAGATCATGTCGCCAGCTGCCCGTGCGGCCTATTCTTTGTGCCTCCAGCAAAGATTCTTCACTGCGGCGCAGTTTCTCAGCTGCGTTTTTGCGCTCATCAATATCCGTAAGCAGGGTATACCACCGGACGATCCGGCCTTCTTTGTTCCGAAGTGGCTGGCTTCGCACTTGGAACCAGCGGTATACGCCATCAGCACGGAGGATACGGTGCTCAATGTCATATGGCTGCCCCGTCTGCACCGAGCGGCTCCATGCGCTTATCATCAGCGCGCGATCGTCGGGATGTATGAGTGGACCCCAGTCTTTCAGTTCCCCAAGTGCCTTCCCCGTGTAATCCAGGATTTGTTGATTGACCAGTTCGACCTCGCCTTCCGCAGTCATCGTGCATGTCAAGCCGGGAATGCTATCGACGATCAGGCGAAAACTCCGTTCGCTCGCCCGCAGGGCCTCCTCAGTCTGCTTTGCTGCGGTGACGTCCGTCACGGCCCCCACAAAATCGAGGTTGCGTGACCAGGCCTTCAACGCGCGAGCTAGTACGTGGATGTGCTTGACTCTGCCATCTGGCATCAGCAAGCGATGTTCAATATCAAAATCCGTCTTTTCGGCGCTCGCGTGGTCGAGAGTCTGCTGGACCAGATCTCTGTCGTCGGGATGAATTCGCTGAAATACCAACTCCAACGTCGGCTTAAACGCTCGATCCTGTTCAAAGATGTTGTATGTTTCCTCCGACCAGTAGAGTGTTTCCCGCCGAACGCCCCAGCCGAAGCTGCCCGTGTGGCTTATGGCCTGTCCTTGAGCCAGGAAAGCTTGGCTGCGTTGCAGATCAGAATAGAGGTTGGCATTTTCCAGCGAAATCGCGGCTTGCGAAGCCAGCAACTCCAGTACCTCGATCCGCTCTGGGGTGAAGGCGCACGGAGTCAAATTGTTCTCCAGATAGAACGCGCCGACAAGCTTGGTTTGTTTGACGATAGGCAGGCACAGGACGGATCTGGGGCGCTTCTGCCGCACATAATCGTCCTCCGAATACAAGCTCCCGACCGAAGCGTCATCAAGGACTACGCGCTCCCGCGTCCGTATCACGTAGTGAAGCGCGGATTGGAGGAGATCAGATGGTGTGACGGCTGTCTGTCGAACAGTGACCTGCGTCGTCCCGTGGACCGTCGTGGCCTCTGCCTCGATCTGCGGCTCGTCACCCCGGAGAAGGATGAGTAGACCCCTCTCGGCGCCCGCATGTTCCACCGCTATTCGCATGAGTGTCTCGATCAGATTGGGAAGGACAATCTCGCTCGAGAGTGCCTGTGAGGCCTTGACCACTGTGTCGACATCCAGCTGCCCGAGGGGCTGGCCAATAGTCGCGGAAGAAGTGGGCGTTCGTTCCTCGTGCACGCGCGGGTAGCGTTCGTCGAGTTGCTTCACCTTGCCGAGGGCGCCCCAGCGGTCATAACAGTTGCGCGCGCTCCGGAGATAGGCGTAGCCGGCCGTTTCGAGGCCGCGCGCCAGGCAATAACGCGCCGCCAGTTCGTGGGCCAGACCCTCGTTCTGGACGAAGCCTTGCTCACGCGCCAAGTGGATAGCTTGCTCGTACAGACGCATGGCATCGGCGTCTTGATTCTCGAGGCGAGCGATCTCGGCCGATACCAGCGCGTGCTTGTCGGCGAAAGTCGGTGGATAATTTTCGGCCCACTCGCGCAGTTGTTCCCCATGTGCCGTCAGGAGTTCGCGCCACCCTTGCTGCTGGTCGGCCGTTGCGTCGTCAAAGCACGCCGCCACCGTCAGCGCGGAATAGTAAAAGTAGTAGAGCAGTTGGATCTGGGCGGCTGCGGCCGAAAGGAGCGGCTTCAGCTTGTCGGCTGCCGCGAGAGCCTCCGCGTAGTCGCCTGACAGGAACCGCGCCTTCAGTTTGAGGATCCAGTACCAGGAGATCACTAAGGACCTCCGTTCCCCTGTCAATTGCGTCTCGAACGTCGCTTCGTCGAACAGCGCGTCGCTGGAGGTGGGGAAGGTCGCGGGCCGGCCCTGCATGGTTGCGATGAAGCGTTGCAGGCTCCCGGCGATGTCCGCTGCATCGCCGTACTTGGCTTTCCGGGCGAAGTCCAGCGCCATCTCCGACTCGCGCCACACCGCGTCGAGTGGATCGTTCCGCAGGAGAAGGCCTGTGACAGATTGGATCAAGCTGTAGCAAGCGAGGCTCAGATCGCCCGTTTCAATCGCGCCGGGAAAGGTCGTCCGCATGAAATCTATGGCGGTCGTGATCGGCTGTGTCCAGAAGGCCACCCTTCCCATCGAGTAGTGAACTCTCGCATGGTAGGCAACAAAGCCGTGCTTCTCGACAACGTCGCAGGCGAGCTTGGCGAACCGGTGGGCATCGCGGTAACGGTGAAAGACCGGGCCAAGCATAGTCCCCAAATAGCCATAGGCCTGCGCGCAAGCGCCGCTCAGGCCGTACTCCATGCTGACCTTCACCATGCGGCACATCTGCAAGCAACAAAAACGGAAGTCGGAAAGGTAGGCGGCAGGCGTAAGTTCCCCGAGCACCTGCAGGGCGGCCTGCACTTCCGGATCGGTCATCATCGGCAGATCGACCAGGCTCTCGATCGGACGCCCATCGAGGGTTTGCCAGACCGTCTCGTACTCGGCCTCAACCTGCTCCCAGGTCGGGTGTGCCGGCAGATCAATGCCGAACAGGCGCACGCACGTGAGCGCGCTGTCCACAGCCTGCTGGTTTTCCGACTTCATGATATGGAACTGGACCTTCAGGCGATAGACGGCCGCCTGATCGATTTTCGACGACGCGCGCTGCAACAACTCCACAATCATTTGCTCGGCTTTTTCGAGGTTCCCGCTCAGCAACTCGCACTCTGCGCGTTCGAGCCACAAGCTGAACGTCAGCTCGTGCTGGCTGTCCCAGTCCCATTCGTCCAGGAGCGCCATGCCGGCCGAAAAGTACGCGCTCGCCGAAGCGTAGGCCGCGGACACTTTGGCCTTTCGCCCGGCACGCAGATCGATCGTCGCCACCTGCGCTTTCTCGTCGCGATCCACCAGCAGCGGGGCGCCCCGATTGAGTTGGTTTGAAACATCGAACAGATGTTCAGCGAGGTCGTCCGCCGTCATGCTCGTCAGCAGCGCCCGGCCAATCCGAAGGTGTGCCTCCGCGCGCTCGGCTTCAGGGATGAGCGCGTGCGCCGCCTCCTGAATACGGTCGTGGAGGAACCTATAGGAGCTGTCCAGACGAAGGATCAGACCCGCGCGGGCGGCCTCCCGGAGGGCCGTGTGGATCTCCTCCTCTGATTTCCCGAAAACCAGACTCAGTGTGGCAATCTCGACCACGTTCCCGAGACAACCGAATTGCCGGAGTGCTTTCTGCGTCGGCCCGGACAATCGCTGTAATTTCCCCACCATCAGATCCACCACGTTTTCGGTGTAGCCCTTCGCGCGAATCCGAGCCAAATCCCAGATCCACGCAGCCGCATCCGGGTCGAGCCTGAGCAATCCTTCCTCAGCCAGCGCCGTGAGGAACTGGATCGCGAAGAACGGATTGCCGCCGGTCTTCTCGTGCACGAGCTGCGCCAGAGGATCGCCGGAATCCCCCTCGCAGTGCAGTGCATCGGCGACGAGCCGGCCGACATCGTCGAGCCCGAGGGGCGCGAGCACAATCTCCTGCATCCTCGCTCCGGAATTGCGGATCGCCCCCAGCGTCCTCATAAGCGGGTGAGACGAACTGACTTCGTTGTCGCGGTACGCTCCGACCAGCATCAGGTGCCGCACATCCGGATGGGTAATCAGGCGCTCCAGGAGCTCAAGGGTTGCCGCGTCCAGCCATTGCAGATCGTCGAGGAACAATGCCAGCGGGTGCTCCGGCCTGGCGAACGCGCTGAGGAACCTTCGGAACACTAATTGGAAGCGGTTTCGCGCATCCCGCGGTGGAAGGTCCGGAACGGACGGCTGTTTCCCGATGATGAACTCAACCTCCGGGATGACGTTGACGATGAGCTGGCCATTCGGACCCAGTGCTTCCTGAAGACCGCGCCGCCAATGTTCCACCTCCGCTTCGCTCTTCACGAGGATCTGACGGATCAGGGTCTGGAAAGCCTGTGCCAGAGTCGCGTACGGGATGTCGCGCTTGTATTGGTCGAACTTGCCGGACGCGAAGAGCCCGCGCGGCGGAACAAGCGCCTTGTGCAGCTCATTTACTACTGAGGATTTGCCGACGCCGGAATAACCGGACACGAGCACGAGCTCGGGTGTCCCCTCGGCCACTACCCGATCGAAGGCCGCAAGCAAGGCGTCAATCTCGCGCTCGCGCCCGTACAGCTTCTCTGGAATCAGCAATCGGTCCGAGGAGTCGTGCGCGCCCAGCGGAAACGAATCGATGCGACCATGCGACTGCCATTCTGCCAGGCACCGCCGAAAATCGGCTTCGAGGCCCGAGGCCGTCTGATAGCGCTCCTCGGCGTTCTTAGCAAGGAGCTTCATGGTGATCGCAGACAGCGGCTCGGGGACTGCGGCGCGATCACCAGGTGGTACCGCCTGCCGTGCAATGTGGCAGTGGACCCACTCCAGGGGGTCGGCGGCGGCAAACGGCAGCGCACCCGTAAGCATCTGGTACAAGGTGACGCCCAACGAGTAGAGATCGCTGCGGGCATCGATCGATCGATTCATTCGGCCGGTCTGTTCGGGCGCCATGTAAGCGAGGGTGCCGGCAATGATCTCCGGCGGCGCGGGCGCTTGTGATTCGTGCGGCAGTTGGGACGCAATCCCGAAGCCGGTAAGCCATACGTTGCCGGCGTCATCGACCAGCACATTCGCAGGCTTGATGTCCTTATGTATGAGGCCGTGCCGATGGACTTGGCCGAGTGCTGTCGCCAAGCCAATGGCAATGCGCAGGAAGCGAATCAGATCGAGGGGCTGCCCCTGATCTCGCTCAAGAATCCGATCCAGGGGCTCACCGCCAGAGTCCGTGAGTACGAGAATCGTCCGCCCTTCGTGACGAGTAAGCGCCAGAGGCTTGGCCGCCCATGCGGGATCGAGTTCCGCCGCGAGGGAGTATTCGTGCTCGAGCCCCCGGAGCCCCTGAGTCGAAGGCTGTTCCGCGGTTAGCGCGACCACCAGGACCCGCGATGCGTTTCCGTGTTGCCGGCCGCGGTAAAGCGTGAAGTCCGCGCCTTCCCGCAGAGGCTCCAGGACGTACCCGGACGGCTCGGTGATGGAGGGTATCCTCGTCGCCACGGCGCCACCACCCCAGAGTCCTCATTCTGACAAGCCGCTAGGAGGGCGTCAATGCAGCTAGTATGCGCCGCGTGCGAGCAGGACCGCCGTCACCGTGCGAGCCAGAATGTACAGGTCGAGCCATGGCGACCAGTTGCGAATGTAATAGGTGTCCAGCGCCTCCTGCACACTCACGTCGCCGTCGCTGCGCGCTGAGACTTGCCACAGGCCTGTGAGACCCGGCAGAACGCGGGTCCGCAGCGTCCGAAACTCCGAGGGAAACTGCTGCAGATGATAGTCCGGCAGGGGGCGCGGACCCACCAGGCTCATGTCACCGCGGAGGACGTTCCAGAGCTGGGGAAGCTCATCCAGGCTGGTGCGGCGCAGCAGTGGACCGATCACCGGCAGCACGCGCGGATCGTGCCGCAGCTTGAAGTAGCGCCGCCACTGCTCACGATCGTCGGGATGTCTTTCGAGCCATTCTTCCAGGAGGCGGTCACCGTCCCGATACATCGTGCGCAGCTTCCACACAGGAATGCGGCGTCCATTCATCCCCTCGCGCATCTGCCGGTAGAAAGCAGGACCGCGGCTCGAAAGCTTGATCCACAACGCCGCCAGAACGATGATTGGAAGACTCAACAGGAAAAGAGGCGCCGCGATCGCCTGGTCCATCAGCAGCTTCAGTGCGTGATTGAGGCGCAGTAGCAGATTCTTCTTGATCTCGAACCCCAGCGATCCGCCCAGATCCCGCGCGCTCACCCACAGGCTGGCGACGCCCGCCAGATCGGGAACCACCAGCAGGCGTGGAAAATTCAGCTCCTGCAGCAGCCCGCCGATATCTCCCCGATCGCCGTCTCCATGAACCAGGTCCGCAAGCGAAACTATCGCGGCTCCCGCGCGCCGCTCGAAATCAGAAGCCAGCCTCAATGGACCGACCACCGGAATGCCTTCCGCCACCGTGTTCCACACCGTCGCCCGATTATCCAGAAACGCTATCGGCTTAAGCCCGAGCTGTGGTTCACGTAACAGCGTCCGCGCCAACGCTCGCCCGGTATCGCCCGCACCGAGCATCACCACCGGAATCCCCCAGCGTCCTCGCCGGATCAGGATCGCGCGCACGGCAGCCTCGGCCAGCGGCGGCAGTACCAGCACGAACAGCAGCGTCGCCAGCAGCACTCCGCGCGAGAAGACCCCGCGCGCCACCAGATTGTCCCACGCGACCAGTCCGCCGAACACCGCCAGCGTCGCGAGCATGCGGCGGCGCAGACGCTCCACGGGCCCGAGCATATAGCCAGGGTACAGTCCGAGCTGGAGGTTGATGATCGGCAGCAGAAGGATGCCCGCGGCCACGCCCAGGTATTGGTCCGGACCAACCCCGTTGGGCAACCACGCCGCGACCAATCGTCGCAGGCCGAGGCCGAGCAGAAAGGCGATCTCGATTGCGAGCACGTCGGCAGCAACGATGGCCCATGGCGCCCACCGCGCTGTGGGAGCGGATTGAATCGCCAGGGCTGGCCGTGCGGCTGTGCTCATATCGTGCGGATCCGCAGCAGTTGTGCCAGCGCCAGAAAAACGAACTTCGGATTCTGCGTCAGGTACCGGCGCGCCAGACGACGCGGCTCGGTAGCGAGCCGGAATGCCCACTCCAGTCCGCTCGACTGCATCCATTCGGGCGCTTGCGGTTTCGCTCCCGCAAGAAAATCGAACGCCGCGCCGACGCCGATCATCACAGCCTGCACGCTGTCTTTGTGCGCGTGCATCCAGCCGTCCTGTTTGGGGCTTCCGAGCCCGACAAAAAGAATCCGCACACCCGCATCATGGATCGCCTGTGTCGTTCGCCGGTCTTCCTCAGGAGTGGGAGGCCGGAACGGCGGAGCCTCGGCATACCCCACCTGCAGCTCAGGAAAACGCTGCCTGACGAGCGCGACCAGGCGAGCGAGCACCGCCTCTGTGCCCCCATAAAATCCCACCGGCATGCCGGCGTCGGCGGCAGCTTTGAGCACCAGCCGCGTGAGGGTCGGGCCATACACGCGCGTAGCTTGAGGAATTCCCAGCGCACGAAGCATCCATACCAGGGGCATGCCGTCGGTGGTGACCAGGTCGGCCTCATCCATGACGACCCGATAATCCGGCGACCGCCGTGCTTCCATGATGTTGTTCACCGCCGCACAACAGACGTAGCAGGAGCGATGCTGTCGAGCCCACTCAACAACGCGTTCCGTGGCGTCGGCATACGACGTGGCATCGATGCGGACACCCAGAATCGAACGGTGCTCAGGAGGCCTCACGTCGCCTCCGCTGAAAGTTCTCGATCGCCATTTCGTAAATGGAAATCAACATCTTGTAATTGCGCTCGGCGGTATACTTCTCCTCATACTCGCGGCGCGCATTCGCACGCATCGCGCGGAGTTCCTCCGGATGCTCCACCGCCCAGCGAACCTTGCGGGCCAGGTCCTCTGGATCGCCAGGACGGAATAGGAGACCAGTGCGGCCGTGAGTGACAAACTCCGGAAGCGAGCCCAGATTGGACGCGATGACGGGCAAACCGCAGGCAAACGCCTCGATGATGCTCATCGGCCCGTTTTCGTAGCAGGTCGATGGCAGTACGAGCACGCGAGCTCCTTGCATTAGCCTCATGACGTGGTCCCGCGGCTGGATGCCAAGCCACGTGACTCCCTCCGGCCAAGCTGTATCGCGGAGCGGACCGTCACCCGCCACTCGCAGGGGAATAGTGTTCGACTTACGCCAGGCCGCGGCGAGCGTGCCGACACCCTTCTCCTCCGACAGCCGCCCGACGAAAAGGGCATAACCCCCGCGTCCATCGCCGGCGCCGGGATCCGGGCTCACACAGTTGGGCTTGACGACTATACGATCCCTCGGAAGCCCGCCTTCAATGAACTTGCGGCGCGCAAACTCGCTCAGAGCAATATACGCGTCCACCTGTGTCTGATAGGTGCCCGCCGCGCGATGGACAGTCAGCATCGTGGTCACCGCGATCGTTGCCGATCGGCTGTTGCGATAGCAGCCATGAGCAATGCCCGGCAGCAGCGACTTGCGCTCGAGACAGGACTCGCAAACCGCGCCGTTCCGGCTCAACGTTGCGCCAGCGCAAATCAGACGGAAGTTGTGAAGCGTCTGCACCACCGGAATGCCGGCTCGCTGTACCGCATAGTACGCGGCGGGCGAGATGAGCGGAAATGTGTTGTGGAAATGAGCGAGGCCGATAGTAGTCGAGCGCGCTAGGGACTCAAGATGCTGAAACGTGTAGCGGCTCCACACGGCATCCCGGGCTGCTGTGATCGTTCCGCTCTCAATGCGGCCGTTGTGCTCTTCATGACGCAGCACTGTGTGGCCATTTTGCTCTAACAACGCAGTTTCATTTGCAAAGACGTGGTCCTCGCCGCCGACCTGTTGGTAATAGTTGTGCACGCCCAGGACAGTGTCTAAGGCCCGATTCAATGGGCGCATCGATCAGACTCCGCTTGCTTCCACTCGGCAGTTCTCCTGCTGTTGTTTAAGGTACGTACGAAAAAGCATATGAGCGCCCCAGCCCATTCCAAATAGACTCCAGAACGGTATGCCTGCCATGGGACCTTCAAGGAAAACGTCGAAGGAGGCTGACACCATGAAGGCAAGCCAATAAGCCACGAGCCACGAAAAGAAGGCAGACCACAAAGCCATCTGACGTTGCGACGCCTTGATGTACGACGAGAGCATGGCTCCTGCCCAAAATGTTTGGAGCAAGACCCAAAGTGCAAATCCAGGCACACCGGATCTGGCTAGGAACGTCAGATGTGAGTTATGGGGGCTGCGGAGAGGTTCGTCCCGCGTGCCCACCTGAAAGCCATCACTGTCAGCGAGATTTATACCGTAGCCTTTTCCCTGCCAGAAGAATGGCCCGTAAACCGTATAATCCCGAATCTCTCTCCACCAGGTTAAGCGCCAGTTCTTTGTACCTTCCAAATCCGGCCGTTGACTGACGCCGAGAACGCTGCTGACACTGTCAGAAAGCTGTTCCAGCGAGAATTCGCGCGACGTACCGGGGATCGTGAAGTGAATCTCAAACGTTTCGAGGCTAACCACTGCAAACAGTGCTGATGCCAGCAAGATCGCAGTCCGCTGAAACTTGGGACGCAGCACTAGGATGAATCCGGCAGAAATAAGAAACGCGAACAGACCGCCGCGGACGCCCATGCCCAACATCGCGTCGGCAATAATCAGAATGATCCACGGACCCTTCGGCGTAAGCCCGGACAATGCGAAGGCCAAAATGCCGGCCATGTGGACGCAGAACTCCCCACCCTTAATGGAAGGAATCGATATTCCCGTACCAGACCAGTGAGGGAGTGAATCACGAAAGTACAACGTGACCAACCATGCCGCGGCGCCCAAGAATAGATACAGACGCGCGAACTTCCTGTAGTATTCGGTGACTGCAAGGTGAAGGAACCCCCGAAGGCGAATCACAGCTGCGGCTACAACGCACGCAAAAACTGAATAGCCCCAAATTACCGCGTCTCGCAGTGTATCCATCTCGTACGTCTGAAAGAAGGGCACTGTACGGACCAATTGCCACGCGATGAAGCACGCCAACAGGGCTCCCACTGGTGTTCGGAGCAGTCTGGCCAGACACCCAGAAGAGGCCACTGCCACAAGCGCGAGAGCCACGAGAATCTCGCTAACGTAGAACGGAGGCCAGCCAGCGTACGCAAAGCCCTTACCAAGGAACGCGTACAACGCGAGCCAAATCCCATGAATTAACAGATAGAGACGAAGGACTATCGGCCAGCTTCGCGTGCTCACGTGAACTCGCGACCTTCGAGCCGGAGCGGTATGAACCGGTGCCTGAATTACAGCTGAAGACCAGCCTGTACTCACGGTGTCCCAACGCACTTAGAAACGGGCACGCCAAGCCAGATGCTTGCCGGGAAGTGTCCGGCCAGAACCGCAGGACTCAGCCCATCTCCTAGATCAGTCTGCGGACAATAGTCCGGCAGTGTCGTCTGCAATTCTTCTGTCAGGTCATAGTGCAACGCCGACAAACAGCAAAGAACGCGAAGATTCGCGTTGCCCTTCAGAAGAGCCAGCAGCAGCGATGTTTCCTGCCAATCGAAGAATTGTTGGAAGACGTCGGGCGGGTACAGGTATGGCAAGAAAATATCGTGAATATGAACCAGCACTCCCGGCCTCAGGCGCGGCAGTACCTCCAAGTAGAGATACAGCACATCGGAGCCGGTTTTCACGCTGTGAGTTGAATCGACGAACAGGATATCGCCGGCTTCCAGTTGATCAAAGAACCCCAGTGGCAATGTCTGGACCATCGCCGGAACCAAATCGATGCCCCGAAGCTCGGACAACGCCGGTGAGGGAAACGGCTCGATGCATGTAAACGCGCATTCGGGGCTTCCGGCCGATGAATTCAGCCGGACCGCGTGCATGATGCACGCAGTCGAGACACCGCAGCCGACTTCAATGATGCGTTTCGGCTTCGCGCTGCGGCACACGCAGTGCAGAACCTGCGACTCAATCGGACCGTAGCCAGGCCCATAAGCCCCGCGTACAGCGTCAGAGTAGACTTTCAGGCCGCGTACCTCGTTGTAGAATGGCTCGCAATGCCCGCGGAGCCACCTCAATTGCTGCTGCAAATCCCATTCAACACCGGTCAAATCGACGCGACGGGACCAAACGGCCTTGTTCTCGTTCAGCCACTTGTAATCGGGAATCGCCGAATAGTAGTGCTTGGGAAGGATGTGCGCCCCGAGCTTGTCCGCGCCCATGAACAACCGCACTGATGCTCGTTTCAGAGCGCGACGAGTTGTCGTCGTTACAGACATCCCGGCTTACGCTTCCGTGCGCTTCGCGTAATACTTGCTGTAGTGCCCATAGTAGTAGTAGTATCCGGCGCTCACTTCACGGTGGACCTCATTCAACACCACCCCCACCAAATTCGCTCGCAGCCGGCTCAGCGTCATGATCACCGTATTCAACGCCTTCCGGCTGGTATCCCCGGCGCGCGCAACCACGATCACCCCGTCCACCGCCGTCGCCATCTGCAGCGGCTCGGCGAACCCCAGCAGTGGAGGCGCGTCCAGCACCACCAGGTCATACTCGCGCGTGGCTTCCTCCACCAGTTCCGCCAATCCCATGCCCATCAGGTCGGACGCGCGGCGCGTCGATGGCCCCGCCGGCAGAACATCCAGACCCTTGGGATCGTCGATGCGAATCACCGCATCCCGCCACGAGATCTGCTCCAGCAAAACGTTCGATAACCCGACGCTGTTCGGGACTTGGTACAGCCGGTGGACGCTCGGCCGCCGCAGATCGCCGTCGATCAGCAGCGTTCGTTTGTGCTGACTGGCGTGCGTCGCAGCCAAATGCGCGGCCACCGTCGATTTGCCTTCCGAAGGGGACGCGCTGGTCAGCAGCACGCTCCGCAGCCGCCGGTCGAAATCGGTCAGCAGAATGGAATTGCGCAACGTGCGGATGGCCTCTTCATAGTTGCTCAGCGCCTGGTCGCTATCGCCGTGCGAGCGCGATCCGTTCGCATGCACAAGCGCGGCCGT
>JAOAPR010000203.1 GCA_025463005.1 Bryobacterales bacterium | reverse complement strand
GCAGCGGATTCGGATCGGCGACGGCGGCCTCCACGCGTCGGTTGGCGTCGGCGAGCAATTCGTCGATTGCAGGCTCCACTTGTGCGGCTTCGATCTGATGAAATGGAACGCGGAATTGGATCTTCGTTAAAGGATTCATGAGGTTTTCGGACTTCGTATCAAAGCGGCTGATAATAAAACCACCGTAACACCAGCCAGGATCCACTTGGCTGTGGCCGGCCCCCGGATGGCCTGGATCATTGCCGGCGTGGTCGCGCGCAGCGGGAGATCCAGGATATTCAGGATCGCGCGATTCTCCAGCACGTCGAACAGGCCGGCCACCAGCCCGCAAATTGCGGCAATGATCCCGACAACCTTCCGCCAGCCGCCTTTGCGAATCGTCAGAGTGCTGAGCGCGAGAAAAAGTGCTGTATAGCAGGTGATGAACGCGAAATCGGCGTACTGTTTCACGCGCATGACCTCGCGGTCGGGGCTCGGGGCATCGCCCAGGATCCAATCGATATCCTGTACGTCGCGCGCGAACTGCAGCGCCAGCATGGGATCGCCAAAACGGGGCGGTCGCGAGGCATTCGTGAAGGAAGGCCTTCCTAATAGCAGTAAAAGCGCTGCCACCGTAAGCATCGCCAGCAGCACCGCGAGTCTCTCCAGTGAATTAACCCAAAACACGCGAGGCATCGCGGGCGAAATAGGTCAGAATGAAATCCGCGCCGGCCCTGCGGATCGAGGTGAGCGATTCCATCATGATGCGATCGTAATCCAGCCAGCCGCGCTCCACCGCCGCCATGATCATGCTGAATTCGCCCGAAACCTGGTACGCGCCGATTGGAACCGGGAACCGGTCGCGAGCCTGCCGGACCAGATCCAGATACGGCATCGCGGGCTTGACCATGAGCATGTCTGCGCCTTCTTCCAGATCGAGCTCCATCTCATGCATGGCCTCGCGGCCGTTGGCCGGATCCATCTGGTAGGTGCGGCGGTCGCCGAATTGCGGCGTGGACTCGGCGGCCTCCCGGAATGGGCCATAAAAGCCGGAGGCAAATTTCGCCGCGTAGGCGACGATCGCGACTTTCTGAAACCCGTGCTGATCCAGTCTCTTCCGGATCGCGCCCACCCGGCCGTCCATCATGTCGGAAGGCGCCACGATGTCGGCTCCCGCACGCGCGTGCGTCAGCGCCGCCGCCGACAGCCATTCGAGCGTCTCATCATTGTCCACGTCCTCGCCCACCACCTTGCCGCAATGGCCGTGGCTGGTGTACTCGCAATTGCAAACGTCGGTCATCACCAGGAGAGTGGGGAGGGCTCGTTTCACCGCCCGCACGGCTCGCTGAACGATGCCGTTCTCGTCGTAGTTTTCCGACGCCAATTCGTCTTTCTTATCGGGAATCCCAAACAGAATCACGCCGCCGATCCCCAGCGCGTGAGCGCCCTCGCATTCCTTCACCAGTTCGTCCACGGAAAGCTGGAAGTTGCCAGGCATGGAGGTGATCGGCTTGCGCACGCCTTCGCCCGGACACACAAACAGCGGCAGGACGAAATCGGCCGGTTCGAGTTGGGTTTCGCGCACCAGCCGCCGCATGGATTCCGATACGCGCAGGCGGCGCTTACGATGGGTGGGAAACGGCATTCGATCTCGATTGTAGCGAAGTTGCGTCCGGCCCAAAATACGTGGCGACAAAACGAGCCCAGGAACTTATAGAAAGCCAAAGGTTGAGGATTTCAGTGAACATCGAGGCCATTGGCCCGCCGGGTGCAGACATCCGGATCAGGAGTACAGCATGAAAATCGGGTTTATCGGTATCGGCCATATGGGTGAGGGGATGGCGCGCAATCTGATGCAAGCAGGTCATCAGCTCACGATTTACAATCGCACGCGGTCAAAGACGGAGCGCTTGCGGGCGGAGGGCGCGGCCGTGGCGGATTCGCCTGCGCAGGCAGCAGCCGCGGCCGAAGTCTTGATTACAATGCTTGCCGATGACGACGCGGTAGGCGCCGCTGTTCTCAACGGCTATCCGGGTCAGCCGCCCGCGATCGAGGGATTGCAGCGCGACGCTATCCACATGTGCACCAGCACCATCAGTGTGGCCATGTCCCGGGAACTGGAAGCGGCTCACAAGCCGCGCGGGCAGCAGTACGTGGCATCGCCTGTGTTGGGGCGGCCCGAAGCGGCGGCCCAGCGGCAGCTCTGGCTTATTGCGGCCGGTCCGCAACCCGCGGTCGAGCGCTGCCGCCCAATATTAGAGGCGTTAGGGCGAGGCTTCTCCGTCGTCGCTTCCGAGCCGTGGAAGGCGAACCTGATGAAGCTCGGCGTGAACTTCATGCTGGCGTCGCTGCTCGAATCGATCGGCGAGGCGTTCGCGCTCGTCGAAAAAGCCGGCGCCGATGTTCGGCAGTTCCTGGAAGTGATGAACAACGGAACCTTCCGGTCACCTCTCGTGGAAAATTACGGCAACCGAATCATCGAGAAACGCTACGAGCCGGCCGGATTCTCCATGCGCCTCGGCTTCAAGGACGTACGGCTTGCCATGCAGTCGGCTATCGAGGAGACCGTTCCGATGCCGCTCACCGGTTTGCTCTCAGATCACTATCTGCATGCGCTCGCGCACGGCCATGGTGAGCTCGATTGGTCAGCGATCGCCGAGGTTTCCCGCCAGGCGGCAGGCTTAACCAAGACGCTGCGCGCCGGCGGGTAGCGCGACAGATCTCGAAGTCCCATGTATCGTCTGCCCATCGACGTGGCAGACGACACGTTGACGCAGTGTGCTCGCCTTTTCGACTGAGCGCCCACATTTTCGATAGAATGTTCTGAACACGATAATTCTGCGGGAGCTGTGGGAGTTCGCGCACATACATAAGAGGTGGTGGAAATGAACATACGCAACGTCGCGCTATGGACGTCCCTCGGTGGACTTTTTCTATTGGCTTGGGTTGTTCCAGGGGTCGCGCCCGGGCAGCAGCCCCGTCGCGTCGACGATGCCGCGCTGAGGAACGCGGGCAAAACCGGCGAAGAATGGCTGAGCTACGGCCTTACTCCCGGCGAAACTCGCTACAGCCCCCTCAATCAGATCAATGCGACCAATGTCAGCCGCTTAGGGCTTAACTGGTTGTACGAAATCGGTCCGGGCGGCGGCAACCAGGAAGGCACGCTGCTGATGTCGAACGGGACCCTGTACGGCATCACCAACTGGAGCATCGTCTACGCCGTCGATGCGCGCACAGGCAAGGAGAAGTGGCGCTGGGATCCGGAAGTCAACCATGCGGCGGTGCAGCCCAAGGTTTGCTGCGGCATCGTGAATCGCGGTATCGCGGCCTATGACGGAAATATCATCGCCCCCGTGATCGACGGACGGCTGGTGGCGCTGAATGGCGAAACCGGCAAGCCAGTTTGGGAAGCGCGCGTCGCCTATACCCAGGACAACTACAGCATCACCATGGCGCCGCGCATCGCCAAAGGTAAGGTGATTATCGGTGTGAGCGGCGCGGAATATCCCGTGCGCGGCTTCTTCGAAGCACATGACGCCAAGACCGGGCAGTTCGCGTGGCGTTTCTACACCGTCCCCGGCGATCCCTCCAAGCCGTTTGAGAACGAAGACATGCGAAGGGCGGCCGCCACCTGGTCGACTGAGGGGATGAAGATGGGCGGCGGCGGTACGGTTTGGGACGGAATGGCCTACGATCCGGATGCCAACTTATTCTACGTGGGCACCGGTAACGCCGGCCCCTGGCCTCAGGACGCTCGCAAGCAGGGAAAGGATAAAGACAATCTGTACGCGGCCTCTATCCTCGCCGTGAATCCCGATAACGGCAAGCTCGCGTGGTACTTCCAGATGGTCCCGGGCGATGAATGGGATTACGACAGCGTCCAGCAATTGCTGCTCGCGGATGTCACGATCAAGGGCCAGCAGCGCAAAGTGATCATGCAGGCCAATAAGAACGGATTCTATTACGTGATCGACCGCGTCACCGGCAAATTCATCTCCGGCCAGCCGTTCGCGCAAGTCACTTGGGCCCGTGGTCTCAATGAGGAAACCGGGAAACCGATCATCAACGCGGAATCCTACTACGGGACGCAAACCATCCCGCTGGCGCCGGGTCCTGGCGGCGCGCACAACTGGTCTCCCATGTCCTTCAACCCGGCGACCGGGTTCGTGTACCTTCCCGCTTCCCCGGGCGGTAGTTTCAACTTCGCGTCCGATCCGAATTTCAAGTTTCAGGAGGGCCGCCAGAATATGGGGATCGCGTTCGGCGGTTTCGGCCGCGGAGGTGCGGCTGCGGCAGGTGATGCTGCGAACGCAACCGGTGCCACTCCGGTAACTCCCCCCAAGCCGCTCCCGGCTCCGCCAGCGATCGGGCCTGTTCCGCCCGAAGGTAATGGGCGCGGAGGCGTCCTGCTGGCCTGGGATGTGGTGAACCAGAAGGAACGCTGGCGCGCACAAGGCGGGGGCGGCATCGGCGGCGGCACGGTCTCGACGGCCGGGAACCTGGTCTTCCAGGTAATTCCTGATGGTCGACTGGTGGCGTACACGGCCGATAAGGGCGAAAAAGTTCTGGACGTTCAGACCGGACTTCGTGGCGGCATGGGACCTCCCATCACCTACATGCTCGACGGCAAACAATATGTCGCGCTGGCAGGCGGTCAAGGCGCGCTCCCAGCGGGCAGGGGCGGCGCCGCGCCACCTCCAGCTCCAGGCGGAGCTGCACCAGCGCCAGCGGCTCCAGGAGGCCCACCGCCCCCTCCCGCCGCACCTGCAGGCGACGCACCCGCTGCGGGGGGTCGTGGGCCAGGGTTTGGAGGTCCCCCGGTAACGCCCAAGCTGTTGGTATTCGTGCTCGATGGGAAGGCGCCCCTGCCGGCCACTCTCCGGTCACGCCAACACCTTAGGGTTGGACCCCTACGTGCTCCTAAGGTTCAACGTGAAGCGCGGAGGGTTGCAGAATCAATCGGTTAGCTCAGAAACAGGTAAATATTTTCCTGTTCCGATGAGGAAGATCCTACCGACCTGTTCTGGCGCTCCAAATTCTATACAGGATCCCGTGGTTGCTCCCGCGGGCATCGGTCTCCGGGCCGGCTCCACCCAGCGCCCTTTATCGGGCGTAGTCGGCCCGGGGATCGACCATACAGGTCCAACTCGAAGGGCAAGTCTCGAAAGGGGAATCTAAACAAAATGAATACGAATCTCACGATGGCAGGTGCGGTGCTGCTGAGTCTCATCGGAACCGGCTGCGCGACAAAGAAGTACGTCGCAAAGACGGTATCACCGGTAGAAGCCCGGGTCACCGGAACTGAACAGAAGAACACCGAACAGGACAAGCAACTGGCGGATCATTCTAAGGATATAGAAGGCCTCTCCACGGACTTGTCCCGGACGAAAGAGCGTTTGACCGATGCCGACGCCAAAGCGGTCGCGGCCGGCCAATCCGCCCAGCGGGCTGGCGAGCGCGCGGATAACGCCCAGAAATCGGCCGATGGCGCCGAGCGGTCTGCTACGGGCGCCCGCACTTTAGCGGAACGCGGTATGCAGCGCTCTGACGTGATCGAAAAGAACATGGAAGCGATGAATAAGTTCCAGATGGCTAAAGCGGTCATCGTACTGTTCCCGCTCAACCAGGCCAAGCTGAATGACGACGCCAAGTCCGAGCTGGACGAGCTCGCCAAGATGACCGATGGCAAGGAACGCTACATTATCGAGGTTCAGGGCTTCACCGACAAAACCGGTTCCGCTCTGACCAATGAACAGTTGAGCCAGGCGCGCGCGGCCGCGGTTTCGCGCTATCTGGTTAACGAGCACAAGATCCCCGTTCGTACCGTTACGACGCTGGGGTCGGGCTATGCCCTGCCGGTTGCCGATGATAAGACTCGCGAAGGCCGCAAGCAGAATCGCCGGGTAGAAGTACGGTTGTACATCCCGGAAGCGACCCAGCCGAGCAACACCATCGCGGCCAAGGAGTAGCTAGTTTTAGAGGTTTGCTCGTGTCCCGCACGACACCCGCGGGACACGGGCATTCGGTTGGTCGCCGGCTCCCTCCGACGCGGCGGCCATTAGGGCAGGCGCTCGAGAAGATCCTTGGCGAGGAGATCTGCACGCCTCGCTAGGTTGACTGCCGTCACCAGATCTTGTTCGCGCGCCTGCTCTGCTTGTAACAAGTAAGTTCTTACCCGCTCCGCAATATCCTTCTGGCCCTGGGTCAAATTTTTTCCCGCCACCGTCGCCAACGCTCTCTTCACCCGCTCCGTGTACTGCTCCAGTTCTTGTGTATTGCGCCGCGATTCTTCCGGCGTGAGGATCTGCGCCAGCTTGGGGCTCGGAACCGGTGGATTCTCGGTGGGCAAGGGCGGCGCTTTCGGAACGTTGGCCACGGGTGCGCGCGACGGTCGAGGAGGCGGCAGATCCGGAAACCGCGACGACGGATCCGTCTGGCGCGGGAAATCATAGATTGCGGGCTCGAACGACACGTCCGTGGGGGCAGCAATATCAGGAGTGGGCGGGATCGGTTCTGGAGCCTTAGCCGTCACCGGCGGGGGGTTGAAAACGCGCGCGACCTTGTGAGCCCCGCAGGAGGAAATCCCCACCGTGCCGGCAAGCCACAACGTCGTCGTAATCGTTTTGCGAAGCGAATCAGGCATGACGGACGTTACCCGGGAACTCGAGCCGGAAGGTCGTCCCAGACTCAGCTTCGCTGGTGAAGCTGATAGTACCATTATGCAACTGGACCGCCCGGTAAGTCATCGCTAAGCCGATACCGGATCCTTTCGGCTTCGTCGTAAAGTATAGCTGAAACACTTTGTCGCGAAGCTCTGGGGGAATCCCCGATCCTGTATCGGACACCTCCAGAATCAGTTTATCGCCTCGTTTTTCCACGCGGACCCGCATCTGGCCCCCGTTGGGCATGGCATCCATCGCGTTGGTCACCAGATTGAGGACCGCCTGTTTCAGAAGATCCGAATCACCTCGCATTGGCGCGGGCTCGGTCGGGGCAGAGAAGTCCACCACGACGTTCGATAGCCGGGCCTGCGGCGTGATGAACTCCGTGACCTCGCTCGCCAGAACACCCAGCTCGATATCCTGCAGATGCACGTCCAGCGGCCGCGAAAAATCGAGGAACGTCTTCACCACGCGGTCCAGGCGCAGGACTTCCCTGGATAAAATATCGATCTCAGCGGAGAGCTCCGGGTCCGGATCGCCGAGCCGCGCCCGCAGCAACTCCAGACGCAGGGCGATGGCATTCAGGGGATTCTTGATCTCGTGCGCCACGCCGCCGGTAAGGCGGCTGATAGCGGCCAGGCGCGTGGCCACGTCGAGCTGCGAGGCCATCCGCTGCAGTAGCAGGTCCACGTTGTGGCGCAGCTCACTGGCATCTTCGCGGGCGCCGCGATACTGCTGGCCCAGCAGGTTCAGCTTGCTCTCGACGGCGCGGAATTCCTTGGCCAGCGCGCCATCCGGCTCCTCACTGTCCGCGACTCCTTGCGCGATCCGGTCAATGGTGTCCTCGATCTGTTTCACGGGCCGCAGCGCTCGCGTGGTCGCCAGCATCGTGAGCAGCAGGGACAGCCCGATCGCGCTCCCAGAGACCCCGGCGAGCCAGACGATCTGGGGGCGCAGGGCATCGCGCAAAAACACGCTGGATGTGACCACCTGGATGGTGAAAATCGGTTTGTCCTGCTCCCCTACGCCGAGTCCGAGTGTCACCTCCCAGTCCGGCCGCTTTCCCAATAAATCCAGCGTGCGGCGATACCATGGCGTCATCCCCCAGGTATCGAAATTTTCACGCCGCTCGATCGAGGTACGGACCACGGCAGGGTTAGAGGAAGCCAGGATCATACCGCTCTCCCCGGCTACATTGATTTCGAGCAGGGAACGGGTATTCGCCATCATCTGGAGCAGCAGGTTGTGGAATTGCGCGTCGTCGGCGACGATATCGTTCCACAGCGCCTTCACCTCTTCCAAGGTCTGCGGGGTGGCGTAATTCTCGGAATAGCGCTCGATGTGGTCCCGTAACAGAGCGCTGACTTGCTGGCCGGTGAGATTGCTGCGCTCGATCGCGTCGGTGGTGAGCAGGTCCACCAGGGTCTCCAGTTCCACTGCCGACAACGCTACGGCGGCAAGCGCGACCACCACCAGAATCAGCAGGACCAGGCGGACGCGCAGCGACATTAGGATTGGGAAGGCCGGGACTGCCAGTTCATGGGGCGCCCGCTCCTTGCGCGCCGTATTCCTTCAGTTTGTTGAACAGCGTCTTCTGGCTGATGCCCAGGATTTCCGCCGCGCGGGTTTTATTGTTCTTGGTGTGCTCGAGCGTCAGCTCGATCAGCGCGCGCTCGGCCTGCTCGATGGTCTGGCCGACCCGGACCCGAAGCTCGCCCTGGTCGGTGGAAACACTTCCCGTAGACGCCGGCACGCCGGAAAAGCCGGGTGGCAGATGGGCCATCTGGACCGTTCCTTCTCCCGCCAGAATCACTGCTCGCTCCAGCACATTGCGCAGCTCGCGTACGTTTCCCGGCCACTCGTGGGACTGGAAGCGCGCCAGCACGTCCGCGGAAAGTTCGGTTACTTTGGTCGCGTGCTTGTGATTCAGGTCGTCGAGCAAGGCCTGCGCCAGTATCGGCACGTCGTCCTTGCGCTCGCGCAGCGCCGGAAGCGGGATCGGAAAAACGTTCAGCCGGTAGAACAGATCTTCTCTGAATTTACCTTCCTTGATGGCGCCGTCCAAGGGACTGTTGGTAGCCGCGATTATGCGCACGTCCAGTTGTATCTCGCTCTTCCCTCCCAGACGGCGCACGCGGCCGTCCTCCAGCACGCGCAGGAGCTTGGCCTGCGTTCCTACCGGCATGTCGCCGATCTCGTCCAGCAGGACGGTGCCGTTCTGCGCCAGCTCGAAGCAGCCCGCGCGTCGTTCCACGGCGCCAGTGAACGCGCCTTTCTCATGCCCGAACAGCTCGCTCTCCATCAGCGAGTCGGGCAAGGCGGCGCAGTTGATGGCCACAAACGGTCCGGCACTGCGCGGGCTGAGCATGTGAATCGCGCGCGCAGCCAGTTCCTTTCCCGTGCCGCTTTCGCCGGTGATGAGCACGGCTGCCCGGCTGGGCGCCACTTGATGGATGAGGGCGAACGCCTCCTGCATCTTCGACGAAGCGCCCACCATCTCACCCAGTACGCCCTGATAGGTAAGCTGGCGTTCCAGGCGCTCGGCATGTTCGGCGAGCCGGCCCTGCTGCGCGGCGCGCTCCACCAGCAGCTTCAGAGCCTGCGACTGGACGGGCTTTTCCAGGAACCAGTACGCGCCCAGGTCGTGAACCGTGGCGACCGAGGTTTCCAAATTTCCAAAGGCGGTCTGGACGATGACCGGCGGCCCGCCCCCTTGCGCCTTCAGGCGCTTGAGCAGCTCGGTGCCGTCTACGCGCGGCATCATCATGTCGGTGACGATGACGTGGAAAATGCCATCGGCCAGCTTATCGAGCGCCTCCTGCCCATCAGCCGCCGTTTCCACGGCGTATCCCCACAGCGCGATCATCGCCGCCAGAGCGGTTCGCTGGCTCTCTTCGTCGTCGACCACTAAGACCCGGGTTTGCGCCCGTTCCGTTGTCATCCTGTTACTATTCATTGTGCCAGTCGTGGGTTGGGTCATGTTATCATTCACGCGATGAAAGTGCGCCAGTCGCTCAAGGGCGTCATGATGGCGTATGCGCTGGTGGCAGTCTTAACCGCAGCCATTGCGGCCTATTGGCTCGGCGCATCCGATCCTCCACAAGTGCCTTTGTGGGCTCCAATGCTTGCCCCGGCCGCATTCCTGCTGCTGACGGGGATTCGGCATCTGAGGCGCCGTACCACTTCTCTAGATGTAGAGGGAGACCGCCTCCGTTACGAAGCGGGGCTATTTTCTAAGACTTCGCGCATTATGGAGCTGTCTAAAGTACAGGACGTGCGCGTAGACCAATCGTTTGGTCAAAGAATCATAGACACCGGCGACCTTTCCCTCGAAACTGCCGGAGAATCCAGCCGGATCGTGATGACCTCCATAGACAGGCCAAAAGAAGTGGCCCAGCACATCCTCGATCTTTCGCGGCAGAGGCGCGCCATCTAGGGAACCGCCAACCCCTCGCACGCCGCTTCCACCGTCGGATAGAACGAAAAGATACTATCCAGCCGGGTCAGACGGAACGATTCCATCACCCCGCCGGTGGCCCCTGCCAGCCGCATTTGCCCGCCCGATTTCTTGAGCCTGCCGTATGTGTCGATAAACCTCCCGATGCCGGTCGAATCGATCCGCGTCACGCCGCTCAGGTCGAATACCAGATTCCTTGCGCCCGCTGCCACCAGTTGCGGTACTAGACTCTCCAGTTCTACGCAACCTGCTCCCAACAATAGTTTTCCGTTGATGCTTATAACGCGCGTGGCGGGGGCGATCTCCTTGTGTTCGATCGACAAACTCATCTGGACAGGCGTTTACTTCTTCTTCCCGGGAGCCGGCGTGGCGGGCTGCTCTTTAAGCTGATCTTCAGGTATGGAGTCCGGTGCGTCGAAAGTAATCGTCGCCTCGGAGCTGAATTTCCGGTACAGGCTGAACTGCATCACGTTCTTGCCGAGGACCTTGCCTTCGCGGGAACGCACTTCGGCCGCCATCGGCAGGACAAAATTCTGTTCTGAGATCTTGGTGGGCGCGTAATCCAGGGTCAACGAAACCTGGTTTATCGGGAAATCTTCCAGGTTGTCGCAATCCATCTTGATCCGCATAATCTGTCTGGTTTCCGCATCGGCATAAATCAGCCCGTGATACCCGGCGATGATGGTGCGGCCCGAAGGCTCGTGGCGAATACTGTAGTCGGAATTGGGCTGCAACACACGAAAGCTGAACACGTACATCCGCTTCCCACGCAAGGTGGCCCAGCGTTCCCAGTCGAAGTGGGTCTGCGTTGGTGGAGCGAAGATCTGGTACAGCATGGTCCCGAACTCGCCCGACGAGGTGATCCCGCCCAACTGTTCGTGCGTCTTATTTATCACCGGCAGATTGTTTACAAGAACCACCTTGTAATCTTCCTTGCCGTCCACATAGCTGAGTTGCTCCTGGATTTTATCGGCTTGGTGCCAGGATTCCGTTCCGGAGGGATCGAAACTGCGGGTGGTGACTTGGGCGCAAATAAAGTTGGGCAGGCTTTTGGTGTAATCGAGCGCTTTTTCGGTGATCTCCGCGAGGATTTTTTTCAGCTCGGCCGGGCTCGGCGGTGGAATCACCGCTTGAGGAGGCGGAGGCGGAGCCGGTGCGGCAACGGGAAGATTGGCACTCGTGCTTATCAGCTCGCGCAACGCCGCAAGCGTCCGCGGTCCGGCGCCCAGGCCTTGCAGATCCTCCACGGTTCCGGCATCCAGGCGATTCGTTAATTTGATGCGCCGCACCGTGTCGGCCACGGCGCGATCGTCGTTGTGGAGTTGGACGGAGGATTTGATGAACGTGACCAGATCGGGCACGGACATCTGCCGCTGGCCATAAGCGGCCGTGGTCATCGCGACCAAGACTGCGATCAACCAGCGCCCCATCACTCTATTTTAGACCCCTCTCAGGAAGGCATGTTTCCTATGGATGTTCTTCTTTTTCCAGGTCGAGAGTGACCGTGCCCAGCGGAAAATTCATCCGCAGGCGGAACTGTACGGGCAGCCGCCGGTCATCATCGGTGAGCCAGACGAAGACGCGTCCATTGCGCGAATAAACCACGCCGTTCAGGAGATTGACTTCGTACCGAACCGTGTTGAAGGTGCCCGCGGGAGTCTTTATGCGCTCGCGTTCCTGCGCCTCCACCTTGACCGCGGCCGACTTCCGGCCGTCGCTGATGGGAAGCTGCACCGACTGGCCGATATCCACTTTCATCCGGCGCAGCCGCAGCATTGCCGTGATCACGTCGTGCACGCAATTTGGAACCTGCACGTCCGTCCGGCTCACGATGGTGTTCTTGTCGATGTCCTTCTCGGTGAGAAACGCCCGGTTCCGGTTGCGGTCGAAGTTGATCGCCGTTTCGCGGTGGCGCGATCCCTCCTTCGCATCCATCAGGCTGGACGTGGCGCAGAACGGCGTGTCGAACTGCACCCGATAAGTGTCCTGGACCTTGTAGAGGGTCGACACCATGCCGGCCGATTCCAGCTTGAGCACGGCTGAGGAGGGTCCCGATTCAACCACGGCATTGCCGGCATGAATCAATCGCCATTCCACCGTGTAGCTCAGCCGTTCGGTGATCGAATCGGCTGCAATTGGTCCGAGCGCAACGAACGCGCCGGTGAACGACAGGGTTGCCAGGGTCGCTACTCGCACAGTCTTTTCGAGTCTACAACACAATCCCGGAAGCGCCCTAGCCGGCGCTGCTAAACTCGAATTCGTGACCCGCATTCCCGGACGGCACTTTCTGCGGAACCTGGTGGAGCGTCGCGCGCTGCTGGCGCAACTGGTTCGCCGCGACTTCAGGACCCACTACGTGGGCTCGGCCGCCGGCTGGTTGTGGGGCGTGGTTCACCCCATCGTGCAATTACTGATCTGGATCATGGTGTTCAAATATTGGTTCAGAGTCACTCTGCAGCCGGGCGAAGTCACCACCAACTATCCCCTGTTTCTGTTCTGTGGCATCCTCCCCTGGTGGTTGTTTCAGGAGACGGTTACGCGCTCCGCGGGATCTTTGGTGGAACAGTCCAATCTGATCACCCGCACCGTGTTTCCGTCCGAGGTAGTGCCGGTGTCAATCTTCCTCTCCTCGATGATTCATCATCTGATCGCGGTTGGGCTGGTGATTCTGGCAGTGGGGTTGTGGCTCAAGACAATAAGCCCAATGATTGTTCTATTGCCGGTTTATATGTTTTTTGTCGGCTTGCTCGCGGTGGGAGTGGGTTGGGTGGTTTCGAGCCTTCACGTTTATCTGCGGGATACCGGCCAGGCGCTGGGCGTCCTCATCAACCTGTGGTTTTGGATCACGCCCATCATGATCAGCGAGCAGGGAATTCCCGAGCCTTTCCGCGCTCTGGTCCGCTGGAATCCGATGTCGTGGGTGGTGAACGCGTACCGCTACCGTTTGCTGTCGAGCCAGTGGCCGGATTGGCGGGAACTGGCCGTGATCGCAGCCTACTCGATTACCGTGTTCGTGCTGGGCGGGCTGTTTTTCCGCCACCTGAAGCGCGGGTTCGCCGACGTTCTCTAGCTATTTCTTGTTGGCTTTCGCCTTTTCCGCAGCTTCCCTTTGCGGATCGCGATACTTCTTGTGACATGCGTCGCAGGCCTCCGTCAGATCGCCGCCGGCGTCGAGCAGCGCATCAGAGTTCTTCGCGAGGGCGGCCTTGTAGGTTTTCTGGCCCGCCGCGATCAACCCGTGCGCGAGCTGGTTCCAGTCGGGACGTCCCTGAGCCCGATTTCCGATCATCAGCAGGTTTCCGGCTTCAGCCACGGTGAGCGCAGCGTTCTGCGTGGCCAGCCAGCCCTTATCGTCCTTGGGCGGCTCGTTGCCGGCATCGAAGACGATGTTGGAGTTGGGGAGCATGATCCCGCGCATCACCTGCAGGAGCGTGCCGGTTGTTTGGAAGGTGGGCCCAGCGGCTTTCGGTGCGGCTGCCTTGGGCACGGGAGTCTGCGCCAGGGCGGCGCCTATGACGAAAATGAAAAGGGCTAAACGCATAATCAATATTATGCTCCGAGGTGGGACGCGTCTCCAGACCCGCGGCGGACTTGCAGTCCGCCCGGCAGATCATCCGTTAGCTTCGGCGCTAAACTGTCGTTGAACGCCGTCGATCGCGCGCCCGTAGCTCAGCCTGGATAGAGCGTTTGCCTCCGGAGCAGCAAAGCTGCCTTTGCTTGTCACCATTGATTTTACAGGGCTTCCGGTACAGTATCAAGACAAATCCTCACCAAGGCAAGAGGTCAAAATCCTCTCTCAGCCGCTACAAATCTTGCGAGTGTGCCTGACCACCTCGGACTACGCCGCTTTTCTTATCCTGACCTGGTGAGGCTTACTCAGTACATCGAGCAGAATGGGAATTGTGGTGAGGGCACCGACTGTCAGCAACGCCCATCCAGCGCCCTTTCGGACATCGCGCCCGAGCCGGTCTCCGATCAGCAGCCCCACACCTGCGCCTAGCGCGACGCGAGTGCCCGCAATCAGTATGAGTTCAGGAATTTTTAGAACGCGCTCTTGCATTGGAACCTCCTGATACGTGGATGCCGCTCTCTGGGTGGATGTAACAAGGCCTCATAGGCGCTGCCAGCGACATCTGGTTTTATAAACCAAGTTTCCCCGCGCTATTCTCCCTGAACAAATTGCCCTCCCGGATGTAGCGCCTCACCATCTGCACTGAACGGTGACCAGTCTGGTGCATGATCGAGCGTTCAGATGCGCCCGAAGCCGCTGCACTGGTCGCGTGTCCAGCACGCAAGGAATGGCCCGCATATTTGGCTGAATCCAATCCCGCTCGTTTGGTCAGCTTTTTGACAATCCGCGCCACATCGGCGGGCGAGAGGCGATCTGTCTGCACTTTCCCATGGCGATTGAGGGACCGGAACAGCGACCCCTCCGTTATCGCCGCCTGTTCCATCCATTCTCGAAGCACTCGCACTGGACACGTGTCGGGATTTGAGCCGTAGGGAATGCCGATCTTGCGCCCCTGCCCCTCCTGGTCGGTCTTGCTGCGTCGCAAGGTGACTGTTAGGCCATCCTTGCCAAAGTCGCAATCCGCAACGTTTAGGCCAACAAGTTCAGAGCGGCGGAAGGCACCTGCAAACCCGAGCAAGATTAGCGCACGGTCCCTTAGACCGATCAGTCCCGCGTCGATGGCCTCCACCATTGCGCGAATGTCCGCCGTAACAGCAGGAGACTTCTGAACAGCCGCCGTCCCCAGCGTGCGCTTAATTCCCTTGAGAGTGTTCCGTACCATTCCCGATGAAGTGGGAGAGTCCACTCCGATAGCCTTGTGCGCCTCAGCAACTGCGTTTAGCCGACGCTGGATGCTGCCGACTTTTAGCCGCCCAGCGCACTCCGCGATGTATGCCGCGACCGCCTCTGGCGAAGCCGGAAGGGGATGCTGACCATTCCGCTCGCACCAAGCGCAGAAGTCTCGCCAGTCAGTACGGTAACCTCGCAGCGTGTTGTCCGCCTTGCTGTGCCGTGCGAACTCTCTAGCCTGCTCCAGAGAGGGCGGAACTAAGTCCGCCCCATTCTCCCTGAGTTGCACTAGATCTAATTGCATAGGCGTATTCATGCGGCCACCTCATCGTCTGGCCACGCCGTCTCATCCCTCAGGCCGGGCTTGAAGTGTTGACGCTGGCCGCTGAGCAGTTCAAGCTCTCGCCAGAACTCGACCTCAGCCCGTACCTGTTCCTCTGCCATCGCATTCAGTTCGTCATAGCGTGCGCCACGCCGTCGCCAATGGGTTGTGTTGGTGTTCCGCTTGGTGGCGTTCTCCGGGAGGAACCAATCCGCTTCTAGCGCGTGCAAGGCGCATATCTGAGGTTTCAACGGCGGCGCAGCGCAGCGCCTAGCGATGGCAGTGCGCCTGCATTTGCGTGTCGGAGTTCCCCACGCGGTTATCAGGATGTGCGGAGCGTCGCCTCCCAGGGTGAGCGTCACCTCATAGTTCAGGCCGTCGTTAGCCAACAGGCGGCAGGTATTGATGAAAAGTGACCAGCGCTTGGCGGTACGCTTCTCAGGTTCCCAGGTGCGCCATGAGTTGAGATTGATCCTATATCGCCCGGTCATGCGGCCACCTCGTCGGCCTTCGGCCTCACTCCATGGCAGGGACACTTACAACACTCCCTGCGTAGAACTTGCTCATGGTCGCCTTCGGCACAGGCTACGCAGATTTGCATGGGCGTATGGTTAGGCAAAGCTGACGGATTGGCGAGCGGAGAATTGCGCATCATGCTGCCACCTCCACCGAAGGGGCCAACCCTTCAGCCCGCTGCGTTAGCCAATCTGCCGCCTGTTGGGCCTTCGACGCTGCTGTGAATATGGCCCGCGTGTCGGCCTTGAGAACCTTCAGCCACGACTGAATGTATTGCGCATGATCCTCACGGGGGTCCGTGCTCAGTCCCAGGTGAGCGCAGGTGAACGCGGCCCCTAATTCCGCTATCAGTTCCTCAGCAGCATAGGCGTTATCGCCAAACCGCTTGCCTAGCTCCCGATTGCAACGAGCGGCATTTGCAGTCCAATGCGTGTGCTCATGCGCAAGCACTGAGTAGTAAGAGACGTTCTCGCGGAACGCCTCAAATGGCGGCATCTGCACGAAGTCCCCGGAGGGCGAGTAGAAGGCTTGGTTCCCACCATGCCGGAGGTCTGCACCGATGCTCTTAAAGAAAGCGTCTGCCTGCTCAATCCGCTCAGGCATGGGGCGTTCTGCGTCGGCCTTGGGAGCGTAGCGGTCCACCTGGGCAGCATTGAACACGCTATAGCCCTTTGTGAACAGCAGCCGCGAAGACGTGGCGGGAGTGTCGCCATCGTCCTGTGACTCACGGGATTGATTGGCAAATTTCCAGAACACTATCAGCGTGGACTTCTCACCCTTGCGGACCTGTGCGCCACGCTCCTGCCACTGCTGGTATGTGGCCCACTCGCCAGAGGCATAGCCCTTCGCTTGTGCAGCGGCCCACAGGCACACAGTATTGATGCCTCGATAGGGCTTCTTGCTAATTACATTGATCGGCGAGAAAGCAAACCTGCCCGACGTATGCCACGGCATCCGCCACGTTCCTACGCCTTGCTCAATTGCAGTTACTATTTGGTCCGTTACGCGAGCGTAAACGTCCCTTGGATTGGTACTGTCAGTAGTAGACATCGTGAAAGACACCCTTTCGCGGTTGTTTAGGGGCCGTGGCAAGGTGCAAACTTGTCGCGGTCCCGCATTTGGTCTAGCGAGTGATTCCTTCTAATAATCAGCCACTAGAACCACGGTCAGAATAGCCCTCGTCGCTGAGTTGGTCAATAGCCCAAAACGAACTTTTTCACTTACTGGTATTAGCTTCGCGACAATGATGCGAGGTACGAAGTAGTGGGGGGTACCCCAAATCAAAGTCGCAGTCCCGCCCTGCGGGCGACGGGCGTAGCGAGCGTGCGCTCACGCTGAAAAAAAATTGAAACAAGAAAAATTGAAATGGCCTTTGGGAGATCGCGGGCCTGACCCGGAGGTGTTGCTCTGTTGCAGTCAGGTTGGGGGGGAGAGTGATGCGTTATCGCTTAGCACGCGGTGTGCTTCACACCGAACTTCAATATTCACATTTCTTCCACAGTAATACCTCTGCATCTCACTGAAAGAACGGGTTAAACTTCCTGTGAATAAACGCGGTTTACCCTTGACAGGCGAACATTTTCATGATGTTCTGTTTTTAGCTCTCTTTCCTGATTTTGGAAATGGAGAGCCGCGTGGAAAGCCATATCAACCAATTCTTCGACTTGGTCAAGCTCATTGCTGACCGGTTACCGGTCCTGAACAACCTGATAGTGGAACTCGCCGTCATCGGCCTCTTGCTTTACGCCCTGAAGAAGCTCTTTGAAAAACACTCTTGAGTGCGACTTCCTAGGTCGCTAGGCTACCCGCGTGCCTCTCTCCGCTTTCCACTGCAACACTTCAACGGTCGTCCTGCGATGGCAGCGGGAATTGCCGATCACGTGTGGAGCGTGCGGGAACTGCTGGAGGCCGCGTGATGTGGCCCAGTTGGCCAACATCCTCCACCATGTCAGTCCGCAGCACTGGCTGGGGTATAGAATGACTGGCTAGTGCGCTCATTTTCGTCCCGGAAAATACTGTTGATAGTTTTGTGGACATGGGTCCTATTTTGTTGGCAGCCATTGCGGGGGCAGGCCCCAGGTGTGGGGGTAAAGGCCAGCCAAAACAAGAAACAGAAGCCCGCTCTCCGAATAAGCAATCCCAATAACGATCAGCGCGGTACGGATGCCACGCCTTTGATCATCGAGACCCACACCCGCCCAGATAGCCCCGAGGAAGCCGCCAAACACAAGGCCGAAAACGATACCAAGGAATACCGGGATAGATGGACGTTCCGTCTCGCAGTTACCAATGCGATCGCCACGGGAGTTCTGGTCATTTTCACTGGAGGTCTGGTCATAGTCGGCTGGCATGGGGTGAATGCTGCCCTTCGCACCCTCGGGGCGATTGACCGGCAGGCAGACCTCATGGATCTCCAACTGACGCCCTGGGCTACCGTACAGAATTGGCAAACTGAGATGGGGTCCCTCTCCAGCAATCCCAAGGTACTGACCGTTATCTTTGAGGCGATAAACGAAAGCAATTTCCCTCTCACGACGGTGGGGACGCTGGATTTTTTTGGTCGATTGCCACAGGCGGCTCATCTGGTAATTCCAGCAATGACGTTGCTGCCAAAGAGGCCACTCAAGCTCAGGGTCAACTTGTATCTTTCCGACGCACAGGCGACAGAATACACAAGAGGACAGTTGCGAATAGCTGTCCATGGAGAGGTTTCTTACATTGGCGTTTCCGACCGCCGAAGTTCCATCATGCAAATCCATGGAAACATTACTTGCGGATTGACTAGGAAAACTGAACTGGAGTTTGAGAGTATCTCGCTGACTCCCGTACAGAGGGTCCCCGAACAGAGGGACGACGAGGCAAATTGAGAGGATCAACGCACTTTTCAGACACTACCCGCCGCCGACTGCCCGCTCTGCCAGATGGTAAAGTCGGTAACATAGCGACTAGTGCGCTCGTCATTGGCTATCGTCGCTCTTTCCTCACAAAGAAGAGGCTGTCACCCGCTTTCCACTGCAACGGAGCGCTGAACGTTAGTCCTCCAGCCCCTTGAACAGATCGACCACTTTGACCTTCAGGCTCTGAGCCAGCAGGACCAGGCTGGCTAGCGTCACATTCAACTCCCCCCGTTCAAACGCCCCTACCTGTGCCCTATGGAAGCCACTCTTATCTGCAAAGACATCTTGGGTCCAGCCCCGCTTGAGGCGAAGCTCCCTAATCCGCTTCCCAAGCCGCCTCTGTAACTCTTCCCGCTGCACTTACAGCAGTGTGGAAGCAGACTGCGTAAAGACATACTACTTATACGGAGAGCTGCTGCCGATGGTAAGGTTTGCCAGCTTAGAAGGGCAGAAGACCCGACAAGAGCATCGCTGGGCACCTCCATTCGCTGGCCCAACTAGATGCACGCAGAGACCGAGGTTGTACGGGTTACAAGAAAATGAAAGCGCTGAAGACCCTACTGAAAGTCACAATCATCCTGATGAAGTCTTT
>JAOAPR010000341.1 GCA_025463005.1 Bryobacterales bacterium | reverse complement strand
CCGCACAGTTCCACGGTGAATAAAGCATTGCTGGTGGCCTGCGCGACGGGTGCGTTGCCGGCGACCACGGTTATGGCGGCAACCCGAACGTCGGGTGAGCGCAGCGCCATAATGAGCGCCACAGCATCGTCGGAAGCTGTGTCGGTATCAATCAGAAGGGTTCGGGTCATCTAGGCATCGGCTTTTGCATTACGCTTGCAATTTTTGCGCTGCCCAGTGTGAACTCTTTGCTTCGTTGCATCCAGTAAATTTTATGGTGATCCCAGCGCCGGAAGTTAGTCTGCGCTTGAACTCTCCGCGTGCGCAGAGCTCCATCCACCCTTTCCGGCAGGCGCGGGCGGAACATCCGGTAAGCGTCTTCAGTTCGGCTCGAAAACGGAAAATTCAGTCGGTTAGGCCCGCTCTTTGCGATGGGATATTATTTAGAGGTGCGGGATCATCCGATAAAGCCAAAATCAAAGCGAGGGGCTGCGCTGCGCCCAAACCGGGTGTTCCTTCTCTCCCCGGCGAACGCCGCCGGCAAGCGCGCACAATTACTCCTGCGGGAAGGCGCGATGTTCGGGCTGGCGCTCCGGCTAAGGACCGGGGGACTCGCGCTTGGCGAGGCGTTTAGCTTCATCAGCGGGCTCTATTTTCGCGGCAAGCTGGCATACGCGAGCACGTTCGCGGCTCCTCCCGATGGTGCGCCCGGAGTGCTGGTCATCACGGCCTGCGGCGGACTAATGTCCCCTGACGCACTCATTACTCAGTCCGACCTTTGCGAAATTTCAGCCGTGCCCGTCGATGCGTCTGAACCACGCTACCGAATTCCGCTGGAGCGCGACGCACGCCGTCTTCACAAGCAGCTCGGCAATGATTGCGATGTTGTACTACTAGGCAGCGTTGCGACACCAAAATATGTGGAGCCACTGCTGGCTATTTTCGGCGACAAGCTAGTTTTCCCTACAGAATTCGCCGGGCGCGGCGACATGAGCCGGGGCGGACTGATGCTGCGGTGCGTGCGAGAGAAAGTGGAATTAAATTACGTGGCAATTGCCACTGGTGAACGGCACGGCCCTAGGCCCGCAAAGCTTCCAAAGATAGTTGTCAGCCGGCCTATGCAAAATCACAGCAAATCTAGCGCCGAACGATCCTCTCGCTGAACCTGCTCCATCGTACATTGCCGTGGATCCTTCTCAAGTCGCCAACGCAGGAACTTCGTGCCGTGCCGAAATCGGCCCCCGGTGAAATGATCGAATTGCACCTCGGCGACGAGCTTCGGCTCAACCGGCTGCCATTCCATGGAGTGCTTCGTGCTCCAGCGACTCAAGCCGCCGGGAGCTTTTCCCGTGAAGCCGGGAGGCTTAATCATTTTCTCCAATCTCTTCGTCAACTGCTGCCGGTCTTCGTTACGAATCGAAGATGTGAAGCCGACGTGATCGAGCAAACCCTCGTCATTGTAAAGACCTAGCAGCAATGAGCCGACCAGCTTTTTCTTTTCCAGGTAACGAAAACCTCCCACCACGCAGTCTGCCGTACGCTGCTTCTTGATCTTCTGCATGCCAGTGCGCTCACCGGACTGATAAGGCAGATCCTCGCGCTTAGCGACAATACCGTCCAGGCCCACGCCCATGTGGAACCATTTGCGCGCAACCGAAAGATCGCGAGTCATCGGCGACAGGCGGATTAGTCCCTCTTTCTTGAAATACTTTTTCGCGAAAGCTTCCAACTTACGCCGGCGCTCGTGAAGCGGCAGCCCGATCAGCGGCTTGCCGTACTCATCCACAAGCAGATCAAACACGATAAACACACAAGGAGTTTCTGCGCTTAGCTTTCGAATGCGGCTTTCCGCAGGGTGAATGCGCATCAGCAAATTGTCGAACGAAAGCTTGCCATCGACGGGAATCACAATTTCGCCATCCAGCACGAAGTTCTTAGCCTTGAGAGAGCTCAGTTCGGCAACGAGTTCCGGAAAATAGCGTGTCAGAGGCTTTTGTGATTTTGATACGAGTTCGACTTTCCCGTCGTCGCGAAATGCCAAGCAGCGAAATCCGTCCCACTTTGGCTCGTAGTGCCACTCGGGGCCGGCAGGAAGCTCGGTTGCCGGTTGCGCCTCCATTGGCAAAAATTTCTTGCTGATCGGCAGGCTCATAGGAAGCGTTCAAGGCGCACGCGCTCTTTTTCCCAGAGCAGCGGCTCCCACAAATCGCCGAGCTTTTTAAGTCGTTGCGGCACGTTCATCATCGTGAAGTCCTCGATGCGCACGCCGCGTTCGACTTCTTTCCAGGTCACCGGAGTTGAAACGGTCGCCAGCGGTTTTGGCCGAACCGAATAGACCGAGGCAAGCGTGCGGTTCCACGCGTTCTGGTTGTAGTCGACTAGAACTCGCCCCTTGGGGCGTTTGGCGACGCGATACTCTGCGGTGACAATTTTCGGATGCTGTTTCTCTAGCTCCTTCGAGAATTTCTTGGCGAAGCTCCAGACTTGCTTTTGATCCGGTCCTCGCACGATGGGAACATACACGTGGACGCCCCGCGAGCCAGTCGTCTTCGCATAGCTGGTGATTTCCATCGAGGCCAGCGCATCACGGACCAGCAGAGCCGTCTCCAGCACGCGCGGAAATGGAGTCCCCTCCACCGGGTCGAGATCAAAATGTAGATAGTCCGGGCGGTGAACGTCATCGCATCGCGCGTACCACGGATTCAGATCGATGCACCCGAGGTTCACCAGCCAGAGCAAGGACGCAAGATGCTGAATCACCGGGAAGCCGATGACGTTGCCCGAAGCGTGCTCGATGGGACAGATTGGAATCGAAGAAGGCCGCGGCGCGGGCGCGCGCTTCATAAAGAAAAATGGACCGTTAATCCCGTTGGGATAGCGCTTCATCACCATGGCGCGGTCTCTTACGTGTGGCAACAGCCAAGGTGAGACATCTGCGTAATATTGCAAGAGGTCGCGCTTGGTCAGCCGCAGCTTGGGCCAGAAAATCTTTTGCAGATTGGTGAGCTTTACGGTGCCGCCCTCCACCGTGATTTCGGCGTCCGTCACATTTTCAGGGATCTGAACCGGCGCGGCTCGGTTCTTCACACGCGGACGAGAGCGTGTGCTCGTTTGGCCTTTCGTCGCTGCAACTGGAACCATGCCGTGCGCCCAATTCTTAGACTCTGCCGCAGGCTGGCAGGTTCTTTTCCCCAATCGCGCCCGGAGAGCACCACGCGGGCGACGGAACTGGACTAAGTACCCGGTTTGCGCTCAGGAATTTCGGTGTCGCCGTAAACCTCGTCGGCGCGC
>JAOAPR010000183.1 GCA_025463005.1 Bryobacterales bacterium | reverse complement strand
GCAAGAGGCGAATTCTTTTGTCGTCAGCGCGAAGCTGCAGGTCGGACATACCTTCTGAGAGGACCTGCCCCTGGAGCGTTTGCCCATCGGTGGTTTGGATGGTCCGGCGGCTAACGGGAATCACTTGTGTCCGGGGAATAGCGTCCTGCGCCCAAAGAACACCTATCGTAACAACCGCGATGGTAAACGCGGCAAAAATGCCTGAGATTGTAAGCGTCCGCATTCCTCAAACGATATCACTCTTCCTGAGTAACAGCCGCACAACGAAGGCGGGCGGCAGTACCTTGAATTTAATGAGGCGTCCGCCCGCTTCTGTGCGGCTGTGCTAGTCTTGTCCCGAATCGGATGAGAGTCGGCGTCTTTACTCCCCTGCTGTCGCGGCTCCCCTTGCCCGAAGTTTTGAAAATTCTGAAAACCAACCAGATCGGCACGGTCGAACTGGGGACTGGAAATTATCCTGGCGACGCGCACTGCAAGCTCGCAATGCTCAAGGACCGCGCCGCGCTCGAGACATTCAAAAAGACCATCGCCGATCACGGTTTCTCGATTAGCGCGCTGAGCTGCCACGGGAATCCGCTGCATCCGGATCGGGATCGCGCTAAGCACGATCAGGAGGTGAGCCGAAAGACGATCCTGTTAGCTGAACAACTGGGCGTGCCCGTGGTGGTCGATTTTTCGGGTTGCCCGGGCGATTCGCGCAACGCCAAGCGGCCCAACTGGGTCACCTGCCCATGGCCGCCGGAGTATCTGGAAACGCTCAACTGGCAGTGGGACAAAGTTGTTGAGCCATATTGGATGAAACACGCGCGGTTCGCGGCGAATCACGGCGTAAAGATCGCCATCGAAATGCATCCGGGGTTCGTGGTCTACAATCCGGAAACGCTGCTGAAGCTTCGCGAGATGGCAGGGCCCACCGTGGGGTGCAACTACGATCCCAGTCACATGTTCTGGCAGGGCATCGATCCGATCACCGCGATCCGCGTGCTCGGCAATGCGATTTTCCACGTCCACGCCAAGGACACGAAGATCTATTTCCGCAATCTGCCCCGCACCGGGGTGCTCGATACGAAACCGTATACCGACGAGCGGAATCGCGCGTGGATTTTTCGCACCTGCGGCTACGGACATGGCGAAGAGTGGTGGCGAGAGTTCGTCTCGACGCTGCGGATGTTCGGATACGATTACGTGTTATCGATCGAGCACGAAGACAGTCTGTTTTCGGCCGAAGAGGGCTTGAGCCGGGCCGCGTCTTTCCTCAACCAAATTGTCCCGCGCGAAAAACCTGGAGCGGCTTGGTGGGCATGAAGGCCGCCGTTCTCGGGGGTGGCTTCATGGGCCGCGTACATGCCGAAGCGTTGCGGCGACTCGGTTCGGTAGAACCCATTCCGGTCGGCGGACGCGACGAAGCCGCGTTTCGGGCCGCACTGGCGAATCCCGCGATCAAAGCGTTTCACATTTGTACACCGAACGCAGCGCATTTCCGCATGGCTAAGGCCGCGCTCGAAGCCGGCAAGCATGTGCTGTGCGAGAAACCGCTGGCGACGTCGGCCTCGGATGCACGAACCTTGGCGGATCTGGCTCGCGAAAAAAGGCTGCGGAACTGCACCTGCCACAATCTCCGCTACTATCCGATGGTTCAGCACATGCGGCGGATGCGCGAAGACGGCGATCTGGGCGAAATCCTCATCGTGCAGGGCACCTATTCGCAGGACTGGCTGCTGTACGATACCGACTGGAACTGGCGCGTCGATTCTAAAGAGAGCGGCCCATCGCGCGCGTTAGCCGATATAGGATCGCACTGGTGCGATATGGCGGAACACGTCACAGGCCAGCGAATCACTTCGCTGTGTGCGGATCTGCAGACATTTCACAAGGCGCGCGACACCGAAGACTTCGGCGCCGTGATTTTCCGCGTGGGCGACCGAGCGCGCGGGACATTTACTGCGAGCCAGGTTTCGGCAGGCCGCAAAAACCGACTCAGCATCGAGATTTACGGGACCAAATCCGGCGTCGCCTGGGACCAGGAGCGACCAGACGAGTTGTGGATCGGCAACCGGAACACGAATAATCAACTGATTATCAAGGATCCGGCACTGCTGAAGGAAGGAGCTCGATCTTACGCCGATCTGCCGGGAGGCCACAGCGAAGGCTACGACGACACGTTCAAGCAGTTGTTTCGCCGCTTTTACGCGTCGATTGAAAACCCCGGGGCGAAGCCGGAATATCCGGATTTTGCCGACGGGCTTCGGCAGTTAATCATTTTGGAAGCAGAACTGGAGAGTAATCGTCGCCATGCCTGGGAACATGTACGATAAGGCCCGTCTGTTCCTGGTGAGCACGATGGCGCTGGCCAGCGCGGGCGTGGCGTATTCGATCCGGGCCAACACCGCCGCCGACCTGCAACGCATATTTCTCGATCCGATCGACCGGGCCCACTCGGCCGAAATGATCGCGACCATCCTGGGTGTGCCGTTCTTAGCTTTCGCCATCACTATTGCGATCGGCAGTCCGTTGCTGGATGTAATCGGGATGCGCGTGCTGTTGCCGCTGTCTCCGATCCTCTTATCGGTGGGGATGGTGATGATGGCGTTCGCCGGGAGCTTCGCATCGGGCGCCAACGTCTACTGGGCGCTGTGGTCCGGTGCACTGGTAGCGGGCATCGGCTGGGGATTGGCGGAGACTGTGATCAACCCGCTGATCGCATCGCTCTACCCGGATGATAAGGCCGCGAAGCTGAATGCTGCGCACGCCTGGTGGCCCGGTGGAGTGGTCATCGGCGGATTGTTGGGTGTGGGAATGTCGCATATCGGTCTGGGGTGGCAGGCGAAGCTCGCCATAGTTTTGCTGCCGGCCATCGTGTGCGTGGCTCTTTCGCTGGGAGTCAAGTTCCCGCCGACGGAGCGCAAGGCGGCAGGTATTTCGGCGGGAGACATGTTCAAGGAATTACTGAAGCCGATGTTCTTCGTGCTGTTCTGTTCGATGTTTCTCACCGCGGCATCCGAGCTAGCGCCGGGGCAGTGGGTGGACCTGGCGTTGACCCGCACGGTGGGAATGCAGGGCATCCTGCTGCTGGTTTACGTCAACGGGCTGATGTTCGTGATGCGGCACTTCGCGGGACCGCTCGTCCACAAGCTATCCGCAATAGGTGTGCTGTGGTGCTCCTGCTTGGGCGCGTCGCTGGGGCTGGTGGCGCTGAGCTTCGCGAACTCGCCGGCCTTGGGACTGCTCGCAGCCACGCTGTGGGGCACCGGAGTCTGCTACATGTGGCCGACCATGCTGGCGACGGCGTCGGAGCGTTTCCCGCGCGGCGGGGCTCTACTGATGGGGCTTATGGGCACGGCCGGTACGCTGTCGATCCAGTTCGTGCTGCCCATCATGGGGGCCATTTACGATCGCAAGAAGATTGAGGTGGCCGGCGGCGAGGCGGCGTTCAATGCCGTCCAACCGGGTCCCGCGCTCGAGCGGATTCTAGGGATTGCTGCGCAGGCCTCATTCCGGGCGGTTGCGGTTTTACCCGCGATCCTGCTGATCGTGTTCGGAGCCATCTGGCTGTATGACAGGTCCAAGGGCGGATACAGGCCGGAAAAGATCTCCTGACGGGTGTATAATCCCGGTTGACTCGTTGTAGTTGGAGCATAATGCATATCGTGAGAATGAACGCTCGGTTCTTCGCAGTGACTGCGCTTTTGGCTTGCACGGCCTCCGCACAGTGGCTTACGAACAAGACTCCGGGCGTGCCCAGGACCGCCGACGGCAAACCGATTCTGACGGCTCCCGCTCCCAAGCTTGCGGACGGCAAGCCGGATCTTTCCGGGATCTGGAATCCCAATCCCAAATATCTGGTGAATCTCGCCGCGGATCTCAAGCCGGGGGATGTTCCGATGCAACCGTGGGCTGAGACCCTCTTCAAGGAGCGTTCGGCGGGACTCCACGCCCACGAAGAACCCGACGCGAATTGCCTGCCGCAAGGCGTTCCCAAAATTGACGCGGCGCCGGTTCCATGGAAACTGATCCAGGTGCCGGGACAGGTGGTGATCCTGTACGAAGCGTTCACGCAATGGCGCCAGATCTTCATGGATGGCCGCAAGCTGCCTGAAGATCCGAATCCCATTTGGCTTGGTTATTCGATTGGGCGATGGGAGGGAGACACCCTGGTAGTCGACAGCAACGGCTTCAACGGCAAGGCTTGGCTCGATCAGGCGGGGCATCCTGCCACAGAGAAGTTGCTGGTGACCGAGAAATTCCGGCGCAAGGATTTCGGACACCTGGAGATCGAAATCACCATCAACGATCCGGGCGCGTATACCAAGCCCTGGACGGTGAAGGAATCGCCGACGCTGATGGTGGATACCGAGCTTCTGGAATTCGTCTGCAGCGAAAACGAACAAGACATCAAGCACATGGTCACTAAGAAATAGGGC
>JAOAPR010000166.1 GCA_025463005.1 Bryobacterales bacterium | reverse complement strand
AACTTTGCGACGCAAAGTGATCGCGTCCCCGCCTTGGCGCTCCGAAAGCATCCCAGAGCCACCAAAAGCTGCGCGTGAAGAGCCTAAAGGGCTGCAAAATAAGCCCCTGGAGCCTCCGGGGCTTGCCCACTCCCATGGTCTTCCGCAAGATCAGCGAGAGATTGAACCCGGCTCCGTGCACCAGCAGTCGCTTCAGGATGTTGTTTCGTCCTCGCAAATGGACTCGCCTCATCCCGCCGGTTTCGTACAGATGTGCGAAACTCCGCTCCGTCAGTTCGCTCCGCAGTTTCTGCAGTCGCTTGTTGCGATCGCCGCGCACACGTCGCCGATTCTCATACGTCCGCTTCTGCTCTTCCGCTTTCCCCTCACCCTGCCAGTTCCGCCGCCCCCGCTCGGGTTCGGGGATATAGCTTCTGACTTCCTGTTCGTGCACGTCCGTCAGCACGGCACCGCTGTGATAGCCCTTGTCGGCCACCACCTCTTCCACTCCCCGCTCATTGACTTCGCGTGCCACTGCCTGCGCTTCTTCCAACGTCTTGCGGATGGTCGTCGTATCGCCTTCGTTGGCCGGTTGCAGGGTCAGCGCCAACAGCGCGCCGCTCGTCAGATCCACCGCATGTTCCGCTTTGTGCGCCAGATGCGTGCGGCCATCTTTCATCTTGGTAATCCGTGCGTCCGGATCGCTGGGGCTCGTCCACTCCTGATTCGATCCCTTCTTCTTTCGCTTCCGATCCAGTCGCGCCAATTGCTCCCGGGTCGGATTCTCCATCCCCTCCGCTTTGGCCAACTCCTTCAGATAGTCGTTGTAGCTTTGTCCGTTGTCCCGCCGCACGATGCTCTTCAGTGCCGCATTGGCCTCCAACGTAGTGGCGTCAATCGACACCGTGCGTCCGCTCACCAGGCCTTCTTGATCGAGAATCTTCAGCACCCAGCGGAAGACCGCTTTGTGAGTCTCCAGCCAATACAATCGCCGCGTCCGCGAAATCGTCGAATGGTCCGGCGTTGCCTCGTCCAGCGCGTAGCCCAGGAATTTGCGTAACGACAGGGAGTCGGCGGTCCGCCACGCGATGCCTCGTTCCGAATCCAAACCCTCGAAGTAGCCGATCAGGAGGCTTCGAAAGTAGACTCCAGGCGGCATGCTCGGCCGGCCGTATGCGCTCTTCTTATAAAACTTCTGGCACAACCGCTCTACCTTGGCATCGAACCGGTGCTCATCCAGGATCTGATTCAGGCGGTCGTAAAACGCATTCGCCGGAGTCTCGACCACGTCGCTCGTCGCGATCCACAAATCCTGCTGCCGCTCTCGCTTCCGCCTGGTTCCCATCGCCATGTCATATAGACGCCCAAAACATTTCATAGGTCACATGTTTTGGGATGGAAATCTGACTATTACCACGGGCTGCTAGTCAAGGCCGCGCAGAATCAGGATAAGCGCTTGGATCCATGTCGTTCGCAAGCTGATGGAGTACATTGGCAGTTGCGGTTTGGAGGCTTGCGGCAGTATCTGGGGAATTGCTTTCATACCGCCGGTTGAAGGGAGTGAGAATTCCCGCCCGCGACGTAACGGATCGTCGTTGTGAAACCTTATTCGTAATGGGGAGAGCCTCTCGTCCCATTCCACTGGGTCCAGATCGAAATCGGGAGGCGGTGCTGTTAGGTCGCCGTCATGATCGTTGAAAACAAAATTGTTCATTCTATTTAAGTCCTACTCGTGCCAACTACAATTGCTTGTAATCCGCACTCGTGTCTGAGAGTAACATGGATATGAACGATGTCAACTGTGCCTAATTGCCCGGCCCAGATGGCGGCTCCTGAGTGATTTGTTAGGATTGAATGGAGTTCCAGCCCGCCCCACGTCACTGCAGGGAAAGGGCTTGGTCGCTATCTGTGCTGGTCAGCGGCGGGGGTTCTGTGGCGTCAACACTAACGTTAGTTGTGTTTGTGTATACGACTTAATGGAAGAGATTGAAGACGGAGCTTATTTCAAGGGATCTGTGGCAGTTGCTACGGCATGAGCAGTTCACTTCCAACCGCTGTGTAATCCCTCCAACATCACAGTGGGCGGGGAAGTCTCGCTCCGTGCCCAATAGCGAACGTTGCCGACATTCTGCGCCCTCACACTCTCGCTTCGTCGCTCGCTGTCCAGCCGTTCCTTCGCTGTTGCTGTGGGTGTCCCCTTCGCGCCGGGTGAACTGTCCGCCGGCGACATATGTTCCGGTCTCCTCCAGGCAGCGTAGGTGCCGATCTTACATAGGAGTGCGGAAGTGGAAACGAGAAAGAACGGGGCGTTTTCGAGCGCTCGAGCAAAGAACCTACGTGAGGCTGATCAAGCCGAACGTGCCGAAGGCTAATAGTCCAACACGTAGAGACCGCCACAGAGTCCCTCGTTATTCCTTCATTACGGCTCACGGGGGAACAGATTTGGTTTCGATTGGTGCCAAATATGGATGTCAGAAACCGATCGAGTTCAGGTTTCAATGACTTTCCAAAACACCTAGTGCAGTTTCGGATTCGGCCATTGCAACCACACGCTTAAACTAACATTTGGTATAGGTGTTCATCATCGTGTGTGTCGCCGTTTATCCAGCAGCCATACCTCAACCGGTTCAGCCAGTCCACCGGGTCAGACTAAACCCCTCATTCCCGGCGTTCTAGCTGCCCCCACTCCATCGCCGGCCTTCTCGGAGATCAGCACACTCCGAAGGTAGAACTGTTCAACGGTGCACCTGAGGCCGAACAAACACCTGGCGCGAATTAGTGTTGGGGTAGTGGCCTGGTTGGTGTTGACAGGGTAAGTTCTGGCTCTGGCAAACGCTTCCGATCACGCGCCAGATGGAACTTGAAAGGATGCCGAACCCCTGAGCCGCCTACCGCTTGTCGTAGTGAGTGCCTGTAGGTGAGTTGCCCAAGTTCACCGCGGCCCTACTCTGGCTTCACTTTCGCCCTGCACCTTTTTTGGTGACTTGGCCGTCCTTTCCAGCCGCTCCAGTCGCTCCAGCCGCGCAGCCGTCCGATTCTTCGCTGCTGCCTCTGATGCCTTCTTTGCGCGTGCTGAGCGTTCCGCCGGCGTCATGTTCTTCG